>MDJB01000001.1 GCA_001752465.1 Haemophilus quentini
GCACGTTTTACGTGCGGATTATTATTTTTATTTACTGAGCCATAACGGCAATCGTATAGTAACAGTAAGCCCGCCTAGTGGGCTTTTTTCAGCCCAGACCTTTCCTTGATGTTCCTGAATAACATTAGACACAATCGCCAATCCTAGTCCTGTACCGCCAGTCGTTCTAGTTCGCGTCTCATCTACTCGATAAAATGGTTTGAAGATTTTTTCAAATTCATCTGGATGGACTCCAGATCCGTTGTCATCTATACGGATCCTGAGAAATTCTTCTTCTTCTTCTTCTTGGATAAAAATATGAAGTTCGATCTTATCCTTGGTATATTTAAGCGCATTTGTCACAATGTTTTCGATCGCACTTTCTAGCAATCTAAAATTGCCGTTAAGTTGTAATTCATTTTTTGGTAAACGAATATTTGTGAGAAACGCTATACCACGTTGCTCTGCCTCAAATTTTGCATCGTTGATAATATCAGTCCAAAGCGTATTGGCATAAAAAATATCCCGTTCCATTTGGCTATTCATTTGCTGGCGTGAAAGTAGAAGCAATTCACTAATCATTTTATCCATGCGCCCAATTTCTCTTTCAATGCGTTTTACGCTATCTGTTTCACCACATTCATGGCGAACAAGCGCTGTAGTCAACTGTAAACGAGTGAGTGGTGTTTTTAATTCATGTGAAATAGATGAAAGTAGTGTTTGTTGATTAGAGATTAGATGATCAATAGAGGCTGCCATTCGATTAAAACTTTGACCAACTTGACGTAATTCTAATGGACCATTAGCCACTAAGCTCTTATCAATTTTAAAATTGCCTAATGCCACTGAATTCGCTGCTTCTTGCAAGCGAGAAATCGGCTTAGTCAGCATTCTTGTAAACCACCAAAGTAACGGGCTAGTAATTAAAAGAATAAGCAGAATCAATATAATAGGTCTATCAAAAACATAATTAAAGATCTCACGCTGTGGGTTAACGTAAGAAATAAAGTATAAGGCATAAGAATTGGCCCCATCCCCTAAATATACTTGAAATGGACCTGATATCTGTACTTCATTGAAATTTTTACGTTTAGGTTCTGAAAAATTATTGGATGCCTCCGTAAATCTTCGAATATAGGTGGTTTCCTCGGGTAATTCACCTAGAATATCTTTAGTTTGTAAATTAATCAGAACTGGTCTAGAAGGTTGAAATTTATCTGAAGGTAAATCAGGAACTTCTGAAATTAGCCCCTGTAATTGACCATTACGAACGATATTTAGGATTTTTTTTTGATAGTTAACAATATCTGCTTCTTCTAGAGGAGAATAGAGTCTAAGATCGAGATTGGGTAGCACGATCACAAGGCTCATCATGATAAAAAAAGAAAACCAGAACATAGCAAATGTTCTGATTGCAAGTTGATTTAAACAGAAAAAACTACGCAATTTCATAAAACTAAGTGACTAAAAGATAGCCTTTTCCGCGTAAAGTTTTAAACCAAGGCAATTTGCTTTCTCGCTCTGGTAGCTTTCGTCTCAAATTAGATATATGCATATCAAGAGAGCGGTCGAACGGACTTAATGTTTTTCCTAGCACTTCTAAACTTAATTCTTCACGAGTAACAATATCCCCCTTTGATTCTATTAATCGCTGAAGGATCTTAAACTCATAATCCGTTAAATTTAAGTTTTCCTCACCATGCATTACAGTTTGGCGAGTCAAATATAAGGTTACATTCTCAAAAGATAATATTTCTTTTGTATCGTCAACATTATTTGATGGCGACACACTTCGACGCAAAATCGCTCTAATTCTTGCCACTAATTCACGATCATTAAATGGCTTAGGCAAGTAATCATCTGCCCCCAATTCTAAGCCAAGCACGCGATCGATATCGTCACCTCTTGCAGTAAGCATCATCACTGGCACATTAGAGACTTTACGAATTTCTTTTAATGTATCAAGACCATTTAGCTTAGGCATCATCACATCAAGTAAAACCAACTCATGGCTTTCATCCAGTTTTTGTAATGCCTCTAATCCATTATTTGCTGTTTGAACATCAAACCCTTCTAGCGTTAAAAGAGATGAAAGTAACTCCGTCAATTCAACATCATCATCAACGAGCAAGAGTTTTGACATTAGGGATTCCTTTTTATCAATAGTTCTTGTTGTAGTGCGGTGAAAATAGAAAGATTATTTCCAGAATTGCCACCAGCTTGATTTTGCTTTCTCACCAGTTTGAATAATGGTGTTATTCTCGCCTTGTTGCGAAACTTCTGGCAAAGGTTTATCTAGATTGGTTTCAGTCACCATCCCACGTTGATCAAATTTTACCGTGAAAGTGTGTTGAACAGGTGTTTCATAAGCACGTTGTTGTAAGAACACATAGTACCAAGTCTGACTATTATAAGGATCGATTAATACTGGCGTACCCAACAAATATTGTACTTGTTGAGCAGTCATGCCTTCTTTAACTTGAGCAACTGTAGTCGCTTCTAAATAGTTGCCTTGTGGTACATCAATTCGATATACAACTTTTTCAACGGTGGAACAAGAAGCGACGCTTAATGCTAAAAAGGTTGCGCCTAAAAGTGTTTTAACTTGCATTTTCTTTACCTTATTTGTGCAAAAGTACTGTCAAATAATACCCAAGTTTGAGCATATTTCCAAATTAATTCTCTGATTTTAAAGCCTTTTGTAATTGATCTTTTAAATTCGGCGGTAAACCCTTGATAGTAAGCGTATCCGTCATCGGTTCCCATTGAATTCGAGTATTTAATAAATCGGCATCGAAACTAATACTCACTCCCTTTCCTGATCCAGTGAATTTCGTTAGGGATTTTAAGGTTGAACGTACTGGTGGAATGCTATCTTCCAAGCCATAGTTTTGTTCTCCCGCAAAGGTAACAAAAGGCTGTTCGTTTAGAGTGGGTAAGGAATCAGAAAGTTCCTGCAATTCAATTTCATCACCGCCAGCAAGTTGAGCTTTGCAATATTCAAACACTTGTTTTTTCACTGCTTGAGTTTGCTCTTTGTTGAGTTCGCCTTGATCGCAGTAATCACTCACTGCTTGCAATAAACACTGATTTTGTACTTGTGGATTTAATCCTTCTTCGGCACCTAAAAAATCCATAAAGAAATCACTAATTTTGCGACCTACACGGCCTTTTATGAAAGTTAAATAACGATTAGAGTTCGCATTCACCTGCAAATCCGTCAAATTCACTCTTGCCGCAATATCAAATTGAGTAATATCAAGATATTCTGTACGGCGAATATCTAAATGCTCATCGACTAACATGCTATGACGGCTATCAAGTAATGCAATAAACAAATAATCTGTCGCTAAGAAATTATATTGACATAAAATCAAGGTTCCACTGTCTGCAAAGTTATATTTACCTAGCTCATCTGCAAGCAATTTTGTTGAATATTGACTAAAACCTAAAAACTCAATTTCTTGTTCCAATAAACGATTTAAATGTTGTGCAAATATAGACTTTTCCTGAAACACACCAAAAGCCTTAGCTTTATTTTGATAGCCTTGATGAAGTTGCAACATCATTTGTTCTACTTCTGGCGTAATTAACAGCAACTCATCGCGTAATACGCTTTCCATTTTTATGCTATCGCCATCCACATTTTTGACTAACTGATGCAAAACAATTTGATTAACGGTAATACTCATTTTTGTCACCTTTGAAAAATTTGTCGCAAATTATAACCGCACTTTTTCAGCAAGAAAAAAGAAATTATTTAGGTTCTACGAAATAATCGGGTATCATAAGCCAAATTTTTTGTTTTATTTTTGACATTATGGCTCAACATTCTAAATATTCTGATGCTCAATTAAGTGCGATTGTAAACGATATGATCACAGTATTAGAAAAACATAAAGCACCAGTAGATCTTTCTTTAATCGCTCTGGGTAACATGGCAAGCAATTTATTAACCACCAGTGTGCCACAAACTCAACGCGAGGCATTGGCTCAAGCGTTTTCTAATTCCTTAATCAATGCAGTAAAAACACGTTAATATGAAATGGATTAAAAAAGGCACCTTCAGCGGCAAACAATACCGCGATGACGTTTCACGAAAAATTTCGTGGGGCCATTGGTTTGCCTTTTTTAATATTATTGTTGCTATTCTTATTGGCACTCGTTATGCCTTTATCATTGACTGGCCAGATACTCTAGCAGGAAAACTTTATTTCTTTGTGAGTTTGTTCGGGCATTTTAGTTTCAATGTTTTTGCGTTGTACTTACTCGTTGTCTTTCCACTGAGTTTCATTGTTAAAAATCACCGCACTTTTCGCGGATTAACCGTAATTTTTTCCACCATTTGTACAACTTTATTATTATTTGATACTGCTGTTTTCAATCGTTTTAATCTGCATTTATCCTCTGTTGTATGGAATTTGCTGGTCAATCCAGAAAATGGTGAAATGTCACGCGATTGGCAAATATTCTTTGCACCAATGCCAATAGTTTTACTGGCACAAATGTTATTTTCTCGCTGGAGTTGGGAAAAATTACGCAGTCTTGAACGCCAAAAATGGCTAAAAGGCACCGGCATATTCTTAACCGCAATGTTCATTGCGACGCATTTAATTTATGCTTGGGCAGATGCTTATTTGTATCGTCCTATCACCATGCAACGCTCTAATTTCCCTTTATCTTATCCAATGACAGCTCGTTCTTTTTTAGAAAAACACGGTTTCTTGGATGGAGAAGAATATACGCAAAAATTGGCGCAAGAAGGTCGTTTAGATGCCTTAAAAATTGATTATCCGAAAAAAGAACTCACTTACGCACCCATTACGTACAAACCTAATATTCTGATCGTAACGGTTTCAGGTTTGCGCTATGATGCGATTTCTAGTGAAAAGATGCCAAAACTTGCTGAATTTGCGACAAGTTCAACAGAATTCACTAATCATTACAGCACAGGTAACAGTAACAACGCAGGCTTAATTGGATTATTTTACGGGCTAAATGCAAATTACACAGATAGCATTTTAAGCAATCATACCCAATCTGTTTTAATCGAAAAATTACGTGCTGAAAATTATCAATTGGGTTTATTTTCTTCTACGAATTTCAAAGATAGCGTCTTCCGCCAAGCATTATTTCGTGAAATAAAACTTCCATCAAATAAAACCAACAAACCAAATAATGAAAGTGCGGTAAAAAATCTCAATGATTTTATTAAAGCGCAAAAAACAGACTCCCCTTGGTTTGCTTATTTGGATTTAGCCTTGGAGGGTAAAAATCCATCAGATTATGACCGCACTTTGCAGGACATTGATTCTCTTTTAGCAAAAACGTTAGAAACTACACCGCTTGAAAATACGTTAGTCATTATCACGTCAGAGCATGGTGTAACCTTTAATGAAATGAATGAAAAAGAGCGAGAAAACTACTTTGGGCGCGATGAAGTTCAAGTGCCATTGCTTGTATATTGGAAAGATTTACCGGTAGGCAAACAGAATGGATTAAGTAATCATGCTGATATTTTTTCTGCATTAATGCAAACAGTGTTCAGCGTAGAAAACCCGTTGATGGATTATAGTCAGGGACGTAATCTCTTTGATCTTAAGGGGGATGACTGGGTGCTTGCTTCTAATTTCCACTGGAATGTGGTGATTCAACCTGATGGAACACAATATCATATTGATCGCAAAGGTAATTACAAAAAATTCGATAAAGATTATATCGAGCAATCTTCAGACAGACCGCCACTTGGGATCTTCTTAGAAGCCTTCCAATTACAAAATTTCTTCTTTGAAAAATAATCTATAAGGGCATAAAAGAATAGATTTTTTGCCCTTAAGCCTTTATACTCACGACTAAGTTTAAGACTGAAAAATGTTATTAATGAAAATCCGTGAGTTTTTCATAACATTATCATAATGCTTCTCGCCGTACTTACAGCACCTTTCAATTAATATACATTCTCGTCTTTTTATCCTTTCTTTTTTATGGAGTTTGTATGAAAAGCCACGTTCGTAGTTTTAAAACCTATATTCGCGATGAAATTATCAAAAAAGGCGGATAGGTAAATGCCCATGCACATGCTGACCGCGCTTTTACGATGACGCCAGAGAAAATTGGGATTTATCATAGCAGTAATTTGCAACAAAAATGGGATTTGGTTGATGAAGTAAAACGCACTTCCAGTGTTGGTGATTATTACGCACGTTTTTGCCAATCCATTGAATTAATGATATCCCAAGGTGTAACCGCATTTGGTACCTTTGTCGATATAGACCCTATTTGTGAAGATCGTGCAATTATTGCCGCACACAAAGCTCGCGAAGTGTATAAACACGACATTATTTTAAAATTTGCCAATCAAACTTTAAAAGGGGTAATCGAACCCACTGCGCGTAAATGGTTTGATATTGGTGCAGAAATGGTAGATATGATTGGTGGCTTACCATATCGTGATGAATTGGATTATGGACGTGGCCTAGAGGCGATGGATATCTTGTTAGATAAGGCTAAATCGCTTGGAATTATGTGTCATGTACATGTCGACCAATTCAACAATCCAAGTGAAAAAGAAACTGAGCAACTTTGCGACAAAACCATTGAACACGGAATGGAGGGGCGAGTTGTGGGTATCCACGGTATTTCCATTGGCTCACATTCAAAAGAATATCGCTACAAACTTTACGAAAAAATGCGTAAAGCCAAAATGATGATGATAGCCTGTCCGATGGCATGGATTGACAGTAATCGCAAAGAAGATCTTATGCCATTCCATAATACACTTACGCCTGCAGATGAAATGATTCCCGAAGGTATCACTGTTGCCCTAGGCACAGATAATATTTGTGATTACATGGTTCTTCTATGTGAAGGCGATTTATGGCAAGAATTAAGCCTATTGGCTGCGGGTTGCCGTTTCCCACACTTAGATGAAATGGTCAATATTGCAAGTATTAACGGTCGTAAAGTGTTAGGACTAGAACCAATTTAGCTGTTTATTCTCACTAATCAAAAGTGCGGTCAAAATGGGCAATATTTAAATATTGCCCATTTTCGTTGTATTTTTGTGTTTTTTAACTTGCCAAAAAACAAAAAATAAATAAAATGAACGCTCATTCATTTTTGAGCAATTATTGCTCCTTATTTTACTCAAGGATCTTATGCGACAATCTAAAACAGACCTAGCTGAACAGATTTTTTCAGCGACAGATCGTTTAATGGCAAAAGAAGGGTTGAATCAACTTTCTATGCACAAACTTGCTAAAGAAGCAAATGTAGCAGCAGGAACGATTTACCTTTATTTCAAAAACAAAGATGAGTTGCTTGAACAATTTGCACATAGAGTGTTTTCAATGTTTATGGCAACACTTGAAAAAGATTTTGATGAATCTAAGCCTTTTTTCGAACAGTATCGACAAATGTGGAAAAACATTTGGTATTTCTTACAAGAAAATCCCACCATTCTATTCAATTTAAAGCAATATGAATCTTTGCCTAATTTCAAGGATATTTGTAAAAACGTTAAAAATTGCCGTTGGGATTTATTTTGTCATCAAGCCCAAAAGGCTGGCTTATTAGCAGAATTATCTGAAGATATTCTCTTTTTATTAAGTTTGAAAACGGCGATAAATTTAGCCTCTGATGCAAAATTTATCGATTTCGATCTTAAGCCTGAAATTTTAGAATTTGTGATTGAACGCTCTTGGCGTGCAATTCAGAAATAATAGTTGTTATTTTATAACGGAGCTTTAAACATGAGTCAAACTCAACATCAAAGACCAAAACGCTCACATATTTTCTTTATGAAAATAATTTTAGTGGTATTTGTCTTAATTTTTGCCGGTGTCATCGGTTTTAATATGATAAAAGGCGTAATGATAAGCCGAGCAATCGCAGGAATGCCAGAACCTTCAAACCCAGTGACCGCACTTGAAGTTCAACCTCGTGAATGGACGCCAGTTATCAACACAACAGGTCTTGTGCGTCCAAATCAAGGCGCGATGCTCAGTACACAAAATGCAGGTACGATTTCTCAAGTGCTCGTGCAAAATGGCCAACAAGTTAAAAAAGGCGATTTACTCATTGAACTCGACAGTTCAGTAGAACATGCAAGCCTTCAAGCTGCACAAGCACAACTTCTAGCTCTTCGTCAAACTTATCAACGTTATGCGAATTTATTGAAAAGCAATGCCGTTTCACGACAAGAAATGGATAACGCAAAAGCGGCTTATGATGCTCAATTAGCCAATATCGAATCTCTCAAAGCAGCAATTGAACGCCGTAAAATCGTTGCGCCATTTGATGGCAAAGCAGGTATTGTGAAAGTAAACGTTGGTCAATATGTAAATGTTGGAACAGAAATTGTGCGTGTAGAAGATACTAGCTCAATGAAAGTGGATTTTGCTCTTTCACAAAATGATTTAGATAAATTGCATATCGGTCAACGCGTCACAGCGACAACAGATGCTCGTTTGGGCGAAACATTTTCAGCTCGAATCACGGCTATTGAACCAGCCATTAATTCATCAACTGGTTTAGTTGATGTTCAGGCTACATTTGATCCTGAAGATGGATGTAAATTGCTTTCTGGTATGTTCTCTCGCTTACGCATAGCGCTACCAACTGAAACAAATCAAGTTGTCGTTCCACAAGTAGCTATTAGCTACAACATGTATGGTGAAATTGCTTACTTACTCACACCATTATCTGATGAAGACAAGGAGAAAATGGCGGAGAATAAAAAATTAGATCGTTTATATCGAGCAAAACAAATCACAGTATTCACTAAAGATCGCCAAGGCATTTATTCTCAATTACAAGGTAATGAGGTAAAACCTGGTGATAAAATTATCACTGGCGGTCAACAAGGTATCGGCAATGGCAGTCTTGTAGAATGGATTGAAAAAGACATTGTAGGTGCAACAGAGCCAGTAAATAAAACTAACCTTTAATTAACTAGGAAATACGAATGAAATTTACCGATATATTTATTCGTCGTCCTGTTTTAGCGATTTCAATTAGCTTGCTTATTATTATTTTAGGTTTGCAAGCTATTTCGAAATTGGCAGTGCGTGAATACCCCAAAATGACCACCACGGTAATTACGGTAACAACCGCCTACCCTGGTGCTGATGCAAATCTAATTCAAGCATTTGTTACTTCTACATTAGAAGAATCTATCGCTCAAGCAGATAACATTGACTATATGTCATCTAGCAGCGCACCAAATGCATCGACTATTACAGTCAAAATGAAACTGAATACCGATCCTGCTGGAGCACTTGCTGATGTATTGGCAAAAGTAAATGCTGTGCGTTCTGAATTACCAAGTGGAATTGAAGCACCAAGCGTAGCCTCTTCATCAGGTGGTACGGGGATTATGTATATAAGTTTCCGCTCCAATAAACTAGACTCAAGTCAAGTAACAGACTACATTAATCGTGTAGTCAAACCTCAATTCTTTACGATTGAAGGCGTAGCTGGAGTACAAGTATTTGGTGCAGCGGAATATGCATTACGTATTTGGCTAGATCCTCAAAAAATGGCGTCACAAAATCTTTCTGCGCCAACAGTGATGTCTGCCCTTTCTGCAAATAATGTACAAACGGCGGCTGGTAATGATAACGGCTACTATGTCACTTACCGCAACAAAGTTGAAACAACGACCAAATCCGTTGAGCAATTAGGTAACTTAATTGTTGCTTCTCGTGGTGATGATTTGGTACGCCTGCGCGATATCGCAACCATTGAATTGAACAAAGAAAGCGATAATTCTCGTGCAACGGCAAATGGTGCAGATTCTGTCGTATTAGGCATTAATCCTACTTCATCAGCTAATCCATTAACCGTTGCAGAAAAAATCCGACCGCTCTTTGAAAACATCAAAAAGCAACTACCAGATAGTATGGAAACTGACATTCTTTATGACAGTACTATTGCGATTAATAGTTCAATCCATGAAGTAATTAAAACTATTGTGGAAGCAACTGTTATTGTATTAGTGGTTATTTTGATGTTTATTGGATCGCTTCGCGCAATTTTAATTCCAGTTCTCACCATTCCGATTTCGTTGATCGGTGTTTTAATGATGCTACAAAGTTTAGATTTTTCTATTAACTTAATGACATTATTAGCACTTATTCTCGCTATCGGTTTAGTCGTAGATGATGCGATTGTGGTGTTAGAAAACGTAGATCGCCATATTAAAGAAGGAGAAACACCATTCCGCGCTGCAATTATTGGTACTCGTGAAATTGCCGTGCCTGTAATTTCCATGACTATCGCATTGATCGCAGTTTATTCACCGATGGCTTTAATGGGTGGCATTACTGGCACATTGTTTAAAGAGTTTGCTTTAACCCTTGCTGGTGCGGTATTTATTTCTGGTATTGTGGCATTAACGTTATCGCCAATGATGAGTAGTAAGTTACTCAAATCCAATGCTAAACCAACATGGATGGAAGAACGCGTAGAACATACCTTAGGTAAAGTAAATCGTATTTACGAATACATGCTTGATCTCGTTATGCTCAATCGTAAATCAATGCTAGCTTTTGCGGTGGTGATTTTCTCAACGCTCCCATTTTTGTTTAATTCACTTTCCAATGAATTAACACCAAATGAAGATAAAGGTGCATTTATTGCAATTGGTAACGCACCATCTAGCGTGAATGTGGATTACATTCAAAATGCAATGAAACCGTACATGAAAAATGTAATGGAAACACCTGAAGTTTCTTTTGGTATGAGTATTGCAGGCGCGCCAAATTCTAATGGTTCGTTAAATATCATCACATTGAAAGACTGGAAAGAACGCTCACGTAAACAATCTGCCGTAATGAATGAAATCAACGCAAAAGCGAAATCAATTCCAGAAGTCTCCGTATCTGCATTTAACTTTCCTGAAATTGATACAGGGGAACAAGGCCCTCCAATCGCTATTGTGTTAAAAACTGCTCAAGATTATAAATCTTTGGCAAATACCGCAGAGAAATTCCTAAGTGCGATGAAAGACTCGGGTAAATTTATTTATACGGATTTAGATTTGACCTATGACACGGCACAAATGACAATTTCAGTCGATAAAGAGAAAGCTGGGACTTACGGTATTACGATGCAACAAATTAGTAATACTTTAGGAAGTTTCTTATCTGGTGCAACGATTACGCGAGTCGATGTGGATGGACGAGCTTATAAAGTCATTTCGCAAGTCAAACGTGATGACCGTTTATCGCCCGAAGCATTCAAAAACTATTACTTAACGGCAAGTAATGGGCAATCTGTGCCATTAAGCAGTTTAATCACAATGAAGCTAGAAACACAGCCTACTTCATTATCGCGCTTTAGCCAATTAAACTCAGCACGGATTAGCGCAGTACCAATGCCAGGTTCATCAACGGGAGATGCTGTTGCATGGCTACAACAATATGCGACTGACAATTTACCGCAAGGCTATACGTTTGATTTTAAATCTGAAGCACGTCAATTAGTACAAGAAGGTAATGCATTAGCCGTCACTTTTGCATTGGCTGTTATCATCATATTCTTGGTACTTGCCATTCAGTTTGAATCTATACGTGACCCAATGGTAATTATGATTTCCGTACCATTAGCCGTAAGTGGTGCATTAGTGAGCTTAAATATTTTATCCTTCTTTGGTATCGCGGGAACAACATTAAATATCTACTCTCAAGTTGGGTTGATTACTCTCGTAGGATTAATCACCAAGCACGGTATCTTAATGTGTGAAGTGGCAAAAGAAGAACAACTAAACCATGGTAAAACGCGAATTGAGGCAATCACTCATGCTGCAAAAGTACGTTTACGCCCAATTCTAATGACAACCGCTGCAATGGTCGCTGGCTTAATTCCCTTACTCTATGCAACAGGTGCGGGAGCGGTATCTCGCTTTAGTATGGGGATAGTGATTGTAGCGGGATTATCCATTGGTACTATTTTCACCTTATTCGTATTGCCTGTGGTATATAGCTATGTCGCAACCGAACATAAACCATTACCGGTTTTTGATGAAAATAAAACAACCCACTAATTAAAACATAGAAAAAACAAACCGCACTTAGGTCACCCAAAGTGCGGTTTATTTTTTAGATTATTTTTAGCCTAAGATTTTATCTAACTCTTGGCTAACTTCTTCTACTTTTTGTGTACCATCTAAACGGAAATATTGAGTATTGCCCGCTTTCGCTTCTGCTTGGTAATAATCAATTAATGGGCTGGTTTGTTTATGATATACGGCTAAACGATCTAATACAGTTTCTGGTTTATCATCTGCACGAATAATTAAATCTTCACCAGTTACATCATCTTTACCTTCCACTTTTGGTGGATTATAAACGATGTGGTAAGAACGGCCAGACGCTTGGTGTACACGACGACCACTCATACGTTCAACAATCACTTCGTCTGGCACGTCGAATTCTAAAACAAAGTCAATTTTAACGCCTGAATCTTTCAATGCATCCGCTTGAGGAATAGTCCGAGGGAAACCATCTAACAAGAAACCATTTGCGCAGTCAGGTTGAGCAATACGATCTTTTACAAGGGCAACGGTTAATTCATCTGGTACTAATTTACCTTCATCCATTAATGCTTTGGCTTGTTTGCCAAGTTGAGTCCCTGCTTTGATTGCAGCACGGAACATATCGCCAGTTGAAATTTGCGGGATACCAAATTTGTTCATAATAAATTGTGCTTGAGTGCCTTTACCTGCGCCTGGTGCACCTAAAAGAATAATTTTCATAAAAAATCTCCATTAATAAAAAACGTGATTAAGATACTGATAAAGCATAGTGCGGTCAAATTTTTTATAATTTTTACCGCACTTTTATAGTGAATTTGCCGTATTATTTTCTTGATTCCAAGGCGCTACCCAAAATAAACAAAGCATGCCTGGAATCGCTAAAAATAAACAAAACCAAAAATACTGATAATACCCCACTGCTCCCACAACATAACCAGAAAGCATACCTAACACTTTACTTGGCAAAGCTGAAAGGCTTGTAAAAAGTGCAAGCTGTGTTGCGGTATAAAGAGGATTACTCTCACGCGCCATAAAAGCCACAAAAGCTGCGGTGCCAAGTCCAACGCCGATATATTCTGCGGCAATCACAACACCCAGTTTCCATAACTCGGCTGATGTAATAACATCAAAATGACCGAAAGCGGCCAACCAAATAAAGCCACCAATTGTCACCATCTGTACAAGCCCAAATAGCCACAATGCACGGTTAATACCCAGTTTTAGCATTATCACACCACCAGCAAGCCCAGATAAAATGCTTGACCAAAGTGCAGTACTTTTTACAACAATGGCTATATCCTCTTTGCTAAACCCCATATCATAAATAAATTTGGTTTGTAGCGTTGTGGCAAAAGAATCCCCGAACTTATACAAAAACAAAAACAGTAAAAAACCGATAGCCTGAACAACGCCCTTACGCTGGAAAAATTCTTGTAATGGAATCCAAAATGCTTGATAGAACGGCTGATTAGATTGCTGTATGTTTATTTTAGGCTCTTTTGCTAAAAAGAGTGCCATGAAGATGCCCGCTAACATACAAAGTGCGGTCCATAAAAAGATTGTTTCCCAAGGATAAATCGCCGCCAAATATAGCGATAATCCACCCGGAATTAATCCTGCAATTCGATAAGCATTAATATGAATAGTGTTTCCCAAACCTAATTCATGATCACTCAAAATTTCACGACGATACGCATCCAACACGATATCTTGTGTGGCTGAAAAAAAGGCGATAAGCAAAGCAATATTTGCCACTGTGCTCAGTTGTGTGAGCGGATCAAAAAGGCTAATTATGTAAAGTAAAATCAATAATGCCACTTGTGAAAGCAACATCCAGCTACGACGACGCCCTAAAAAACTCGGAAAATAACGATCCAATAATGGTGCCCACAAAAATTTTAATCCATAAGGCAACATCACACCCGTTACTGCACCAATAAGCTCAATTGAAAGATGTTTATCTGTCAGCCAAACAGGCAACATTTGCAATAACACAAATAATGGCAAACCAGAATTAAAACCTGTGAATACGCAAATCAACATCTTGCGTGTAAAAATTTGAGAAGAAAGGGAATTTGACATAAAGTGCGGTTAATTTTGGTTGTATTTTAGAAATTTCGCCTTTCAATTAAAGGATAAGTGTAAAACTTAGGGGGATTTTTAATCACATCCCCCAATGTTTATCGTTCTTCTTCATAAAGAAGAAAACAAATATGAGAGAATATTAATCTCTGTACCCTTTCGGATTATTTTTCTGCCAGTTCCACGTATCTTGCATCATTTTTTCAAGACCACGTTCGGCCACCCAACCAAGCTCTTTTGCAGCTAAACTAGGATCTGAATAGCATGTCGCAATATCACCAGGACGGCGCTCTACAAGTTTATATGCAATGGTAATGTCGTTGGCTTTTTCAAAGGCTTTTACCATGTCTAATACGGAATAACCATGGCCTGTACCAAGGTTATAAATATGTAAACCAGAATCATTTTTATGACGTTGAAGCGCTTTTAAATGCCCCACGGCTAAATCCACTACATGAATATAATCACGCACACCCGTTCCATCATGAGTGTCGTAATCACTACCAAATACAGAAAGCTGTGCTAATTTACCAATAGCGACCTGGCTGATATAAGGCAATAAATTATTGGGAATACCATTTGGATCTTCACCAATTAAGCCACTTTCATGTGCCCCAACTGGATTAAAATAACGCAAGATGGTCATGCTAAATTTTGGTTCCGCTTTGGCTGTATCGCGTAAAATCTGTTCAACCATATATTTAGATGTACCATAAGGATTGGTTGTACCACCGACTTCGCAATCTTCTGTAATTGGAATAATTTTTGGATCACCATAAACCGTTGCAGATGAGCTAAATACAAAGTTCCAAACACCCGCTTTTTTCATTTCTTGAATTAATACAAGGGTGCCAGCTACATTGTTCATGTAATATTCTGTCGGCTTTTGAACACTTTCCCCTACAGCTTTCAATCCAGCAAAGTGAATAACAGAGTTAATCTCATTTTCTGCAAAAATTTTTTGTAATAAATCACGATCTAAAATATCACCTTCATAAAACTTTGCTTCTTTGCCTGTAATTTGTTTTACACGCTCAAGGGATTTTGGCGATGAATTGCAAAGATTGTCTAACACCACCACCTCTTTGCCAGCATTTAATAATTCTACAACTGTGTGAGAACCGATATAACCGGCGCCACCTGTCACTAAAATAGCCATAATGATTTCCTTATTAATTATTGAGACTAAAAAATTATATCACTATTTTGTGTGATAAGAACGATGTCTTGTATGCCCTTGCGGTGGTACTGCACGTTTTAACCGATATGGTTTCGGCAGTTCAAGCAAGGCTTCTGTTTCATATTGGCTCACTGGGATAGAATGGCCTATATATTCTTCAATTGCGGGTAAATTCATCGCATATTCTTCGCAAGCGAAACTAATAGAAACACCACTTTCCCCTGCTCGTCCAGTACGGCCGATTCGGTGAACATAATCCTCTCGATCATCGGGTAAATCATAATTGAAAACATGAGTCACATCAGAAATATGCAAGCCACGAGCGGCAACATCTGTTGCCACTAAAATATCTAAATCACCATCAGTAAATTGTTTCAATAACGACAAACGTTTTTTCTGTGCTACATCACCAGTCAATAAACCAACACGATGACCATCTGCTGCCAAATAACCCCAAATTTCTTCACAACGATGTTTCGTATTAGCAAATACAATACAACGCTCAGGCCATTCATCTTCTATTAAGGTTAAGAGAAGACCCATTTTATCCTGATTAGATGGATAAAAAAGTTCTTCTTTAATTCTATGTCCTGTTTTTTGTTCCGGTTCAATTTCAATATATTCAGGGGCATTCATATCTTCAAATGCTAATTCACGCACTTTATAAGAAAGCGTCGCTGAAAATAACATCGTTAAACGCGCTTGTGGAATGGGGCATTTACGCAATAAATAACGAATATCACGGATAAATCCAAGATCGAACATTCGATCCGCTTCATCTAGCACGACAACTTGGATTTCATCTAAACGAATTACGCCTTGTTTTACATAATCAATGACTCGCCCAGTCGTACCAATCAAAATATCGACGCCACGCTCAATCGCTTGTAGTTGTTTATCATAACCATCGCCACCATAGGCAAGTGCGGTCTTTAATCCACTCGCTTTGGCAAGAAATTCTGCGTCATTACTAATCTGCACTGCTAATTCTCGAGTAGGCGCTAAAATCAAAGCTCTTGGGTGAGGATATTCAAGATTAGGATCTTGGTGAGTTAAAAGGTGGTGAAAAGTAGCCGTTAAAAAAGCCATTGTCTTGCCTGTACCAGTTTGAGCTTGTCCTGCGACATCTCGTCCATTTAAACTAATAGGCAAGGATAAAGCCTGAATTGGGGTACAAAAATCAAAGCCTTTTTTTGCCAAAGCATCTCGTACAATCGGGTGTAGAGGAAGATCGGAGAATCGTTGTTGGCTTAAATAATCTTGTTGCATAAAAATCACATTTTAGAATAATAAAATTACGTTTAGCATAGCATGCTTAGGGAAAATCCTCAAAAAAGGACCGCACTTATAAAAATTAACCGATAGGGTTTCCTATCGGTTAATTTTTATTTAATGCTCCATTCGTCACTCATATTTGGATCCATTGCAAAATCAGCAGTATCACTTGGAATCGCTTTTTCTTCAGCCGCCCATTCACCAAGATCGATTAACTGGCAACGTTTGCTACAAAAAGGGCGAAAAGTACTTTCATTTGTCCAAGGCACCGATTTTTGGCAAATCGGACAAGGCACTTCAATCATTTCGTCAGACATTTTTATGTTCCGCTTGTTGTAAATAAAACTGGTGCAATTCTAGCACCTTTTGTTGCAAGTGCGGTAAGTTTTGGGCCAGTTCAGCATCATTGTTAATCACATCATCCGCCCATTTTAAACGCTCTTGTTGAGAAACTTGAGAATTCATAATTCGTTGAATTTGTTCAAAATTATTGTTATCTCGTTGCGATGAACGATCAAGTTGAGTTTGCGGACTAACATCCACCACCAAAATACGATCACAAAGTGCGGTTAATTTATTTTCGATTAATAAAGGGACGACAAATAATGTGTAAGGCGCAGTTTGTTCAGCTAATTGTTGTTTCATTCGTTCACGAATAGCGGGATGTAAAAGATTATTTAACCACAATTTATCTTCATCATGACTAAACACTCGCTCTCGTAAAGCCGCGCGATTAAGCTCGCCTTGTTTCGTTAAAATTTGAGCACCAAAATGTTCAACAATTTTAGACAATAAAGGGGAATCTTTCGCGACGACTTCTCTAGCAACCACATCTGCATCCACTAGAGGTACGCCAAGATTGGCAAATAAATTAGCAATCGTTGTTTTACCACTACCAATGCCACCAGTTAAGCCAACAATATAAGTCATATGATTTCCCATAAAAAAATTTCCAATATTATACAAAATAACGCTAGTAAAAATCAGTTCTCCAAGCACAATGTTTCGAGAGGCATAACAAATTAGTTTGTCTACATTATCATGCTTTTACATATTGAAAAATAAAAGAAAAATATAACCATGGAAAAATAACAACCCAAAGAAATGCGCTAATGACAACAATAAATTTAAAACTAAAATGCAGCGTTTTATGACGAAAATGTTTCATAGCTAAATGTATTCCCATAAAGCCACCTAAAAGGCTTAGAAGAAAAAACGTTTTTTCAGGAATTCTCCACTCGTTACGCACGGCCCGAATTTTATCTCTCCACATAAAAAATAAGCGGCGATATTGATCGCCGCTAACCATATAATCAACGAAAGAAAATAAATCATTTCGGATAAACTGGAAGACGTTTACAAATTGCTAATACTTTTTCTTTAGTTTCAGCAATCACTTGTTCTTCATTTTCTTTGCCTAAAGCATCTAAAACATCACACATCCAGCCAGCTAATTCACGCACATCATTTTCATTGAAACCACGGCGAGTCACAGATGGTGTGCCTACACGGATACCTGAAGTAACAAATGGTTTTTGCGGATCGTTTGGTACAGCATTTTTATTCACTGTAATATTTGCTTTACCTAATGCTGCATCAGCTGCTTTACCAGTTAATCCTTGTTTGATGAAACTTACTAAGAACAAGTGGTTTTCAGTACCATTTGACACAACGTCATAACCACGTTGTTTAAATACTTCAACCATTGCTTTTGCATTTCTCAACACATTTGCTTGGTATTCTTTATATTGAGGCTCTAATGCTTCTTTAAAGCAAACTGCTTTTGCCGCAATAATATGAACTAATGGACCACCTTGGTTTGCAGGGAATACAGATGATTGTAATTTTTTGTAGATTTCTTCATCACCACAAGATGAAAGAATTAAACCACCACGCGGACCGCCCAATGTTTTATGGGTTGTTGTTGTCACAACATGTGCATGAGGCAGTGGATTTGGATATAAACCCGCTGCAATTAATCCCGCTACATGCGCCATATCCACAAATAAATACGCACCAACTTCATCTGCGATTTCACGCATTTTCGCCCAATCCACAATTTGTGAATAAGCCGAGAAACCAGCGACGATAAGTTTTGGTTTACATTCTAATGCTTTTTGACGAACATCTTCATAATCAATTAAGCCATCCGCAGTAATTCCATAAAGCACAGAGTTATAAATCTTGCCAGAGAAACTGACTTTTGCACCGTGAGTTAAGTGCCCACCGTGAGCCAAATCCATACCTAAAATAGTATCGCCCGCATTAATCAATGCACCATACACTGCAGCGTTTGCTTGTGAGCCAGAGTGCGGTTGAACATTCACGTAATCAGCACCAAATAATTCTTTCGCACGGTCAATTGCTAACTGTTCCACAATGTCTGCATACTCACAACCACCGTAATAACGTTTACCTGGATAGCCTTCAGCATATTTATTAGTGAATTGTGAACCTTGAGCTTCCATCACACGCGGACTAGCATAGTTTTCAGATGCAATTAGTTCGATATGCTCTTCTTGACGACGATTTTCATCTTGAATCGCTTGCCACAATACCAGATCGTAATCAGCGATAGTCATATTTCTAGTAAACATTGTGTTCTCCTGTTATGTAATTTATGGCAGATAGTTTAACTGTTTATAGATAAAAACTTAATTAAAATTTCATTCCTAAATTTTCATCACTTAAATGAAATTAATTCATCATAATGATATGAATTATTTTTGCAACTCTCGTTCTACAGCTCTGTAACCAATGTCTCGACGGTAAAAACGTCCAGACCATTGAATTTGCTCAGCCAATTTTAACGCTTTCTGTTGTGCCTCAAATACGCTTTCACCCAATGCTGTAGCACAAAGTACACGACCACCGTTAGTGACTAACTTGCCCGCTTTCGATTCTACGCCCGCCAAGAAAACTTTTTCATTTTCGACCGCACTTTGTGGCAAACCGGAGATTTCATCACCTTTACGATAATCCCCCGGATAGCCTTCTGCTGCCAATACGATACCCAAAGAAGCCTTAGGGTTCCATTGAGATTTCACTTCGTCCAATTTGCCATCACAGGCTTTAAGACAAAGTTCCACCAAATCCGATTCCAAACGCAACATAATCGGTTGGGTTTCCGGATTACCGAAACGGCAGTTAAATTCGATCACTTTTGGCAGGCCATTTGGCATGATCATTAATCCTGCATAAAGGAAGCCAGTATAAACATTGCCTTCTGCTGCCATGCCGTTGACCGTTGGATAGATCACTTCACGCATCACGCGCGCATGAATTTCATGTGTTACCACAGGCGCAGGGGAATAAGCCCCCATGCCGCCGGTGTTCAAGCCCGTGTCTTTTTCACCCACACGCTTGTGGTCTTGGCTGGTCACCATAGGTTCAACGTTTTTGCCGTCCACCATGACAATAAAGCTCGCTTCTTCCCCATCTAAAAATTCTTCAATGACCACTCGACTGCCTGCTTCACCAAAGGCATTGCCGGAAAGCATATCGCGCACCGCCTCTTCCGCTTCTTGCAACGTCATCGCTACAATCACGCCTTTGCCTGCCGCCAAGCCATCCGCTTTAACGACAATTGGCGCGCCTTTTTCACGCAAGTAAGCCAATGCCAGTTCGACTTCAGTGAAGTTTTGATATTCCGCTGTTGGGATTTTATGACGGGCTAAGAAATCTTTGGTAAAAGCTTTTGAACCTTCCAATTGCGCCGCCGCTTGCGTTGGTCCGAAAATGTTTAAACCCGCAGCACGAAACGCATCCACCACCCCAATCACAAGTGGTGCTTCTGGCCCTACAATCGTTAAACCAATGTGGTTATCTTGGGCAAATTTAACCAATGAAGGAATATCCGTTGCACTGATATTAACGTTTTCGACCTTTTGTTCTAATGCCGTTCCGGCATTGCCCGGTGCAACGAAAACTTTGTCCGCTAATGGAGATTGTGCTGCTTTCCAAGCCAAGGCGTGTTCACGACCGCCATTTCCGATGATGAGGATGTTCATAATACTCCTTGTATCTTTTTGAATTTAATCCCCTCTTTAGCAAAGAGGGATAGAGGAGATTTGGCAGAAGTTATTTCAACCTCATAGTATATTTAGCACCGTTTAAATCTCCCTCCTGCTCCCTCTTTACGAAAGAGGGGGATAGTTAGATAAATTAATGTCTAAAATGACGCATTCCAGTTAATACCATCACCATATTATGTTCATCTGCTGCATCGATAACTTCTTGATCGCGCATTGAGCCACCCGGATGAATCACACATTGAATCCCTACTTTCGCCGCCGCATCAATGCCATCACGGAATGGGAAGAAAGCATCAGATGCCATCACACAACCGGCTACGGTTAAGCCTTCGTCCTGCGCCTTAATACCTGCGATTTTGGCCGAATACACACGGCTCATTTGGCCTGCACCAATGCCGATAGTTTGATTATCTTTGGCGTAAACAATGGCATTGGATTTCACGAATTTCGCCACTTTCCAGCAGAATAATAAGTCTTTTAATTCTTGTTCAGTTGGTTGACGTTTACTCACCACTTTTAAATCATCCAAACCAACCATGCCTAAATCGGCATCTTGTACTAACAAGCCACCGTTCACGCGTTTGAAATCTAAACGTTCGGAACGTGACGTCCATTCACCACATTCAAGCAAACGAACATTTTTCTTACGTTTCACGACTTCTTGCGCTTCAGCAGAAACTTTCGGCGCAATAATCACTTCAACGAATTGGCGCTCCACAATTTCATTCGCGGTTTTTTCGTCTAATTCACGGTTGAACGCAATAATGCCGCCAAATGCAGAAGTTGGATCGGTTTGGTAAGCGCGATTATAGGCGTCTAAAATATCTTTACCTAAAGCTACACCGCATGGATTGGCATGTTTAACGATTACACAAGCTGGCTCATCAAATTCTTTCACGCATTCAAGCGCTGCATCGGTGTCTGCAATATTATTGTAAGACAAGGCTTTACCTTGGAGTTGATTAGCCGTAGCCACGCTCGCCTCTTTCACATTCAAATCAACGTAAAAAGCAGCATTTTGATGGGCGTTTTCACCGTAACGCATGGTTTGTTTACGCACGAAGTTAAGGTTTAAAGTCCGTGGGAATTGACCGCACTTCGCATTCGCATCTTCTTCCTCTGCTACATGATATGGTTTCACCATTTGTCCAAAGTAGTTGGCAATCATAGAGTCATATTGAGCAGTATGTTCAAATGCTTTAATCGCAAGATCAAAACGGGTTTCAAGCGTTAGGCTGTTTTGATGTTTATCCATCTCTGCAAGAATTGCATTGAAATCATGATTATTCACCACGATCGCCACATCTTTATGGTTTTTCGCTGCAGAACGCACCATGGTTGGTCCACCGATATCAATATTTTCTACTGCATCAGCCAAGGTACAATCTGGTTTAGCCACGGTGGATGCAAATGGATATAAATTCACCACCACCATATCAATGCCTTCAATGCCATGTAGCTGCATGATGGCATCATCTGTACCACGACGACCAAGAATCCCGCCATGCACTTTTGGATGCAAGGTTTTCACGCGACCGTCCATCATTTCAGGGAACCCCGTATAATCAGACACTTCAGTCACCGGCAAACCATGCTGCTCCAACAATTTTGCGGTACCGCCTGTGGAAAGTAGTTTTACACCACGCTGTACTAAGCCTTGAGCAAATTCTACGATACCGGTTTTATCAGAAACACTCAGTAAAGCCTGACGAATTGGACAATCTGTCATTACATTTTCCTTTAATTAAATGGTTAAAAATAAGCACGGGGAATTATAAAGCAAACGTTTGCTCAAATATAGAAAAGATTAAATAAAATGTAATCAGAATAAAGTGCGGTAAATTTCAAGCATAAAAAAGCCCACATAAATGTGGGCAAATAAAAGGATTAAATTATGAAACTACAACTAAACTACTTTCTAAAAAACTTGTTATCTAAGGCACAAGCACCAGCGCCAGAAAATACAAAATATAAGAAGAGTACAGAGTAAAGTAACGCAAGCTCACCGCCATTTGTAATTGGGAATAGTAAATTCCCTTTTCCAGCCACATGCATAAAGAAATATGCAAAAGCCATTTGGCCAGATAAAATAAACGCAGCTGGGCGCGTAAATAATCCTAAAATTAATAAGATTGAGCCGACAATTTTAATCACGCCACCTACAATCATCATTGAATCACCGACCGGGCCATTTCCACCCGTCATAGAAATTGGAAACTCCCAAAATTTTGCTGTGCCATGTAAGATAAACATGTAAGCCGCAGTGATGCGTAATAGCGCTAATACATAAGGGCGATATTTTTCAAGCTTATTCATTTGCTTTCCTTTTGTTTAAAGATGAATTAAAACAGCGCCATATTAATCTTTAACGGATAGTTAAACAATAATTAAAATTGAAAAATACTTTTTATTAAAAGTAAAAAATAACTAAAGTAGCTTTTCAATCCAATTAGAAAAAGAATCAGCATCCATAAAGCCCGTTACTCTACTTCCTTGAATCTCATTATTTTGCTTATCAAAAAATAAAATTGTGGGTAATCCCATCACATTAAAGCGTTCCATTAATGCTTTATTTTCTGGGCTATTCTTTGTCATATTCACTTGTAATAACAAAATATTCTGAAATTGCTGTTGCACTTTTGGATCTGAAAAAGTCAACTTTTCAAATTCTTTACAAGCCACACACCAATCCGCGTATAAATCTAACATCGCGATCGAATCCAGATTTTCAGCTAAAGTGCGGTCAAGTTCTTCAATATTTTTAATTTGCTTAAATTTAACCTGAGAAGCAGGCTTATTTTCTACCGCACTTTGTGTTGTAGTTTGAGTTTGCCAAATCCAATTTTGCAAAGGTTGTACGAAAACCATAGCCAACGCAAAACTAATAATTTTAATGGCATAGCCAAAACCACTCTTAGGCATCTGCAACGCAAACCAAATAAAGAATGCTGTCGCTAATCCAGCCCATAAGCGTGGCTCCCATGCTTCAGGCAAAATACGAGAAATTAAAAACACAGGTAACGCTAACATAACAAAGCCGAATGTTTGTTTCACTGTGTTCATCCACTCACCTGATTTTGGCAAAATTTTATTACCAAACAATGTGATTAACATTAGCGGCACGCCCATACCAAGTGCGAGTAAATAAAGGGTTGCTGCGCCGGTGAATAAATCACCACTTTGCACCACATAAAGTAAAGCACCAGAAAGTGGTGCAGATGTACAAGGTGATGCCACAAGCCCAGCAATCATGCCCATCGCAAAGGAACCGCCAAAAGCACCCGAGGTTTGTTTTTGGCTCCATGTATTTAATTTATTTTGTAAGCTATTTGGCAATTGAATAGTAAATAAGCCAAACATTGAAAGAGCAAGAACAACAAATAAAATAGAAAGCCCAACCATCACATAAGGATGTTGCAAGGCAATTTGAAACGGCAAACCGATAGCCGCTACTGCGAGCCCTAACAAGGTGTAAGTCAGTGCCATGCCTTGAACATAAAGAAAAGCTAAACTAAACGCTCGCATCATATTTGGACGTTGTTGCTGACCGATAACAATGGCAGAAAGCAACGGTAACATTGGCAATACGCAAGGCGTAAAAGCCAGCCCCAATCCCAATAAAAAGAAACCGAAGATTGTCCATTTACTATGGAATAAACCATCAGCTAAACGATCTTGTTCAGATAAAAGTGCGGTATTTTTTTCAACTGTTTTTTCGACAGTTTTCTCTTGAGAAATAGCTAAATCCCCAATTCGTAATACTTTAGTTTCAGGCGGATAGCAAAAACCTTCGGTACATCCTTGATAACTTATTTCAACCTGCTCATCAGCATTGCTAAATGCGCCGCTAAATGCGCCGCTAAATGCGCCGCTAAATACGCCATCAATTGAGCGAGTAAACACCTTCACTTCACCAAAATAAGGGTCTTGATGTAATTCAGCTGCTTGTTGAGCATACAAAGTGAGAGCATCCGATTTACCCACTAATTCAGCATTAATCCTATCTTGATATAAATAATAGCCATCAGCTATGTCCCAATGAACCTGTAATTGACTTTTATCCGTAGATAAAGTGGCAGAAAATGCAAAAGCATCATCTACTTTCAAGAAAGATTGTTTTTTATCAAATAGACCTGCGTTAGTTGCAAGTGCGGTAAAAATCAGTGTAAAAAAAAGAAAAAGTTTTTTCATAGAATTGAAAGTAAAAGTAAAAATGCGCGAAATTCTATCACAAAGAAATTTGAATACCTAAAACTATGATTTAGATCATAAAAAGGAAAATCTTATAAAAAATAACCGCACTTTTTTATTGTTACAACAATGTTACACCGCTAGAATGGAATCATGATAGCATACACCAAAATAAGTATAAGGATGGAAAATGGCTACTCCACAAATTCTCGTTGTTGAAGATGAAATCGTTACCCGAAATACGCTTAAAGGGATTTTTGAAGCGGAAGGGTATGATGTGCTTGAAGCAGAAAATGGTGCAGAGATGCATCACATGTTAGAAAACCACAATATAAATTTGGTGGTGATGGATATTAATTTACCGGGTAAAAACGGTTTATTATTAGTAAGAGAGCTCCGCGAAGAACTTAACTTGCCGCTTATATTCTTAACTGGTCGTGATAATGAAGTCGATAAAATTCTAGGGCTAGAAATCGGTGCCGACGATTATTTAACCAAGCCTTTTAACCCTCGAGAATTGACTATCCGTGCACGTAATCTATTGCATCGAACAATGCCGCATCAAGAAAAAGAAAATACATTTGGTCGAGAATTCTATCGTTTTAACGGCTGGAAATTAGACTTAAATAGCCACAGTTTAATTACGCCAGAAGGTCAAGAATTTAAACTTCCTCGCAGTGAATTTCGTGCAATGCTACATTTCTGTGAAAATCCAGGAAAATTACAAACTCGCGAAGAATTACTAAAAAAAATGACGGGACGTGAATTGAAACCTCAGGATCGTACTGTAGATGTCACAATTCGACGTATCAGAAAACATTTTGAAGATCATCCTAATACCCCAAATATCATTATGACGGTGCATGGTGAAGGATATCGTTTTTGTGGGGATATAGAATAAAGTCATTATTTCTATCAACTGAGAGACTATTTTAAAATTCCTTTTTGAAATTAATTTCCCATTTTGATAGAATCCATACGCTTTCATTGTGATTGTCACAATGAAAAGTGAGTTCGGATGAAGGTAGCTGGAGAGCGGGGAATTGACCCCACACCGACGATGTAAAATCTTTCAGGTGCGATGGCAGGGACTGTTACTGGACGAACCCTTGGAGAGATCCATTTTAGAAATGGACGCCGAAGGCGCAAAAGAGCGGTTAATTTTTCAATCGTTTTTCAAACGCTCAGGCAAAAGGACAGGGGCAAAAGACAATCTATCGTAAGTGTGGAAATTATCTATCTTTTCACCGCACTTTCTTTTCTATTGTATCTTTTCGTCTTCTTGTCGTGTTTATTTTTGATTTAAACGACGAGGAATCACATGACAATTGAGTCAATTCTTTCAGCTATTGATAGCTTTATTTGGGGTGCACCGCTACTCATACTCTTATCGGGCACGGGGCTCTATTTAACGCTACGTTTAGGCTTTATTCAAATTCGCTATTTACCACGTGCGCTAGGTTATTTATTTAAAAAAGATAAAGGCGGAAAAGGCGATGTGTCATCTTTTGCCGCACTTTGTACCGCATTAGCTGCAACGATCGGAACTGGGAATATTGTGGGCGTTGCAACTGCTGTACAAGCAGGTGGGCCTGGCGCTATTTTTTGGATGTGGGTAGTCGCCTTGTTAGGAATGGCAACAAAATATGCAGAATGTTTACTCGCAGTTAAATACCGTGTTCGCGATAAAAATGGCTTTATGGCTGGTGGTCCAATGTATTACATTGAACACGGTCTAGGTATCAAGTGGCTAGCAAAATTATTTGCATTATTTGGTGTAATGGTTGCCTTTTTCGGGATCGGTACATTCCCACAGGTCAATGCGATTACCCATGCAATGCAAGATACGTTTAATATTCCCGTTTTAGTTACTGCAATTATTGTGACGCTTTTAGTCGGCTTAATCATTCTTGGTGGTGTAAAACGTATCGCAACCGCATCATCGGTAATTGTGCCGTTTATGGCGATTTTATACGTCACTACTTCACTGGTTATTATCCTTTTAAATATAGAAAAAGTACCAGATGCGATCTCATTAATTATTTATAGCGCTTTTGATCCGCAAGCTGCGCTAGGTGGCGCTGTTGGCTTCACTGTAATGAAGGCTATTCAATCAGGTGTCGCTCGAGGTATATTCTCCAATGAATCAGGTTTAGGAAGCGCACCAATTGCAGCTGCAGCGGCACAAACTCGTGAACCTGTTCGCCAAGGCTTAATTTCCATGACAGGTACATTCTTGGATACCATCATCGTTTGTACAATGACAGGCATTGTATTAGTGTTAACAGGCGCTTGGAATAACCCTGAATTAGCGGGTGCAACAGTAACAAACTACGCCTTTGCACAAGGTTTAGGAGCATCAATTGGCGCAACGATTGTAACCGTCGGTTTATTATTTTTTGCATTCACAACTATTTTAGGCTGGTGTTACTACGGTGAACGTTGCTTTGTTTATCTCGTTGGTATTCGCGGCGTAAAACTATATCGTTTAGCTTATATTGTGTTGGTAGGGTTAGGCTCATTCTTACACTTAAATTTAATCTGGATTATCGCCGATATCGTAAATGGTTTAATGGCCTTTCCAAATCTCATCGCACTCATTGGATTGCGAAAAGTTGTGATTGAAGAAACAAAAGATTATTTCCAACGATTGAAAATAAATCATCACGATCAAGACGAAATCGTAGAATAATCAAATGAAAAAAGGTGTGGATACAGTCAATATCCACACCTTTTTTCTTATCGCAATTTCCTATCTTAACAACTTATCTTAGAAAGAAAAGCAACTTTTTTTAGAAATTAGACATAGATCATATTTTTAAAAATTACTTTGACATTTCCTCTTAAAGCCCTTGAAAACCTGAATTAACAAAGCTATTTTGTAATTAAAGAAAACTGTAAATCACGCAACAAAGAGGTAAATGCTATGACACTTAATATCACCAGCAAACAAATGGAAATCACCCCTGCAATTCGTGAACACGTGGAGGAAAGACTCGCGAAATTAGGTAAATGGCAAACACAGTTAATTAACCCGCATTTTGTTTTAAACAAAGTACCGAATGGATTTACTGTAGAAGCATCTATTGGCACGCCACTAGGCAATTTATTGGCAAGTGCAACCTCAGATGATATGTATAAAGCAATTAATGAAGTTGAAGAAAAATTGGAACGTCAGCTTAATAAACTTCAACATAAAAGTGAATCTCGACGAGCAGATGAACGCTTAAAAGATTCGTTTGAAAACTAGTATTGAAAATAAACTAAACAAAGAAAAGCAAAAGAGCGGTGAAATTTTATCCCTCCAAAAAAAGTTAAGTTATTAAATCAAGGACTAAGCTCTGTGATTCACAGGGCTTAGTTTTTTAGTTTACACCGAATACTCTCATGGTGGTAATAATGAATATCCACTTTTCATGACAAAAGAAAACATTGAGTGCTAACGCCGTTAAATCAAGCAATATCTGAATTAGAAAGCCCATCCTTAATGCTTTGACGATGGTGGCTTTTTCTGTTATTTGAGACTTATAACTTTTCTAGAATAGCATTCTCCGCATAAAGTTTGAGCTTCTCTAATTCCAACGTTTCTTCTCGTATTTTGGACTTAAGTAGCATTTTAGTGCGTTGGATGCCTTTTAGGCATTAAGCTGTTTATACCTTGTCTTTCAAAGACTTGTAACCATTGATTCTACCAAGATTAAATTGTTTACATTCAACGATGTAATGTTTGTTCGGGACGTTTAAGATGCCTTAGGGGAGAGAATGATTTTTACTGCATTGAAGATAAACATTGAGCATTTATTGTTTGAAGAGTTGCTTGTAGTTAGTCATAAAAAATCTACACTTTAATCAGTTAGTTGTCTAATATAAATTTGGGGGCAACAGATCAATATTCTCCTTTTTATTTGTAATATAGGATACGAGATGAATAATAAAACTAGCGTTTATGACCAAGAAAACTTCTTTGAGCTTTATCAGAAACTCCGCGCAAATCCAATTAGTCTCAATGAAATTGTTGAAAAGCCTACCATGCTCTCACTGTTGCCTGATTTAAAAGGGAAAAAATTACTCGATTTAGGCTGTGGCACGGGAGGGCATTTACAACTTTATCTAGAACGAGGTGCGGCTAAAGTGATAGGAACCGATCTTTCCGAAAAAATGCTCGAACAAGCTGAAAAAGATCTGCAAAAATGCGGCCAATTTTCTGGACGTTTTTCGTTATATCAGTTACCGATGGAAAAATTAGCAGAATTGCCAGAAAGTGATTTTGATATCATTACCAGCTCTTTTGCTTTTCATTATATTGAAGATTTTCTCGCTTTATTAGCTTCTATTGCCAACAAACTTAAACCTAACGGCACATTAGTTTTTTCCCAAGAGCATCCGATTACGACTTGCCATAAAGAAGGGGAACGCTGGGAAAAAAATGAGAAAAAACAGCAACTCGCTTATCGTTTAAATCATTACCGTGATGAAGGACTGAGAGAGAGAAATTGGTTTCAACAACCTTTCAAAACCTATCATCGCACTACCGCCACAATTATTAATAATTTGATAGAAAAAGATTTCCAAATAGAACAAATGGCAGAACCTATGCTGGCAGAAAAAACTGAATGGCAAGCAGAATTTAAAGATTTACAGCATCGCCCCGTGTTATTATTTATAAAAGCGACAAAAAAATAGAGAGAAAATATGAAAAATCCAATAACGAATCTTAATCTCCTCTTAGCCTCAATGGAACCCACTTTAAATGCGGGCATTTATTATTTCGCCACCTTAAAACCTGAGCAAGATTTACCGCTTTCTGCACTCATTGCTACTATTCGTGAAGAAGAAGGTTTATCCGTTGTTGTCACAGAAGAAACTGCCCAAAATTACAAACTAGCAGTGCAGTTTAAAGTAGCTTGGATTACCTTGACCGTTCATTCCGATCTCGCCGCTGTAGGCTTAACCGCCGCCTTTGCCAAAGTATTAGGCGAAGCGAATATAAGTTGTAATGTCGTGGCTGGAAATTGTCACGATCATATTTTTGTACCTTATGAAAAAGCCGATATTGCAATGATAACCTTGCATGCATTGCAACAAGCTTCAAGCGAAAATAGTCAAAAAATAAACTAGAATTTCACCGCACTTTATGATATAAATCGCACCGCTCTTTTTACCATTAGAAAAGAGTAAAATTTTTAACTTAAACAACACACACATATCATCAAGGCTTCATCGGGGTGCCAAACGGTCGATGAGCTGATATGTGGAGGCTCAACCCCAACAAAAGGAAAATATTATGGCACAAGTTTCAATGCGCGACATGATCAACGCGGGCGTACACTTCGGACACCAAACTCGTTACTGGAACCCACAAATGAAACCTTTCATTTTTGGTGCTCGTAACGGTGTTCATATCATCAACTTAGAAAAAACTTTACCTTTATTCAACGAAGCTTTAGCGGAATTAACTCGTATTGCTAGCAACAACGGTAAAGTATTATTCGTTGGTACAAAACGTGCAGCGTCTGAAGCGGTTCAAGCAGCAGCATTAGATTGTCAGCAATATTACGTAAACCACCGTTGGTTAGGTGGTATGTTGACTAACTGGAAAACCGTTCGTCAATCAATTAAACGTTTAAAAGATTTAGAAACCCAGTCTCAAGACGGTACTTTTGATAAATTAACCAAAAAAGAAGCGTTAATGCGTAGCCGTGAGATGGAAAAACTTGAATTAAGCCTTGGCGGTATCAAAGATATGGGCGGCTTACCAGATGCATTATTTGTTATCGGAGCAGACCATGAACATATCGCAGTTAAAGAAGCAAACAACTTAGGTATTCCTGTATTTGCTATCGTTGATACTAACTCAACTCCAGCTGGCGTAGATTTCGTTATCCCAGGTAACGATGATGCGACTCGTGCTATCCAACTTTACCTTTCTGCAGCTGCAGCAGCGGTTAAAGAAGGTCGTGGTAATGAAGCTCAAGTTGCTGAAGAATTAGCAGCTGACGCAGAATAATTTAAGTTTTGCAATAAGGCGAAGCCCTTAATAATCAAACGATTAATTGGCATAGGGGCTAAAATTTAGCCCCTATATTTTTATCTAAAAGTGCGGTCAAAATAAACCGCATTTTCGACAGAGGATTTTAAAAATGGCTGAAATCACAGCATCATTAGTAAAAGAACTTCGTGAACGTACCGGCGCAGGTATGATGGAATGTAAAAAAGCATTAGTTGAAGCAAACGGTGATATCGAGTTAGCGATCGACAACATGCGTAAATCTGGTCAAGCTAAAGCAGCTAAAAAAGCAGGCCGTGTTGCAGCTGAAGGTGTTATCCTTGCTCGTGTAGAAAATGGTTTCGGTGTATTAGTTGAAATGAACTGTGAAACTGACTTCGTAGCAAAAGATGCTGGTTTCTTAGGTTTAGCAAACGAAGTAGCTGATTTCGCAGCAGCAAACAAAGGTACAACTATCGAAGCATTACAAGCACAATTCGAAGAAAAACGTGCTGCATTAGTAGCTAAAATCGGTGAAAACATGAACATCCGTCGTGTTGCTTACTTAGATGGTCAAGTAATTGCTCAATACTTACACGGCGCGAAAATCGGTGTATTAGTTGCAGGTCAAGGTTCTGCAGATGAACTTAAAAAAGTAGCTATGCACGTAGCTGCATCTAAACCTGAATTCGTAAATCCAGAAGATGTATCAGCAGAAGTAGTTGAACACGAACGTCAAATCCAAATCGACATCGCAGTTAACTCTGGTAAACCAAAAGAAATCGCAGAGAAAATGGTTGAAGGTCGTATGAAGAAATTCACTGGTGAAGTTTCATTAACTGGCCAACCATTCGTAATGGATCCTTCTGTATCTGTAGGTGACTTCTTAAAATCAGTAAACACTTCAGTTTCTAATTTCATCCGTTTAGAAGTGGGTGAAGGTATCGAGAAAAAAGAAGAAGACTTCGCAGCTGAAGTTGCAAAAATCACTGGCGGTAACGCGTAATTCTTTAAAGATAACGATATGTTAATAAGCCCAACTTAAGTTGGGCTTATTTGTTTTATAGGATAAGCTGCTTAATTAACGGGCTTAAACTTTTTTAGTTACGTTTAGTAAAATAAAAAATCCACACTTTAATAGTAAACTTTTAAAGTGTTTATTTTGTAATAAAACTTCAGAAGAAATTAAGAAATTTTCTTTTCTAACGCTTTTAAACGTTTATTTATTCCATCAATACCTAACGTCAGAGCTGCTGTTTTACGCCATTCTTTATTCGTTTGCAATGGAATACCAGAGGAATATACACCAGGCTCTGTAATTGGGCGCATAACCATTCCCATTCCAGTAATCGTGACTTTATCGCAAATTTCCATATGGCCATTAATCACACTTGCACCTCCAATTAAGCAATAACGCCCAACAGTCAAACTACCCGCCATAATAACGCCTCCCGCAACAGCTGTACCAGTACCGATATGAACATTATGCGCAATTTGACAAAGGTTATCGATAATCACGTTATCTTCAATAATCGTTGCGTCTAATGCGCCTCTATCGATACAGGTATTCGCACCAATCTCAACGTTATTACCAATTATTACTTGCCCTACTTGTGGAATTTTAACCCAACGACCACGATCATTTGCGTAACCAAAACCATCACTACCGATGACTGTTCCTGATTGAATTAAGCAATTAGTGCCAATCTCAACGTTATGATAAACAGTTACATTAGCCCAAAGTTGAGTGCCTGAACCGATCTTGGTATTTTTACCAACAAAGCAATTTGCACCAATGATCACGTTATCACCAAGTAAAACGCCTTCTTCAATAACAGCATTAGCGCCAATTGAAACATTCTCACCTAAAGAAGCACTATCAAAAATCACCGCACTTTTTGCAATGTCTTGCGCAGCCTTTGGTGTGCTATCCATATATTGAGCCAAAATTGCGTAAGCTACATAAGGATCTTTAACAATAAGTAAATTGCTTTCTGGAGAGCAGTGTTCGATATCCTCTTCAGAAACAACCAAAATTCCAGCTTTAGAATCTTTCAATAACGCACGAAATTTTGCGTTAGAAATAAAAGTAAGTTGATTTGATTGGGCTTTATCGAGTGGAGCTATATTCTCAACAACAACATCGGCGTTACCGCGAACGGTAGCGCCGATTTGAGTTGCCAATTCTTGTAAAGAATAGGATTTTTGCATTATGAGAACCTATTATTTTTTCTCTTCTGCTTTAGCAGGTACTGCTTTTTCACTAGTAGGAATAGATTTTAAGACCTCTTCTGTGATGTCTTTACCCTCTACCGCAAATACAACTGAATTTGCATCAAGCACATAAGTATAACCTTTCGCTTTTGCTAAATTATTTGTAGCAGTTTGAATACTATCTAATAATTTACCACGCTCTTCTGCTTGACGTTTTTCATTTTGCGCTTGGAACTCTTGAACTTTTTTATCTTGTTCCTGCATTAATTTTTGTAATTCAGTATCTTCAGCCGCGCCTAATTTATTAATTTCCTCTTGGCGTTTTTGAATATCTGTTTGACGTAAACGAGGCGCATCTTTTTCCAAAGCTGCAACTTTTGCTTCTACTTTTTTACGAGCAGCTGCAATTTTATCATCAACTGCTTTTTTACTTGCAGCTAATTTTTCAGCTACAGGCTTAAATTCAGCATCAAGTTTATCCGCTACCGCTTGGCGATCCGGGTGATTTTGGAAAATATAACCTGCATTAATGAAAGCAATTTTTTCTTCAGCTGCTGCATATCCTGAAGCAAGTGCGATACCTAAAGCAAGTGCGGTTACTTTTGCGATGTTTTTCATTTGATAAAGATCCTTAATTAAATTGTGGTTAGTTTAGTATTTTCTCTGCCTAACAAAATTAGGCAGAGAATGCTATCTTTGACATTCGAATGATGAAAAAAGTTCAATCTAATTAGAAAGAACCACCAATACTAAATTGGAATTGTTCTACATCATCATTTTCATATTTTTTAATCGGTTTGGCATAAGAGAATACCAATGGTCCAATAGGTGATTGCCATTGGAAACCTACCCCGGCAGAGGCTCGAACTCGACTAGATTTTCCATAATCAGGTAAATTTAACGCAGCAATACTTGCATTTAATGCTTTATCGGATTTCCATTTTGTATTCCACACACTTGCTGCATCCACAAATAATGAAGTTCTAACAGAGTTTTGGCCTTTATCACCGACAAATGGAGTTGGCACAATTAACTCTGCGCTAGCTGTAGCTATTGCATTACCACCAACAACATCTGTGCTTGGCACCCATTTATTTTGGGTTGGATTTAAATAAATAGCATTAGGTCCAATAGCACCATACGCAAATCCACGTAAAGAGCCAATGCCACCAGCAGTATAATATTGATAGAACGGTAAGCGTTTATTACCAAATCCATTTGCATAACCAGCCGATGCTTTTGCTGACATTACCCAGCGATGATCTCGATCTAATGGATAGAATCCTTGAACATCTGCACTTAATTTATAGTATTTATTATCAGAACCAGGAGTTGTAACTCGTCCACCAAGACTTGCTTTAACCCCTTTAGTTGGGAAATATCCTCTATTAAGACTGTTATAGTTCCAACCGAATGAGAAATCAAAGTCATTTGTTTTAATGGCATTTCCATTAAAGTTCATCGATTTCATATACAATTCACGGCTATATTCTTTCGCAAAATTACTAATTTTATTATAGGTGTAACCTAATCCTACATAGTAAGAGTTATTTTCATTGACAGGGAAACCTAAAGTAACGTTACCACCATAAGTCGTACGTTTATAATTAGAAGAGGTATCGTTTCTAGAGTTGTCATAGTTTTCAAAGAAAACATTGCCACCTAAACTGACTCCATCTTTCGTGAAATACGGCTCAACATAACCTAAATTTACGCTAGTACCGTAGTCATTACGTGTTCCACCAAGGCTAACTGAAGCACCAGTTCCCAAGAAATTATCTTGTTTAACACTAGCTTGATAACTAATACCACTCTCTGTACCGTAACCAATACCAAAGTTGATACTACCTGTATTACGCTCTTTAACTTTATACACGACATCGACTTCGTCATCCGTACCTTTTACAGGATCAATTCGGTTTTCTACAGTTTCGAAGAATCCTGTACGATCTAAACGGATTTTACCTAACTCAACTAATTGCGAGTTATACCACGCCCCTTCTTGTTGGCGCATTTCTTGACGTAAAGTACTATCTGCTGAAACAGTATTTCCTTCAAAGCGTAGTTGACGAACAGTTAAACGTCGACCAGCATCAACAACAAAAGTAATGGCTAAAGTTTTATTTGTATCATCAAAATCAGGTACAGAATTCACCGTTGCACTACCGTAACCACGTTCACCCAATTTTGCTTTAATCGCATTTTCAACATCGGCAATATCACTGCGACGGAAAGTGTCATTTAAATGTAATGAAGAAAGTAACGGTTCAAGTTCAGAAGCCATACCACCCACATTACCAACAATACGAGCACTTCGAAGGTCATACTGTAAACCTTCATTGACATCAATGGTTACATTTACTTTCGTTTTTTCATCATTTAACTGAACATCAGTTTTAGTTATTTGTGCTTTGGCATAACCATTGTTTAAATAATAATCACGAATTGACTGTAAATCTTTCTCGAACTGAGCGCCTTCAAATTTATTACCCCATAATTTCCACCAAGAATCAGGTTGTAATTCCATTTGCTCTTGCAACGTACTGCTACTAATAGATTCATTACCATTGAAAGTTAATGATGCTAATTTTGCTGTATCATCTTCATTGATCTGAATTAAAATTTCAGCACGATTATTTGGTAACGTATTGACAATAGGTTCAACTGTTGCGTTATAGCGACCTATACTTGCATAGTGTTCTTTTACACTTTTTGCAAATTCATTTAATTTTTCTCGAATTAAAACATCACCAACTTTAAAACCGTTAGCATCTAAGTTTTGTTTAAGTGCTTCAGTTGGAATAACAGAGTTACCTTTGATTTTAACATCTGAAATGATCGATTTAGCCACAACGCTAACAACAAGGACATCGCCTTCTTGATGTGCATTCACATCATCGAATCGACCACTTACGAATAAAGAGCGGACAATATTAGCCACATCATTGTCAGTCACACGCTGACCAGCACGAACAGGTAGACTTGCTCGGATTTGTTGTTCTAAGTCACCTTGAACACCATCCACACGAATATCTTTTGCCACAAAAGGTGCGGCAAACGCAGTCGTTGTCGTACCGAATAATAAACTTGCGATTAGAAGTTTTTTCATCGATTGTATCCTATATAAATTATAGACGTAAAAAATCATTAAATAATGCAAACACCGTTAAACTTAATAACAGCGCTGCGCCAATTCGATAACAGATGCTTTGCACCCGTTCAGAAACAGGTTTTCCTTTAACAGCTTCCATAGCTAAAAAAACTAAATGGCCGCCATCTAATACAGGCAATGGGAATAAATTCATAATGCCTAAATTCACACTAATCAATGCCATAAAACTTAAAAAATACACCAATCCAATATTAGCAGATGCACCAGCACCTTTAGCAATGGAAATCGGACCGCTTAAATTGTTTAATGACAAATCACCCGTGATTAATTTCCCTAACACTTTCAAGGTTAACACAGAAAGTCGGCCAATTTTTTCAATGCCTTTTTGCAAGGCGTCAAGAATATCATATTTTAATTCTGTACGATATTCATCAGATAATTTTACGAAAGTTGGGCTTAAACCCACAAACCATTTTCCACTCTGATTACGCACTGGAGTGATAATTTTGTCAAGCGTTTCCCCATTACGTTCAACTTTAATAGAAAAAGATTCGCCTTGTTCGACCTGTTTTATAAAATCTTGCCAAGGAAGTGCGGTTAAATTTTCTTTTAAAATTTTATCACCGATTTGTAAACCCGCTTTCTCAGCGGGAGAACCTTGAACAACTTTAGAAAGCACCATTTCAACTTTAGGACGCATAGGCATAATCCCTAATGCCTCAAACGCACTTTCTTTTTCAGGATCAAACGTCCAATTTGCAAGATTTAAAGTCCGTTGTTGTTCAATATTGGAACCAAAAGAAGAAAGGGTAATCTCAACATTAGGCTCCCCCATTTTTGTGGCAAGCAGCATATTGATAGTTTCCCAATCTTGAGTTTCTTCGCCATCAACCGCTAGAATTTGTGTATTGGGTTCAATATGCGATTGTGCCGCGATTGAACTTGGCGTTATCAATTCAATCACAGGTTTAACACTTGGTATTCCGTAAAGATAGATGACCCAATAGGCAAAAATCGCGAAAATAAAATTTGCCAAAGGACCGGCGATAATCACAAATGCGCGTTGTAATACGCTTTTACTGTCAAATGCTTGTGGCTTTTGTTCAACTGGAACCTCTTCATTGCGTCCATCAAGCATTTTTAGATAGCCGCCTAAAGGAATCATTGAAACCGCAAATTCTGTACCATGCTTATCGATACGTTTCCAAATTACCTTACCAAAGCCAATTGAAAAACGATGGACTTTTATACCGCACTTTCTAGCAGCCCAAAAGTGACCATATTCGTGAACGGATACTAATACCGCAATAGCAATGATAAAAGAACCTAGCGACCACAAAAATGACATTCAAAATCCTTATAACACAAAGAAATAGAAGTAGCTGAAAAAAGGTACCGCTGCAGTCAAGCTATCAATACGATCTAATACACCACCATGACCAGGAATTAATTGGCTGCTGTCTTTCACACCAGACTCACGTTTAAACATGCTTTCAGTTAAATCACCCAATACCGAAATTGCAACTGTTGCAACGGAAAGGATAACGAATCCAGTGATATTTCGCTCACCAACTAAAGCATCGCCAGAGAAATGAATAAACACAAAAGCAAGCACTAACGCAGTAATTAAACCACCAACAACGCCTTCCCAGCTTTTGCCTGGTGAAACTTTTGGCGCAAGTTTACGTTTACCAAATGCTCGTCCGCTAAAATAAGCACCAGAATCAGCCGCCCAAACAAGCACAAATACATAAAGTAATAAAAATAAGCCGTGATAAGGATCATGGGTATAGTGTTCTAAACGTAAACGTAATACACCCGCGATAAATGGAATCAAAGTAGAAAAGGCAAGTAAAAGCTGTAAAAGAGGATTTTTAGACCAAAATTTAGCTGATTTAGGATAACTCACCACAAGCAATAAAGCTAAACCCCACCAACCAACAGCATTCATCAATAAAAGCTGGAGATGCTGTTCAAACACACGACCGGCATCTAAATAGTTGCCCTCAGTATAGAGCCATAAAAAGATAAATGCGCCTAAAAAAGCCGCGACACAAAAACGCGCTAAAGGCTGTTTAAGGCGAGCAAACTGAGTCCATTCCCAAACGCCTAAAGTCGCCACAGCACCTAACGCAAGGGCAAAATAAAAAGGCGTGAATAAAAATAGTGCACATAACACCGCTGCGATTAACACAATGGCAGATAAAACTCGTTGTTTAAGCATAATTTTAATCCATTTATTGAATTATTCTGTCCCACCAAAACGGCGATGACGTTGTTGATAACATGCGATGGCGCGGTTAAATTCCGCCTCATCAAAATCTGGCCACAGCACATCGGAAAAATAAAGTTCCGCATATGCAATTTGCCATAATAAAAAATTACTAATTCGTTGTTCACCACTGGTACGAATCAACAGATCTACTGGTGGTTCATCTTGTGTAACCAAATGACACTGAAAAGTAATTTCATCAATCTCTTCAACGTTCATTTCATTATTTTTTACTTTTTCTGCGAGTTGTTTTGTCGCTTGTACAATATCCCAACAACCGCCGTAATTTGCAGCGATATTGAGCGTAAGTGCGGTATTTTTTTCTGTTAAATTTTCCGCTTTTGCAATTTTTTCTTGTAAAGATTCACTAAAACGAGATACATCGCCAATAATTTTCAAGCGAATATTATTTTTATGTAATTTTTTCACTTCGCGATCTAAAGCTTGCATAAAAAGCGTCATTAATGCGCTGACTTCTTGCTCTGGTCGATTCCAATTTTCGCTACTAAAGGCATAAAGTGTAAGAAAATTTACTCCAGTTTGGCGAGCATAACTTACCGCATGGCGAACTGCAGATACACCATTGGTATGGCCAAAAATTCGCATTTTATTTTTCTGTTTTGCCCACCGCCCATTACCATCCATAATAATGGCAACGTGTTTTGGAATATTGTTTTGATCGAGTTCTATCATTATTTTTATTATAAAAAGATCCCTATAAATTCGGCTGTGAACTATATCATAAGTTGTATTTGCTTGCTATGGATTAGCGAGCCTTAATCCATACTTTATTTTTTACTTAATTCATTTTTATAATAAAGAAAAATAAACAAAACAAAAAATTTATGTCTGCTATTGAACAAAATAAAGACGGTATTAGATTAAGAATATTCTTACAACCAAAAGCCAGTAAAGATCATATTGCTGGCATTCACGATGATGAACTAAAAATTACCATTACTGCGCCACCTGTTGATGGTCAAGCAAATGCGCATTTATTGAAATTTTTAAGTAAATCCTTCAAAGTGCCTAAAAGCAGTATTATTTTAGAAAAAGGGGAATTGAGCAGACACAAACAAGTTTGGATTCCTGAACCCAAATTAATTCCAAAAGAAATTCAAAATCTATTGTAAAAACAAAGAAAAAAATCACCGCACTTTGGTCTCCTGCCCTATCAATTTATGCCTTTTTACGGTATTCTATACCACATTTTCTATTATCAAAATGCTGCAAAAGTGCGGTTAAAATTTAAGGTGATTTTATGCAAGAACAATATCGCCCCGATATGATCGAACCAAAGGTTCAACAATATTGGGCAGAAAATAAAGTTTTCAAAGCAATCAAAGACGAATCTAAAGAAAAATATTACTGTCTTTCTATGTTCCCGTATCCTTCTGGCCGTCTGCATATGGGGCATGTGCGCAACTACACTATCGGAGATGTAATTTCTCGTTATCAACGCATGCTAGGCAAAAACGTATTACAACCATTTGGTTGGGATGCTTTCGGTTTACCAGCAGAAGGTGCCGCAATTAAAAACAAAACTGCGCCTGCTAAATGGACGTACGAAAACATCGCCTACATGAAAAAACAACTTCAGCTTTTAGGCTTTGGTTTCGACTGGGATCGTGAAATCGCAACCTGTAAACCAGAATACTACAAATGGGAACAATGGTTCTTCACTGAGCTTTACAAAAAAGGATTAGTGTACAAAAAAACCTCAACCGTAAACTGGTGTCCGAATGATGAAACCGTACTCGCAAACGAGCAAGTACACGAAGATTGTTGCTGGCGTTGTGATACACCGGTGGAACAAAAAGAAATCCCACAATGGTTTATCAAAATTACTGACTATGCCGAGCAATTATTAGGTGGTTTAGATACTCTTCCACAATGGCCTGACATGGTAAAAACCATGCAACGTAACTGGATCGGTCGTTCTGAAGGGGTAGAAATTACCTTTGATGTTGCAGATACCAATGAAAAAGTAGCAGTTTACACCACGCGTCCAGATACCTTTTATGGCGTGAGTTATTTAGGCATTGCGGCAGCACATCCATTAGCAAGTTTGGCAGTTCAAAACAATCCCGAGTTAGCCGCCTTTATCCAAGAAGCGAAAAACGCCAAAGTAGCAGAAGCTGATCTTGCGACAATGGAGAAAAAAGGAATGGCAACGAGCTTATTTGCTATTCATCCATTGACGGGTGAAAAATTACCGATTTGGGTCGCTAATTTCGTGTTAATGCACTATGGTACCGGCGCGGTAATGGCTGTTCCAGCTCACGACCAACGCGACTTTGAATTTGCTCAAAAATACAGTTTGCCAATTAAACAAGTGATCGCACCGCTTGCAGATGAAGAAATTGATTTAACCAAACAAGCTTTTGTTGAACACGGTAAATTAGTGAACTCAGCCGAGTTTGATGGTAAAGATTTTGATGGTGCATTCAACGGCATTGCAGATAAATTAGAAAAATTAGGTGTTGGAAAACGCCAAGTGAATTACCGTTTACGTGACTGGGGCGTTTCGCGCCAACGTTATTGGGGGGCACCAATTCCGATGCTAACCCTTGAAAATGGCGATGTAGTGCCTGCGCCAATGGAAGATTTACCTATTATTCTGCCTGAAGATGTGGTAATGGATGGCGTGAAAAGTCCAATTAAAGCTGATCCTAACTGGGCAAAAACAACCCTTAACGGCGCACCAGCATTAAAAGAAACTGATACCTTTGATACCTTTATGGAATCCTCTTGGTATTACGCTCGCTACACTTGTCCACAATATCAAAATGGCATGCTTGATGCGGAAGAAGCAAACTATTGGTTACCAGTGGATCAATATATCGGTGGTATTGAACACGCAACAATGCACTTACTCTACTTCCGTTTTTTCCACAAATTATTACGCGATGCGGGATTTGTAACCAGTGACGAACCAGCCGATAAATTATTATGTCAAGGTATGGTGCTTGCAGATGCCTTCTACTACACCAGTCCGACTAACGAGCGTATTTGGGTAAGTCCAACTCAAGTGACCCTTGAGCGTGATGAGAAAGGTCGCATCATTAAAGCCACCGATCCTGAAGGGCGTGAACTAGTCCATAGTGGCATGACCAAAATGTCGAAATCCAAAAATAATGGTATTGACCCACAAGAAATGGTAGAAAAATATGGTGCCGATACTGTTCGTCTGTTTATGATGTTTGCCTCTCCAGCTGAAATGACCTTGGAATGGCAAGAATCTGGCGTAGAAGGTGCGAAACGTTTCTTAGGACGTGTTTGGAATTTGGTATATCAATATCAACAAAATCCAGCAAAAACTAGCCTAGATATCATCGCACTTTCAGCAACACAAAAAGCGCTTCGTCGTGAAGTACATAAAACCATTGCAAAAGTGAGTGATGATATTGGTCGCCGTCAAACATTTAATACTGCAATTGCAGCAGTAATGGAGTTGATGAATAAACTGACTAAGGCTTCCTTAGAAAGCGATCAAGATCGTGCTGTCATGGCGGAAGCGTTAAGTGCAGTTGTTCGTATGCTTTATCCAATTACGCCACATATCTGCTTTGAATTATGGCAAGCGCTAGGAAATGAAAGCAACATCGATACCGCTGAATGGGTGAAAGCTGATGAAGCAGCAATGGTAGAAGATGAAAAACTCATTGTTGTGCAAGTAAATGGCAAAGTTCGTGGAAAAGTTACTGTCCCAGCAACCTCTTCAGAAGAAGAAATTAAAGCAGCAGCCAAAGCAGATCCTAATGTTGCAAAATTCCTTAATGGAAAAGAAATTCTTAAAGAAATCTATATTCCATTAAAAATGTTGAATTTTGTGGTTAAACCATAATCCGTAGAATCTGTGGAATATTGATATTTCACAGATTCTATCTTTATTAGTGTATGGATTTTAAATTCATACACTCCACAATAAAGGTAATTTTTATGATTAAATCAATCAAAGTATTGTTCATTGTGGCAAGCATTACCGCGCTTTCTGCTTGCGGCTGGCATTTTCAAAACGGTACATTAATTCCACAAGAATTACGTACTCTTACATTTGAGAGCCCCGATCCATACAGCGAAATATCAGTTGCGATGCGTAATCAACTACAAGCGAACAACATTCAGCTCGTCAATTTGACTCAAGGCATTCCTGTTTTGCGCATAAATAAATTCCGCACAAATGATGAAGTTGCCTCTGTCTTTAAACGCGGACGCGAAGCTGAAAAAGTATTGATGTTAGAAGTGGAAGCTAGCATTCGTTTAGCGAATGGTGAAAGCCATCCAATCACGGCAAAAGTCAACCGCACTTTCTTTGATAACTCTCGCGCAGCATTAGCTAAATCTAGCGAACGAGAAGTAATTTGGAATGATATGCGAGAACAAGCTGCACGTCAGCTCATTACTAAAATGGTCGCATTAGAAAAACAAGTGAAAAACAAATAATGAATCGCATCTTCCCTGAGCAACTTAATCAACATCTTTCCCAACGTTTAGCCAAAGTTTACTTTTTGGTAGGGCAAGATCCATTGTTACTGAGTGAAAGTGAAGATGCCATTTATAAAATAGCCAACCAACAAGGATTCGATGAGAAAAATAACATTCAGATTGATAGCCAAACTGACTGGGCACAACTCATAGAATCCTGTCAATCCATGGGATTGTTTTTTAATAAACAAGTCATGGTATTAAATTTACCTGAAAATTTCACCGCACTTTTACAGAAAAATCTGCAAGAATTTATTTCGGTTCTACATGACGATATCTTGCTGATTTTACAAATTGCAAAGCTAGCCAAAGCAAATGAAAACCAAGCATGGTTTGTTGAACTAAACCAATATGAAACCAGTGCGATTCTCGTAAATTGCCAAACACCTACGACTGAAAATCTCCCTCGTTGGGTAAAAAATCGTACCAAAGCGATGGGATTAGACGCTGATGATGAAGCAATCCAACAACTTTGTTACAGTTATGAGAATAACCTGCTCGCACTCAAACAAGCTCTGCAGCTTTTAGATTTGCTCTATCCTGACCATAAACTTAACTATAATCGTGTCATTAGCGTAGTCGAACAATCCTCAATTTTTACACCATTTCAATGGATTGATGCTTTGCTAATGGGAAAAGCAAATCGTGCTAAACGTATTTTAAAAGGGTTACAAGCTGAAGATGTGCAACCTGTTATTTTATTACGCACGCTACAGAGAGAATTATTTACGTTGCTTGAACTCACCAAACCACAGCAACGTATTATGACAACGGAAAAACTTCCAACTCAACAAATTAAGACTGAATTTGACCGTCTAAAAATCTGGCAAAATCGCCGACCGCTCTTTTTAAGTGCGATTCAACGTTTAACCTACCAAAAACTCTACGAAATTATCCAAGAGCTCGCCAATATTGAACGTCTTGCTAAGCAAGAGTTTAGCGATGAAGTGTGGATTAAACTCGCTGATTTATCTGTAAAAATTTGTTTATAATTGCTATTGTTTTTTTTTTGCACTAAAGCGGTATAATAAAACGCCATATCGGCAATAACTTATTAATTAATTTTCGTGAGGATATCATGATGAAAAAAACACTAGCTACACTTATTTTAATGGGATTTGGTTTTTCAGCTTCTGCAGCTGATTTGTCTGCAAGTTGTAAAACTTATTTCGCTGAAATTGATTCTTTCTTAGCATCAATGCCAGCTGCGCAAGCAAATGCAATGAAAGCACAATATGAATCAAGCAAACAACAATTTGCATCAATGCCCGCAGCGGCACAAGATCAGGCTTGTAATCAAGCGGCAGAGCAACTTAAACAAATGAAAGCAGCAATGCCGAAATAATTTGGAAAAGAATCAATAGATGTTATATAAACCCTAGTTTGACTAGGGTTTTAGTTTATAGGATGGAGAATTTCATTCAATAACCGATGAATTAATTTTGCATTAGCGGGAGGAAACTGTCCCGCATCTAATGCATGTTGATCAACCCAAAAACCTTCTTGCCCTTCTCGCCCAAAAGGCTCACCAATCCATTCATCTACGACATAAAAGAAAAAAGAAATAATCTTTGTTGGATATTCGAATTGGAAACGCTCATAAAGTTCTGCATTTAATACAACAATTCCAATTTCCTCTTCCAGCTCACGTTTTAAAGCCTGTTCAGGGGTTTCTCCCGCATCCACTTTTCCACCAGGAAATTCTAAAGATTGGGCAAAATCCTGTCCTTCTAAACGCTGCGTTAAATAGATCTGACCAAACTCATTACGAATAATCCCCGCAGCAACTGGTATAATTTTTTTATCCATTTCTTCTATCCAATAGCACCTATGAAAAAAGTGCGGTGAAAAATCACCGCACTTTGGCTAATCATTAATGGCGAGCAGCACGACTGCCATGACAATGCTTATATTTTTTACCCGAACCACAAGGACAAGGCTCATTGCGTCCAATACGACGATCTGAATAATCTTCAGAATCTGAATTCTGGATTGCCTGACCATTTTCATCCACTGGTAAATTATTTTGATTGATACGAGCAGCCATTTCTTGACGAGCACGTTCAGCTTCTTCCATTTCTTCTTGAGTGCGCACACGCACACGCGTTAAAGTCGTGATAACGTGGTGTTTTAAAGAATCCAACATTTCTGTAAACATACGGAAAGATTCTTTTTTATACTCTTGTTTTGGATCTTTTTGCGCATAACCGCGTAAATGAATACCTTGGCGTAAATAATCCATCGCCGCTAAGTGTTCTTTCCAAAGCTCATCTAAGGTTTGTAACATGACACCTTTTTCAAAGTTGCGCATGGTTTCTTCACCAGCTAGTGCTTCTTTTTCTTTATATTCTTTTTCGGCGACTTCGACTATGCGTTCACGCAAGTTTTCTTCGTGCAGATTATTATCTTCTTCCAGCCAATGAGAAATTGGTAATTCCATACCAAACTCTTGAGCTAAACGTTCTTCAAGCCCTTTAATATCCCATTGTTCTTCCAAAGATTGCGGTGGAATATATTGATCAATCACGCTATTAAATACATCGTGGCGAATGGCGTTAATAGTTTCAGAAATATCATCATTATCAAGCAAATAATTGCGTTGCTCATAAATGGCATGACGTTGGTCATTTGCTACATCATCATATTCAAGTAGGTTTTTACGACCATCGAAGTGGAAGGCCTCAACTTTTGCTTGAGCAGATGCAATCACTTTCGCCAACATTTTCGATTCCATAGCCTCACCAGGCACGGTGAACGCTTTACGCATTAAATTGAGTTTACCTTCATTTAAATAAATGCGCATTAAGCCATCTTCCAAAGAAAGGTAGAAACGAGAAGAACCTGGGTCACCTTGACGACCAGAACGACCACGCAACTGGTTATCAATACGGCGAGATTCATGACGCTCTGTACCGATAATATGCAAACCACCTGCTTTCATTACAATCTCATGATTCTTTTCCCACTCAGCTTTAAGCGCTTCAATTTGTTCTTGAGTTGGATTTTCTAATTTAGCAGCCTGTGCTTTCCAGTTACCACCAAGGATAATATCCGTACCGCGACCCGCCATATTCGTTGCGATAGTCACAGCACCGGGATAACCAGCTTCTGCCACGATTTCCGCTTCTTGTTGGTGGAATTTCGCATTCAACACATTGTGTTTGATACCCACTTTATCTAAGGCCTTAGATAATTCTTCTGATTTTTCTACTGAAATCGTCCCCACTAATACTGGTTGCTGGCGTTCAACACAATCTTTGATATCTTCAATAATCGCATTAAATTTATATTGTTCATTTTCAAACATCACATCTGTGCGATCATCACGAATCATTGGGCGGTTTGTTGGAATCACAACAGTTTCCAATCCGTAAATTTGTTGGAACTCAAACGCTTCGGTATCCGCCGTTCCCGTCATACCCGCAAGACGCTCATATAAACGGAAGTAGTTTTGGTAAGAAATTGACGCAACAGTTTGGTTTTCGCTCTTAATTTCCACCCCTTCTTTCGCCTCAATGGCTTGGTGTAAACCATCTGACCAGCGACGCCCTGCCATCGTACGACCAGTGTGTTCATCAACAATCACGATTTCACCATCTTTCACAATGTAATCGACATCTTTTTCAAACAATGTGTGCGCACGCAAGGCTGCCATAACATGATGAAGCAACACAATTCGACCAGGAGAATACAAAGAATCCCCTTCAGGCATTAAACCTTGGGCAATCAACCAATCTTCCACTTTTTCTTGGCCACGTTCAGTTAAGTGCGCCTGTTTAGATTTAAGATCTAAAGTAAAGTCCCCTTCGCCTTGATATTCTTCTGTATCTTCTTTTTCTTGCTTAATTAAGTTTGGAATCAGTTTATTGACTGCAATATAAAGCGCAGAACTGTCTTCGGCTTGACCAGAAATAATCAATGGTGTACGCGCTTCATCGATTAAGATGGAATCCACTTCATCCACCAGCGCATAGCCTAAAGTTCGTTGGAAACGCTCTTCTTTTGAGTGAGCCAAGTTATCACGTAAGTAATCAAAACCAAGTTCACTATTGGTTGCATAAGTAATATCTGCTGCATAAGCTGCACGTTTTTCTTCAGGCGGTAAACCAGGAATATTTACGCCTACACTCATGCCCAAAAATTCAAATAACGGACGGTTTGTTTCTGCATCTCGGCGAGCAAGATAATCATTCACCGTCACAACATGAACGCCTTTACCTTCAAGTGCGATTAAATAACAAGGCAAAGTCGCAGTTAATGTTTTACCTTCGCCAGTGCGCATTTCTGCGATACAGCGGTTAGTCAATACCATCCCACCAATAAGCTGAACATCAAAATGTCTCATACCAAGCACGCGCTTACTTGCTTCACGTACCGTTGCAAATGCTTCTGGTAAAATTTGTTGCAAAGTTTCGCCCGCACTTAAACGTTGACGGAATTCATCTGTTTTTGCACGAAGTTGTTCATCTGTGAGGGCTTCAAACTCAGGTTCTAATTTATTGATTTTTGCAACTTGTTTTCTTAATTTACGTAAAATACGGTCGTTACGGCTGCCAAAAATTTTCGTTAAAATGCTCATAATTTCTCTTTTTAAATATATAAGTTAAATAGTTAAATGCGTATGAAATACTTTTTTTCATGCACAATAATTTTTTAAAATATCGCTATTTCAATAGCAATATTCTTTACAGAAAACAGAAAATTAAATAAGCAAGGGGCCAGCTCGAATTGGCGCACTAAGATTCAACACATCTGCTAAAAAGTGCGGTTGAATTTTAAGTTGTTTTTCAGTTTGGTGGGAAATTGAAGGTTGAGGAATGGCTTGCCGTTGCACTTCACGTGAAACTTTTACCGTTTCCAACACTTGTTGAATCGAAACACTCGAGGAATAATTTTCCGCATTATTTTGATTTTCAAAACTTTGTGCGTTAGGCAAAGCAAAAATCGCGATAATACTTAAAAGTAATCGCGACCAAAAAGTCGGTTTGACAGTGCCTGAAATCATCGTCTCGTTGTTTATTATGAAAATTGCGTGTATTGTAGCGGAAATCTAAACTAATGTCATTTACTGAGGGCAGACTTTATGGAAAACAAGGCTGAGCGTTATCAAAAAGCAGTTAATATTATGGATGTGCTTGAGCAATCGCCCTTTGCCAAAATAATGAAAAAAGGTCTTGCCATCAATGAACTGAATCAAAAATTTAACCGCATTTTTCCACAAGAATTTCACGGCAAATTTCGTATTGGTAATATGACAGATAACTCAATTTTTATTGAGACTGCAAATGCCATTGTTCGCCAAGGAATTTTATTCAGACGGACTGAATTATTGAAACTTATTCAAGAAGAATTTCCGCATGTAAAACGACTTGAGATAACAATAAACCCTGGTTTTTAAAAGCTAAGAAGTGGGAGAAAATGGAGATTTAATATCAATCAGACTTTTTTAACAATGCTTTCTCTATTTTTTTCTCTTCGCGTCTCTTCTGAAAAAATGCGCTTAATTTCTGACTACACTCTTCTGCTAATACACCAGATGTAATCTCCAGAGTATGATTCATCTTATAATCATCAAAAAAATGGAAACGTGATCCAACCGCACCAGTTTTATAATCAGAAGCGCCGAACACAAGGCGTTTAATTCTGCTATGCAAAATTGCCCCAGCACACATTGTGCAAGGCTCTAATGTCACATAAAGCGTAGTATTCAGTAAACGATAATTTTGGAGATGTTTTGCTCCGTCACGCAAAGCGATAATTTCAGCATGTGCGGTAGGATCACTTTGAACAATGGAGAGATTCCAACCTTCTCCAATAATATTTCCAGCGTCATCAACCAAAACCGCCCCCACAGGAATCTCACCTAACGCTTCTGCTTTATCGGCAAGATCAAGGGCATAGCGCATCATTTTCTCGTCAAATTCTGACCGCACTTTTGCTGCATCCATTATACAGAAAACGGATATTTAATCGGATCATGAGATTGATAGCCAATGACTTTGAAATCATCCATCGTGACCCAAGTTTCTAAATCTTCAAGGCTTTTTATATCTGGATTGATTTCTAATTTTGGCAATTGGAAAGGCTCGCGTTTAAGTTGCACATCACGCATTAACTCAAGCTGATCTTCATAAATATGCGCATTCACAATTTTATGATATGCCTTGCCGGCTTTTTTACCCGTAATCTGTGCCATAAGCGCCAAAAAAGTAAACACTTGGATTTGATTGAAATTCAATCCAAGTGGAACATCACAAGAACGTTGATAACTAGTAAGATGTAAAGTATCGCCCACAAGGGAAAAAGTATGAGTGTGCATACAAGGACGAAGACAACCAAGATCAAATTCCCCTGGGTTAAAGAAGGTTAAAATTTCTCCTCTATCATCAATGCCCTTGGTCAAATTATTAACAATTTTGCGTAACTGATCGATGGTTTCTCCATTAGGCTTACGCCATGCTCTGCCTTGCACACCATATACACGCCCCATATCATCAACGCCTCTACGGTGCGGATTCGCAAGCCATGCGGCATTTTCATTCGCATTAGCATCCCAAGTTTTAGTACCAAGTGCGCGGAAATCAGCGGCATTGTCATATCCACGAATGTAACCTAAAAATTCGGCAATTGCAGCTTTCCAATAACTTTTACGCGTGGTTATCAACGGAAATTGATTATTCGCCACATCATATTCTAAATCTGCATTAATAACCGTTAGACAACGCTTACCTGTACGCTCATTGGCAACCCATTCACCTTCATTAATAATGCGACGACAAAGATCAAGATATTGCTTCATAAAAATCTCCTATTTTATTACCGCACTTTTGTGTGAATAAGCCCAAGCCATAATTAAAGCACCGCCAATAATCATTGGTAAACAAAGCGCTTGTCCTCGCGTAATAACCCCAAAGAAATTTTCAACTTCAGGTTCACGCACATATTCCACAATAAAACGGAAGACGCCATAACCAATTAAGAATAAGCCTGCAACAGAGCCCATTGGACGTGGCTTTTTAATAAAAATATTCAGAATTGCAAACAACACTATGCCTTCTAGAAAAGCTTCATAAAGTTGTGATGGATGACGAGGAAGTAATAGCGGATCATTCGGGAAAATCATTGCCCAAGGCACATCCGTTTCGCGTCCCCATAGTTCAAGATTAATGAAATTACCAATTCGACCTAAACCTAAACCAAACGGAATCAAAGGCGCAACAAAATCAGCCGTTTGCCAAAAATTACGTTTTTGTGAATAAGACGTCCAAATCATGGCAACAATGACGCCTATTAAGCCGCCATGGAAAGACATTCCACCTTCCCAAACACGGAACAAATAAAGCGGCTCTTGTAAGAAACGCTCCAAATTATAAAAAAATACATCGCCAACACGTCCTCCAATAAATACGCCCATAAAACCATTGAACAGTAAGGTATCAACTTGATCTACTGTCCAACCGCTATTTGGGCGATTAGCACGACGAACCGCAAGCCAGCGTGCAAAAATAAAACCTAAAAGGTACATCAAACCATACCAACGTAAGCCGATATTGCTATCGCCAAGAGTAAAAATGGTTGGATCAAAATGAGGCAGAAGCAAGTAATTTGAATTCATAATTTTCTCTATCTAATAAACATATCAACAGCAATGGTAATTAATAAAAGTGCAAACCCTTTCTTTAAAGTTGGCACTGGTAGTTTTGAGGTGGCTGTCGCACCAAGTTTTGACGTGAAAAACGATGAGGCAGTAATACATAACACTGCAGGGAAATAAATGTAACCTAAAGAATATTCTGGCATTGCAGCATTCCCCCAGCCACTTAACATAAAACTGAACATTCCAGAAGTTCCGAGTAACATGCCACAGAAAGCCGAGGAACCAATAGCCTTTTTCATATCGATACCGCGAGAATTTAAAAACGGCACAATAAATCCGCCTCCACCGATACCTGCAGCACTAGATGCCATGCCAATTAGAATTCCACCGATAATAGATGATTGAGTCGTTAAAGGTTTAACTGTTTTATTTGTCTTAGGTCTAATAGATAGGACCATTTTAACTGCGAGATAAACCACTAAACAGGCAAATAATTTACTAGAAATATCGCGATCAAGTTTTCCGATAAAAAAACCACAAATAAATACGCTAACCATAATGCTCGGAGCAAGGATCTTCACCGCGCTCCACACAACATTACCTAACTTATGATGTCGTTGAGCCGAAGAAAAACCAGTAATAACAATCGTTGCGAAAGAAGTTCCAAGTGCGGTAGACATTAATAAAGATTCAGGCACACCCACCATTGGTAATAAATACACCAACACAGGAACAATCAGCAATCCACCACCAATACCAAAAAGCCCCGCAAAAAAGCCAGCAACCGCCCCCACAAGCAAACAAAGTAAAATAAAGCTAAGCATTATGAATTCCTTGTTTTATTAAAAGAACGTTTTGGAAATTTTGAACCATTATATTTTTTAGGATGAGTATAAGATTTTTGCTCCAATTCTCGTGTAGGTTGATATACAGGAGGATTTTCTGAGAACAATATGCCCGAAAACTGTTTCATTGCTTTGCGATACACTTCTTTTTTGAAAGATACGACCTGACGAACAGGATACCAAAAACTCACCCAACGCCACCCATCAAATTCTGGTGATTTGGTTGTTTGCATATTGATATTTTTTTCATCGCCAACAAGCTGCAACAAAAACCAGCGTTGCTTTTGTCCTATACACATCGGTTTGCTGTCATAACGCAACAAACGTTTTGGTAATTTATAACGCAACCAATGCTTAGATACATATAAAATGCGCACATCTTTAGGCTGTAGACCAACTTCTTCGTACAGCTCACGATACATCGCTTGCTCGGCACTTTCATTATCATTAATGCCACCTTGCGGAAACTGCCACGAATTTTGCCCACAACGCTTCGCCCAAAGTACTTGCCATTTGCGATTACAAATCACAATACCCACATTTGGACGGTAGCCATCAAAATCGATCACTATCGTTTTACCTTAAATTTTTCATATAAAAATAATCTGCAGATTGTTTCATAAATCAGTGTTTTTATCAACCAAAGGGCTGGTTACACAAGAAAATACACAGATTGTGGATAACATTGTGAATAATGGATTTCTGATTGTGAATTGATCACGTAAAAACAAAGAAGGAGCCTTATCTCATCAAACTTGAAAATAAATTGAGTTATTTCCAATCAAAAGATCTAAAACAAAAATAAACCGCACTTTTTACACACAAAAATGCAAGAAAGTGCGGTAAAAAAATACAATTTTTAAAGCGATTCCATTCATCAAAGATCTTTTGGTCATCTCTTTGAGTTATTCAATATTTCTGTGGATAAAATTGTGGTTGAGAAAATCCATAATGTTGTATAACTCAAACAAACCTTTCTAATATAATTTCAAGATAAAATTTATCCATTTAAATTCAATCACTTATAGATAAAATATTACAATATTTGTAATACACAGAAGTCCCTAAATTTTAATGTCTAATTTTTAAACAAATTATTTTAGGCTGGCAAAATAACGTTCCCAATCAAAATATTGGCCTGGATCGATCTTACGTCCTGGCGAAATATCACTATGCCCAACAATCCGCTCTTTCGTAATTTTAGGATAACTTTTCATGATTAAGTTAGTTAGTTCTTGCAATGCCAAATACTGCTCATTAGTAAAAGGTTGTTCATTACTACCTTCTAACTCAATTCCAATGGCAAAATCATTACATTTTTCTCGCCCTTGAAAGCTAGATAATCCTGCATGCCAAGCCCTATGGTTGAAATTAACATATTGCGTGATTCGCCCATCTCGTTCAATCAAACAATGGGCAGAAACACGCATTTGATGAATTTCTTCAAAATAAGGATGAATCTTAGGATCTAATTTCCCTTGAAAAAAATCATCCACATATCCGCCACCAAATTGTTCTGGCGGCAAGCTAATGTAATGGATCACAAGAAGTGAAATATCTTGTAAATCTGGGCGTTCGTCAAAATGCGGAGATGGAATTTGTCGACAATTAGTCAGCAATCCTTTCTCAATATCTTTTATTTTTCGCATACATTTTTCCTATTTTTGCGATCAGGATCGCAGAAAAAGTGCGGTCTGTTTTACAAAACAATTTTCCCTTTTCACAATATTTCAGCCAATAAAGGCTTAACGAAAGGAAAATAAATGAAACTAACTACACAAACAACCTTGAAAAAAGGGTTTACCTTAATTGAATTAATGATAGTCATCGCCATCATCGCGATTTTAGCCACTATCGCTATTCCTTCTTATCAAAATTATACCAAAAAAGCCGCAGTATCCGAATTACTGCAAGCTTCCGCACCTTATAAGTCAGATGTGGAATTATGCGTTTATAGCACAGGTGCCCCTTCCACTTGCTCGGGAGGAAGCAATGGAATTGCTGCTGATATTACAACAGCAAAAGGCTATGTAAAATCAGTGACAACAAGCAACGGTGCAATAACAGTAGCGGGTAATGGTACATTAGATGGAATGAGTTACACACTCACAGCGGAAGGCGATAGTGCAAAAGGCATTACATGGAAAACCACCTGTGGCACAACGAATGCCGATATTTTCCCTGCTGGATTCTGTTCAAAATGATCGACTTAACTAGTGCAAAACCTCGAGTAAAAGCACAAAATGGCGAGATATTTACGATCTCGCCAGAGTTATGGGGGCGTAATCAGCAACAACAGTCACTGCTGTTACGTTATTTTGCTTTACCACTCAAAGAAGAAAATAATCGTCTTTGGTTAGGTGTTGATTCTCTTTCTAATCTTTGCGCCTGTGAAACTATTGCGTTTATAACTGGCAAGCTTGTTGAGCCTGTCTTATTAGAAAGCAATCAACTTAAAGAACTATTACAGCAACTTGCTCCTAATCAACCTAAAGTGGAAGAGCAAGTTAAATATTACCAACATCAAGAACAGACTCATCTAGAACAACAAGATGATGAGCCTGTCATTCGCTTGCTTAATCAAATTTTTGAATCTGCTTTACAAAATAATGCCTCAGATATTCATTTGGAGACCTTATCGGATCATTTCCAAGTGCGGTTTAGAATTGACGGTGTTTTACAAGCTCAGCCTAGACTTAGCAAAAATTTGGCTAATCGAATTATTTCTCGCCTAAAACTTCTCGCTAAATTAGATATCAGTGAAACCCGCCTTCCACAAGATGGGCGATTTCAATTTAAAACTACGTTTTCCGATATTCTTGATTTCCGTCTTTCAACGTTACCAACTCATTGGGGAGAGAAAGTTGTCCTGAGAGCACAGCAAAATAAACCAGTAGAACTCAGCTTTTCTGAACTAGGAATGACCAAGAGTCAGCAACAAGCATTTCAACGGGCGCTTAGCCAACCACAAGGATTAATTTTAGTAACCGGCCCAACAGGAAGTGGGAAAAGTATTTCACTTTACACTGCACTTCAGTGGCTAAACACGCCTGATAAACATATTATGACCGCTGAGGATCCCATTGAAATTGAGCTTGATGGCATTATTCAAAGCCAAATTAATCCACAGATTGGATTGGATTTTAGCCGTCTATTGCGCGCTTTTTTACGCCAAGATCCCGACATCATTATGCTAGGTGAAATTCGCGATGAAGAAAGTGCAATGATGGCACTACGTGCCGCCCAAACTGGGCATTTAGTGCTTTCAACTTTACATACTAATGATGCAATATCTGCCATTTCTCGTTTACAACAACTCGGTATTCAACAACATGAAATTGAAAACAGTTTACTGCTCGTTATTGCGCAGCGTCTTGTACGAAAAATCTGTCCAAAGTGCGGTGGAAATTTAATAAATTCTTGTGATTGCCATCAAGGTTATCGAGGTCGAATCGGTGTTTATCAATTTCTACATTGGCAGCAGAATGGCTATCAAACCGATTTTAAAAATTTACATGCGAGTGGTCTAGAAAAAGTTAGCCAAGGTATAACAGATGAGAAAGAAATTGAACGTGTGTTAGGTAAAAACTCATGACTAAAAAACTCTTTTATTATCAAGGTAGTAACGCATTAAATCAGAAACAAAAAGGCTCAATTATTGCGGATACAAAACAACAAGCACACTTTCAATTAATAAGCCGCGGGCTTACTCACATCAAATTACAACAAAACTGGCAATTTGGGGCAAACCCCAAAAATCCAGAAATTAGCGAATTACTCAATCAATTAGCAACATTGCTACAGTCCGCAATTCCGTTAAAAAACAGTCTGCAAATTTTGCAACAAAATTGCACTCAAATTATGCTCAATGAGTGGCTTGAGCGGCTGCTTCAATCTATTGAATCTGGTTTAGCATTATCACAAGCCATTGAACAACAAGGGAAATACCTCACACAACAAGAAATTCAACTGATTCAAGTGGGAGAAATGACAGGAAAACTTTCCGTTGTTTGTAAAAAAATAGCCACGCATCGTAGCCAATCTTTAGCATTACAACGCAAATTACAGAAAATTATGTTGTACCCATCAATGGTGTTGGGAATTTCTCTATTATTGACACTCGCATTACTGCTTTTTATCGTGCCTCAATTTGCTGAAATGTACAGTGGCAATAATGCCGAATTACCAACAATAACCGCAATATTGCTCTTTATATCCAATTTTCTTAAGCAAAATATTGGCATTTTGCTATTTTTCGCTTTTAGTTTTGTTCTATTTTATTACTTCTATCTAAAACGCCAGACCTGGTTTTATCAAAAGAAAAATAAACTTATTTCTATCACGCCTATTTTTGGCACAATTCAAAAGCTTTCACGTTTAGTGAACTTTAGTCAAAGTTTACAAATTATGTTGCAGGCCGGAGTACCGCTTAATCAAGCACTAGAGAGTTTTCTCCCTCGCACACAAACGTGGCAAACCAAGAAAACGCTTGTAAATGACATCGTATTAGATAAAGAAGTGCGGTCAATTTTACAATGGGTTTCTCAAGGCTATTCGTTTTCTCATAGTGTAAGTAGCGATCTTTTCCCGATGGAAGCACAACAAATGCTCCAAATTGGTGAGCAAAGCGGAAAACTCGCTTTGATGCTAGAACACATCGCGGATAATAACCAAGAAAAACTTAATCATCAAATTGACTTACTCTCACAAATGCTAGAACCATTAATGATGGTGATCATCGGCAGTCTGATTGGAATTATTATGATGGGAATGTATTTACCTATCTTTAATATGGGCTCTGTTATTCAATGATTTACTTCGCAATGTTTTTATTAGGCTGTATATTAGGGAGCGCATTGTGGTTCTACCTATCTGGTTTTATTACGCGTTCACAGCAAGAGATTTATGCGACTTACGTTGAATTATTTCCACAAAACCGTTCTCCATTTAAACCGCACTTTGCCTCTATTCAACAAAAAAAGTGTGGTCATATTTTGAGGTATTTTTTAAGTGTTGGAGTTGGGTTTATATTTTTACAAATTGCCTTCAAGGACTCTATTTTTGCTGTATGGTTCGGACTCACACTTCTTATCCTTTGGGCAATCAGTTATCTTGATTGGCACTATCAACTTATTTCTACTACGCCCTGTTTATGGTTACTTACTCTCGGATTATTTGGAGCAGACAATCACTTTTCATTGTTTACGTTATCTGAAAGCATAAAAAGTGCGGCAAGTTTTTTTATTGTTTTCTACGCAATCTATTGGCTTGCAAAATTCTATTACGGAAAAGAAGCCTTTGGACGGGGAGATTATTGGTTGGCAATGGCATTAGGAAGCTTTATTCATTTAGAAACTTTACCGCACTTTTTATTATTAGCCTCAGTTCTTGGAATATGTTTTTCGCTTATTCATAGGAAGAAAAAAGAATTTTTACCTTTTGCCCCTTTTATGAACTTATCGGCTATCATAATTTATTTCGTCAAATATTACGGATATTAAAAAGGGGAAAACATAATATTTTCCCCTTGTTCTTCATAGAAATGCGGTTACTTTTACGAACGTTTCATCACTTCAAAAAACTCTTCGTTAGTTTTCGCCATCATGAGTTTATCAATCAAGAATTCCATTGCATCCACTTCATCCATTGGATTAAGAATCTTACGAAGAATCCACATTTTTTGTAATTCATCAGATGTTGTGAGTAAGTCTTCTTTACGAGTTCCTGAGCGTTTAAAATCAATGGCTGGGAATACACGTCTTTCTGCGATTTTACGAGAAAGGTGTAATTCCATATTACCTGTACCTTTAAATTCTTCAAAAATAACTTCATCCATTTTCGAACCGGTATCAACTAGCGCAGTCGCAATAATCGTTAAACTACCACCTTCTTCCACGTTACGCGCAGCACCAAAGAAACGTTTTGGACGATGCAATGCATTAGCATCCACACCACCAGATAAAATTTTACCTGAAGCTGGAGTGACTGTATTGTAAGCACGTGCTAAACGTGTAATAGAGTCAAGCAAAATTACCACATCTTTTTTATGCTCAACTGAACGTTTCGCTTTTTCGATTACCATTTCTGCCACTTGAACGTGACGAGTTGCAGGCTCATCAAAAGTAGAGGCTATCACTTCGCCTTTTACTGAACGTTGCATTTCTGTCACTTCTTCTGGGCGTTCATCAATCAATAATACGATAAGCTCTACATCAGGATAATTATGCGTGATACTTTGTGCAATGTTTTGCAGCAACATGGTTTTACCTGCTTTTGGCGGAGCAACAATCAAACCACGTTGACCTTTACCAATTGGTGATGCTAAATCCAAAATACGTGCGGTTAAATCTTCTGTTGATCCATTGCCTCGCTCCATTCTTAAACGAGAGTTAGCATGTAATGGCGTTAAGTTTTCAAATAAGATTTTGCTACGAGAAACTTCAGGTTTGTCATCATTAACTTGATCAACTTTTAAAAGTGCAAAATAGCGTTCGCCTTCTTTTGGCGGACGGATTTTACCTTCTATTTTATCACCAGTTTGAAGGTTAAAACGACGAATTTGACTCGGGGAAACATAGATATCATCAGGGCCTGCAAGGTAGGAACTGTCAGCAGAACGAAGAAAACCAAAACCATCTGGTAAGATTTCTAACACGCCACCGCCGAAAATATCTTCACCGCTTTTGGCGTGCTGTTTTAAAATTGCGAAGACAATATCTTGTTTACGCAAACGAGCTAAATTCTCTAAGCCCATTTGTTCTTCACCAAGTTTCACAAGATCAGAAACAGGCGTATTTTTAAGTTCAGTTAAATGCATAATGAATATAATAAGAATTGATGATTCGAATGGTGGGCTTGCACCCTTTGAATGGCGCGTAAATTACCACTAAAACCCAGTACTGTCTAGCGTTTCTTTATATTTAATCTAAAAAATTACCACACTTTTCTTTCTCTTTTTAACATAGAAGTTTAGCCGTCTAGATTGTTATTTATTTGATTTTTCATTAGAATACGGACAATTTGTAAGGTTATCAATAAGCACTAAGGTAAATTATGGCGGATTGGGACGGAAAATATATCAGCCCTTATGCAGAACATGGCAAAAAAAGCGAGCAAGTAAAAAAAATCACTGTGTCTATTCCAATCAAAGTATTGGAAATTTTGACAAATGAACGCACTCGCCGCCAATTAAAAAGTTTACGTCATGCAACCAACAGTGAATTACTTTGCGAAGCATTTTTGCATGCATTCACTGGTCAACCTTTGCCCACCGATGCAGATTTAATGAAAGAGCGTAATGATGAAATTCCCGAAGATGCCAAAGTGCTTATGCGCGAATTAGGTGTCGACCCAGAAAGTTGGGAATATTAACCGCACTTTTCACTTATCCGTTCAAGCCATTCAAAATTGAACATTCAGGGTAGTCATTGCCCTGACAATTATCATGCCAACGCTGCAATTCTTGTACCATTTTTTGTAACTGTTCTATTTGTTGATTCAACATCGCAATATGTTGAGCAGTTAGCACTTTCACTTCTCGGCAGCTACGCTTAGGATTATCTTGTAGTGCTAATAATTGTGCGATTTGATGTAACGAAAACCCAACATTGCGTGAGTGACGAATAAAATGCAACCTTTCTAAATCACTTTCTCCATAATTTCGATAACCTGACAAACTACGCACAGCGGGTTTAATTAAACCCATTTTTTCATAATCACGGATTTGTTTTGTAGATAAACCTACTAATTTTGCGGCTTCACTAATATTCATAAAAAATTTCTTGACCTTAACCTTACGTAAAGGTTTATAGTGTAGCCCTCAATAAAACAACTCACAAGGAGTAAAAATGAAAACTATCACATTAAACATAAAAGGCATACATTGCGGCTGTTGCGTAAAAAGTCTTACTCAAGTTTTAACTGAATTAGATGGCGTACAATCTGCTGATGTGCAACTAGAAGGGAAAGCAAATATTACTTTTGATGAAAATCGAGTCAATCTTGCACAGTTGATTGAGGTCATTGAAGATGCCGGATTTGACGCCACAGAGTAAAAAAATTTCGATTCAGATTGGTGGGATGACCTGCCAATCTTGTGCCAATCGTATTGAAAAAGTTTTAAATAAAAAACCATTTGTGCAACAAGCGGGAGTGAATTTTGCCGCCGAAGAAGCACAAGTTGTATTTGACTCTACGCAAGTAAGCGAAACTGAAATTATAGAGATTATTCATAAAACAGGTTTTTCTGCTCATATCAAACAAGCCAATGAATTGCCAATAGAAGAAAAAAATACATCCATCCCTTGGCGATTAATCATACTTTGGATAATCAATATTCCATTTCTGATTGGTATGCTTGGCATGATGAGTGGCTCATATAACTTAATGTTGCCACCTATTTGGCAATTTGCATTAGCGAGCATTGTGCAACTTTGGTTAGCTATTCCATTTTATCGCGGAGCAATCGGTAGTATTCGTGGTGGGCTTGCCAATATGGATGTCCTTGTCAGTACAGGAACGCTCACCATTTATCTTTATTCTGCTTTCATGTTGTTTTACCACGACAATCATGCAATGGGACATGTGTACTTTGAAGTTTCTGTTATGGTGATTGGTTTTGTCAGTCTTGGAAAATTTCTTGAAGATCGCACTAAAAAGCACAGCCTAAATAGCTTAAGCATGCTCTTGCAACTGACACCGAAAAAAGTCACCGCTCTACGTAATGACAAATGGACTGAGATTGCCCTTGACCAAGTAAATATCGGCGAAATCATTCGTGCGAATCAAGGCGAGCGTATTGCAGCAGACGGCATAATTGAAAATGGAAATGGATGGTGTGATGAAAGTCATTTAACGGGCGAATCTCGTCCAGAAGAAAAACAGAAAGGTGGAAAAGTATTAGCGGGGGCGATGGTAACAGAAGGTTCTATTATCTATCAAGCAAATCAGCTTGGTAGCCAAACCTTACTTGGCGATATGATGAATGCATTATCAGATGCGCAAGGCTCAAAAGCGCCAATTGCACGATTTGCTGACAAAGTTGCGTCAGTGTTTGTACCTGCTGTATTACTGATTTCACTTGTTACTTTCGCCCTCACTTACGTTCTAACTAATGATAGTGTGTCTTCACTTATTCACGCGGTATCCGTGCTTGTGATTGCCTGCCCTTGTGCCTTGGGATTAGCCACACCAGCCGCCATAATGGTTGGTTTAGGTAAAGCGGTCAATGCTGGCGTATGGTTTAAAGATGCGGCAGCAATGGAGGAAACCGCCCACGTGGATACTGTTGTATTTGATAAAACTGGCACACTAACAAAGGGAGAGCTTGAAATTTCAGCACTATGGCAGCCACAAAGTGCGGGGTATTCTGAAGAAGATTTGTATCGTTTTGCCGCAGCCGTTGAACAACAAGCTAACCACCCAATTGCAAAAGCTATTGTGCAAGCAGCAGAACAAAAAATGTTAGAAATTCCTACCGCACTTTTTTCAAAGATGGAAGTCGGTCAAGGAATTCAAGCCGAATTAGAACAAGTGGGAACAATAAAAGTCGGTAAACCTGATTATTGCGGTTTAATCTTGCCTAAAAATTTAGAGGATATCTGGCAAATTGCGAGCATTGTCGCGGTATCTATAAATGATGAACCTATTGGCGCATTTGCGCTGACGGACACCTTAAAAAACGATATCTTGCACGCCATTCAACGCTTACAACAGCAAAATATTGATGTAGTAATTATGAGTGGCGATCAACAATCTGTCGTGGATTACATAGCAAAACAGCTCGGCATTAAGAAAGCCTTTGGAGGCCTCAGTCCTAGAGATAAGGCGGAAAAAATTCAAAACCTGAAATCTCTAGGTCATGTTGTAGCAATGGTAGGGGATGGAATAAATGATGCGCCTGCTTTATCTGCTGCAAACGTCAGTTTTGCGATGAAATCAGGTTCAGATATTGCAGAGCAAACGGCTTCTGCAACACTTATGCAACATTCAGTGAATCAACTTATAGATGCGCTTTTTATTGCAAGAGCAACCTTGAAAAATATCAAACAAAATCTATTTTTTGCTTTGATTTACAATATTCTCGGCATCCCTCTTGCCGCTTTGGGTTTTCTAAATCCAGTCATTGCAGGCGCTGCGATGGCGATGAGTTCAATTTCCGTATTGATGAACGCCTTAAGGTTGAAAAAAGTGCGGTTTTAATTTTATTTATTTTTATGCGCAATCGGTGTCGTGATCACACCGATTTTTTTGTCGCAGAAAATTACCGCACTTTTTATAAAAAAATTTTAACTTGATCACAATTTTAGAATTTGCTCTTTGAGATTCTCTATTTATCGGCGTAACATAATACTCAAATTTTGTTAGGGCATATTTTGCTCTGCAAATTGACAAATTTAAGTAATTTATGCTTTGGAGCAAACTATGAAACCAACAGAAAAACTCAAATGGAACAAATTTGATGCAACATGGATGTTAAACCTTTTCGGTACGGCGGTTGGCGCTGGTGTCTTATTCCTACCGATTAACGCAGGGATGGGGGGATTCTGGCCGTTAGTTTTAATGGCAATTATCGTCGGACCAATGACCTATTTTGCTCACCGTGGCTTAGCCTACTTTGTACTTTCATCAAAAAATCCTGGCAGCGATATTACTGAAGTAGTGGAAGAACACTTTGGTAAAACAGCGGGTAAACTTATCACCCTACTTTATTTCTTCGCGATTTTTCCCATTCTTTTAATTTACGGAAACGGTATTACTAACACAGTTGATTCTTTCATTGTGAATCAACTTGGTATGGCATCACCAAACCGAGCGATTCTCTCTTTTGTATTAATTGCAATATTGATTTCCGTCATGCTATTTAATGAAAAAGTGATGTTAAAAATCACAGAATGGCTTGTTTACCCATTAGTATTAATTTTATTCGCACTTTCTATTTACTTAATTCCAGAATGGAATGGTGCGATGTTACATGAATTCCCAACAGCAGGCGGTTTTGTCACAACATTGTGGCTTACTATTCCTGTATTGGTATTCTCATTTAACCATTCACCAGCAATTTCATCTTTCACTTGCTCACAATTCCGTGAATACAAAACTTTCGATGGTGCAGAACGCCATATCAGCCATACAGAAAAAGGCGCCTCAACGATTTTGTTATTCTTTGTAATGTTCTTCGTATTTAGCTGTGTATTAACACTAACGCCAGAAGAATTAGTGGCAGCAAAAGCACAAAATATCAGTATCTTGTCTTTCTTAGCGAATAAATTTGATAATCCATATATCTCTTATTTTGGCCCGCTTGTCGCATTCTTAGCGATTACTAGCTCATTCTTCGGCCACTATATGGGCGCACGTGAAGGCTTAGAAGGCTTATATTTAAAAATGAAAGGCGAATCTGTAAATCGTAAAAAACTCAATTATGCGACCGCACTTTTCTTCTTATTAACGTTATGGGGCGTTGCAATTATTAATCCTAGCATCTTAGGCTTAATCGAATCTCTTGGCGGCCCAATCATTGCGATGATTTTGTTTATCATGCCAATGTACGCGATTCGCAAAATCCCAGCAATGAAACGCTACAGCGGACGTTTCAGCAATGTTTTTGTAACGATTATGGGATTAATCGCTATCTCTGCGGTTGTTTATGGATTATTATAAGCGCCCTTTAAAGTTTAGCGAATTTTGAGAAATTTATGATTAGCGTATTTGATATGTTTAAAGTGGGAATTGGTCCATCCAGTTCCCACACGGTTGGTCCAATGAAAGCTGGCAAACAATTTATAGATGACTTAATTGAACGAAATCAGTTTGAACAAACCGCTGAAATTCATGTGGATGTTTATGGTTCTCTTTCGATGACAGGGAGAGGTCACAGTACAGATATCGCCATCATCATGGGGTTAGCGGGTTATTTACCACATAATGTGGATATCGATATGATTTCAGGTTTCATCGAGAAAGTGAAACAAACTGCGCTTTTACCAATTAATGTTGGTCAAAAAACGGTAAAATTTGATTTTGAAAATAACCTCATTTTCCACCGCACTTTTTTAAAACTGCACGAAAATGGCATGACAATTACCGCACTTGATGACAATTGCACAGAACTTTATCGCCAAACCTATTATTCGATCGGTGGTGGTTTTATTGTCGATGAAGCCCATTTTGGTCAAGAAGAAAAAACTATAGTCCAAGTACCTTATCCTTACAAAAATGCAGAAGATATTTTGAAACATTGCAGTGATAACGGCTTAATGCTTTCCACTGTGATGTTGGAAAATGAAGTTGCCTTGCATGGAAAAGAAGCTGTCAGTGCTCATCTAGAGAATGTCTGGAAGACGATGCAAGCTTGTATCGAACATGGTATTCATACTGAAGGGATTTTACCTGGGCCATTACGAGTGCCACGTCGTGCAGCATCTCTTTATCGTATGTTGCAAGCAAATACTAATTTGTCCAACGATCCAATGCGAGTGATCGACTGGGTTAATATGTTTGCGCTTGCTGTCAATGAAGAAAATGCAGCGGGCGGACGTGTAGTCACTGCTCCAACTAATGGTGCATGTGGGATTATTCCTGCCGTATTAGCTTACTATGAGAAGTTCATTTCACCATTAACACCTGAAATCATTGAACGCTATTTATTAGCAGCAGGAATGATTGGTTCACTTTATAAAATGAATGCTTCGATTTCTGGCGCAGAAGTAGGTTGCCAAGGTGAAGTGGGTGTAGCCTGTTCAATGGCTGCTGCAGGACTAGCTGAAATTCTGGGAGGTAATCCACTGCAAGTATGCATCGCAGCTGAAATTGCAATGGAGCATAACTTAGGATTAACTTGCGATCCTGTCGGCGGTCAAGTTCAAGTACCTTGTATCGAACGCAATGCGATTGCTTCAGTAAAAGCAATCAATGCATCACGTATGGCTTTACGCCGTACCACTAATCCAAGAGTAACCTTGGATAAAGTGATTGAAACAATGTATGAAACAGGCAAAGACATGAATGCTAAGTATCGCGAAACATCGCAAGGTGGACTTGCAGTTAAAATTGTTTGTACTTAAATACAAACAATTTTGTATATAAAACTAAGCCTTGATTTGATCTGCACCTCAAAAGTTGGGCTAAACAACCAACTGATTAAGGTGTAGATTTTTTATGACTAAATACAACTAATCTTTCAAACAACAGGTGATCGATTTTTATATTTAAAACGGTAAAAATAGTTCACTTACAAAAAATATTTTTATTTTGCTGATAAAACATTAAGACACTGGATTAAACAATCTAATCATAGTAGGGGCAATGGATTGTCAGTAGTGAGTGAGAAACAAACGTATTCTTAGAATTTAAACTCACAGTTATTCAAGCGGTTCAATACGGAATGTGCCAATATGTATTGCCAATTCAAGTATAATCACTCATGATTCCCCCTTTGAAAGACAAGATATAAACGGCTTAATGCCGAAATCTAAAGCTCCTCCGAGTATGAAACCTAACTACGCCAAAATGCCACCTAAGCCTAAAATATGAGAGGTGATGTTGGAATTAGAGAACCTCAAACTCCGTGCGGAGAATACGATTCTAAAAAGTTGTAGGCTCTTAACCAACAAAAAAATACAGAAAAAGCCTCTGTCGTAAAGGTATTAAGGTGGAACTTTCCGCTTCAGATATTGGGTTTAGCACGCGATGTTTTCTTTTATCATTTGAAAAAATCAATAAAGATACAACGATATAACAACAAATTATGCGGATTTATCGTGATAATCATGAATGTTATGGTTATCTTGTGTTACTTTACACTAAAAACTCAATATCAATCATAAAAAAGTCCAACGTATGATGAATATATTGGACATTAAGAGAAATATAAGAGAGAAAATTGCTACAAGCTGACAGAATGAAAAATGGGTAACAAACCTCAGTGAATTTAAAGGTATCGAAGGTAAGCTTTATTTATTGACAATTAATGATTTATTAATGAGCCTTAATTCTGAGCAAATTATCTGAATGATATAGAAAGCGTTATCAAGACTTGAGGGAACAACACCTATTTTACATTTTGCTCAAGTGTGGCAATATCAAATGGGAAGTTATCAAGAAATCCTGTTGAAAATTGTATTCGACAAAGTATGTCGATAAAAGGAAATTGTTCAGATAATGTGGCCATAGAGAACTTTTGGGGCTGTTAAAAACAGCGTGCTGCGATGTAAAATAATTTGATACTTTTGAGCCGGTCGAAAAACGATTCATGATTACAATCATAAGCGTATTCAGTGTAAACTAAAAGAACTAAGCTCATTAATTAGAGAGCTTAGTTCTTCTTGATTTAATAGTTTAACTTTTTGGGCTGAGCGATAATTTACAACCCTTTTTTGTTTGCTCTAAAGATTAACGCATGGTCACAAATTCTTCTGAACCCGTTGGGTGAATAGCCACGGTGTTATCAAAATCAGCTTTTGTTGCGCCCATTTTGATTGCTACGGCAAATCCTTGAATCATTTCATCTACACCGAAACCAATACCATGTAAACCCACAACTTTTTCATCTTTACCCAAACAAACCAATTTCATTTTGCACGGTTGGCGATGTTGAGTGACCGCAGTGTACATTGCTGTGAAAGAGGATTTATATACCTTAACATTTTCAGCGCCATATTGTTCAATAGCTTGAGGTTCAGTTAAACCTACAGTGCCGATTGGTGGATGGCTGAATACAACGGTTGGAACTAAATTGTAATCTAAATGTTCAGTCGGTTTATTATTGAATAAACGTTCAGAAAGGCGGCGACCTGCTGCAACTGCAACTGGTGTTAATTCAATGCCGTTTTCGATAATATCGCCTACTGCATAAATGCCTTTCACATTAGTATTTTGATATTTATCTACTTTGACATAGCCGCGTTCATTCGTTTCTACGCCAGCATTTTCTAAGCCAATTTTATCTGTCGCAGGAACACGACCTGCTGCCCAAATAACGCAATCTACAATAACATCAGATTGACCATCACATTTTACTGTAAGAGAGCCATCTGCATTTTTAACAATTTCAGATGGTGTAGAATTGGTATGTAATTGAATACCATCTTGTGCAAGCACTTCCACTAATGTTTCTACGATTAATGGATCTTGATTACGCATTGGCGCATGGCGACGCACTAGTAAATGCGTTTCCACGCCTAGGCTGTTTAATACACCAGAAAGTTCAACGGCAATATAGCCAGCACCAATAACAGCAGCTCGTTTTGGTAATTCGGTTAATGCAAAGAAACCATCTGAATCAATACCGAATTCTTGTCCTTTAATGTTTGGACGATATGGGCGACCACCTGTTGCGATTAAAATATGATCTGCGGTTATTTGCTCTTTTGTACCATCAGCAAGTGTTACTTCAATAGTATGGGCATCGACAAATTTTCCGAAACCGTTAATTACATCAATGTTATTTTTTGCTAATACATTGTTATAAGATGTATGAATACGACCAATATAGGCTTGGCGACTTTCAATTAGTTTTGAAAAATCAAATTTTTTCACTTCAACATCAAAACCATAATCTGGCGCATAATTGTTAATTGCTTCTGCAATATGTGCACCATAAAACATTACTTTTTTAGGTACGCAACCTACATTTACACAAGTGCCGCCAAGGTGTTTAGCTTCAATAATAGCGCATTTTTTGCCATAGCTTGCTGCACGATTAAGCGAAGCAATACCGCCGCTACCGCCGCCGATGGCGATGTAATCATAATGTTTAGTCATAGTTTGATCCTTTTTGAACTCAAAAATTTTCCGTATTTTGCCTAATTTTTATGAAGAATGCTATAAATTGATGTAATTGGTTATTATTAATAATCGTACTATCTCCTTTTCTTTTTTAACTTTGATATGTTATCCTTTTTTTCATTACGAATCATTCTCATTTTAAGATGTTTAAACGGCGATACTTAGTTTTTCTATTAGTTTTACTTTCCGCTATTTCTCTTTTTCTTGGCATAAGTACGGTTAGTTTACAGGGATTGCTCCATTTTAAAGGCAATCAATGGCAGATTTTTCTTGATAGTCGCGTGCCACGTTTAGTGAGTATTTTGATTGCGGGCGCGTCGTTGAGCATTTGTGGCTTGGTGATGCAGCAACTGAGCCGAAATCGTTTTGTATCGCCAACAACCGCTGGCACAATGGATAGCGCGCGTCTTGGGATTTTGCTGGCGATTCTATTTTTTCCAGGTGCCTCGATATTGCTGAAAACCACTATCGCGGTACTGGTGTTTTTCCTTGGCTCGCTGTTATTTATGATGATCCTATCCCGCCTGAAGTTCAAAGATACGATTTTTGTACCTTTAGTTGGGATGATGTTCGGCAATATCATTAGTTCGATCACTGCTTTTATCGCTTATCAACAAGATTTCTTGCAGAACCTTTCCTGCTGGTTACAAGGATATTTTTCTCTTGTCATGAGCGGCCGCTACGAGCTGCTTTATTTCAGCATCCCTATGTTGATTGTGTCTTATCTGTTTGCGCATCGTTTTTCTATCGTCGGAATGGGTAAAGATTTCGCGACCAATCTCGGCTTAAATTATAACCAAGTGCTTTATGTTGGCTTGATGATTGTGGCAACGGTGTCGTCGATTATTATTGTATCTGTCGGCGTAATTCCTTTTTTAGGCTTGATTGTGCCGAATCTCGTCACATTGTATTTGGGTGATAACTTGAAAAAAACCTTTCTCACACCGCACTTTTAGGTGCTGTTTTTGTGTTGTTCTGCGATATTTTGGGACGAAGCCTAATTTACCCTTACGAGATTTCTATTAATGCTGTCGTTGGCGTGATTGGCAGTGGCATTTTCTTGTATTTCTTACTAAAACGGGATCGTTATGCGTAAATCATCGTTCCTTCATTTAGTGATTTTAGGGGTTCTAGTGCTCGTGAGCATTGCCTTATATCTTGGCTATCATTTACCAAATCGCTGGCAATATGCTTTAACCAATCGCGTTTTATCGGTAACGGCGCTTGTCGTAACAGGCATTGCGATTGCGTTAGCTACGATGCTTTTCCAAACAGTGGTAAATAATCGCATTCTCACGCTGAGCATTTTAGGGGTGGATTCACTGTATTTATTAATCCAAACAGGCATTTTGTTTTTATTCGGTTCGAACACGCTACTTTCCATCAATCCGATTACGCTTTTTCTCGGCAGTACTAGCGTGATGATTTGCTTTATGCTTGCACTCTATCATTTTCTGTTCAAAAAGGAATCACAGAATATTTTCTTTTTATTGCTCGTCGGGATTGTGTTTGGCACGTTTTTTGGCAGCCTGACGACCTTTATGGAAGTATTGATTGACCCCAATGAATTCCAAATCTCGCAAGATATTGGCTTTGCCAGTTTCAACCGAATTAATACTCATATTCTTTGGTTAGCGTTGGTGATTTTGATTGTCGTCATACTGTTTAGCTTGCGTTATTGGAAATACTTGGATGTGCTGGCACTGGGGCGCGAACAGGCGATTAATTTGGGCGTGGATTATCAACCGATGATTAAAAAACTGCTGATTATTGTGGCAATTTTAATGTCTGTTTCCACCACGCTTGTGGGACCATTGACTTTTTTAGGCTTGCTGGTGATGAATGTGACCTTTGAATTTATGCGTGATTATCGTCATAAATTCCTTATTCCAGCAGCTATGTTACTTTCTATTTTTACCTTAGTAAGCGGACAATTTTTATTGGCGCAAGTATTTACTTTCAGCATACCACTGAGCGTGATAATTAATTTTGTGGGCGGCATATATTTCCTTTCTCTGTTATTGAGAGCAAATAAAAAATGGCAATAGAAATCAAACATATTCATAAATCTTACGGTTCAAAAAAGTGGTGGATGATGTATCACTCACCATTCCCACTGGGAAAATTACATCTTTTATCGGCCCGAATGGTGCAGGGAAAAGCACCCTTCTAGGCATTATCAGCCGATTGTTAGCAGCCGATAGCGGCGAAGTGTATCTGAATAATCAGTTACTGAATGAACAAAAAAGTACTGACATTGCGCGCCAATTAGCCATCTTAAAACAATCCAATCACATTAATTTGCGCATTACCGTGAAAGAATTGGTGGCATTCGGTCGTTTTCCTTATTCTAAAGGACATCTCACCGAAAATGACTGCACTTTTATTAGCAACGCTATTGCTTATATGAATTTAGATGAAATTCGCCATCAATACATTGAAAACCTAAGTGGTGGACAACGCCAGCGTGCTTATATTGCGATGACTTTAGCGCAGGATACAGATTATATTTTGCTCGATGAAACGCTCAATAATTTGGATATGAAACATTCCGTGCAAATTATGCAGGTGCTGCATAAACTCGTCACGGAGCTGAATAAAACCGTCGTGATTGTGATTCATGATATCAATTTTGCGTCCTGTTATTCTGATTACATTATCGCCATGAAACAAGGTAAGCTCGTTGCGCAAGGTTCTGTGGAAGAAATGATGCAATCACCAGTGCTGCAGGATATTTACGAAATGACGATTCCGATTCAAGAAATTGATGGGAGAAAGATTGCGGTTTATTTTCGTCAGGAATGATCTTTTATTAAATAAAAATTATCTTGCCCTTCCACTGCTTGTGGGGGACAAAATGCGTAGCATTTTGAATGTTGGCTTTGCCAACGAACCCTATGGGGTGAGCGTAGCGAATAACGTGCCCAAAGGGAGGAAGGGACCATATAGAGTTCCCTTCTCAACTTGCGCACCTCCTCTGTAAACAGGGTGAGCGAAGCATTCTTTACCTTAATAACATTACACAAGGAAACACTATGAAAACATTGAAAAAACTCACCGCACTTAGCATTGCAGTTTTCGCAGCGGCAACGGCAAACGCACAAGACATCACTGTAAAAAATGCAGATGGTGAACAAATCGTGCCACTAAATCCAAAAAAAGTAGTGGTGCTGGATTTTGGCGTAGCGGATATCATCCGCGCCTTAGGCGATGCTGGTAAAATCGTGGGCTTCCCGAAAGCAGGGCATATTCCAGCGTATTTGGCTGAGTTCAACCAAGACAAATTCAAAAACATCGGCACCCTACCTGAACCAGCATTTGAAGCCATCAACGAACTCAATCTGGATTTAATTATCGCCGCGCCAACAAAAATTGTTGGATAAATTGAAAGAAATCGCGCTGGTGTTCTATGTACAAAATGACTACGCCAATTACTACCCCAGTTTCCAAGAAAATGTGACCGCGCTTGGTAAAATTTTCAATAAAGACACTGTGGCAAAAGAAAAATTGGATGCTTTAGAAAACAAAGTAGTGCAAGTGGCAAAAGATGCGAAAGGCAAAACGGCGTTGCTCGTATTAGTAAATGAAAGCAAAATCAGCGCATTTGGCGACAACTCGCGTTATAGCATGGTGTATCAAAAATTTGGCTTTAAACCGGCGGATCCGAATATTAAATCTTCCACTTACGGAATGAGCGTTGGTTTCGAATATATTTTAGAAAAAAATCCAGATTATTTACTTGTGGTGGATCGCACAGCGGCAGTCACCGACAAAGTAAATAACGCACAAAAAGTGCTTGATAATTCCCTCATTCAACAAACAAACGCCTTTAAAAACAACCATATCGTATATTTAGATGCCGCAAATTGGTATTTGGCTTTTGGAGGATTGGAATCCATGGAGATTATTGCTGCGGAGCTTGAAAAAGCGGTGAAATAAACGCAATATTTTTCTTTTTTGATAAGTCGGTGGTTCTTTTGGTTCGCCGATTTTCTTTTTCACTCAAAAATCTAAATTTATACTTTACTAAAATAATGCAAATCATTATCATTAATATAACTTTAGGGTATTCTCTATTCTTTCTTTTTTATAATTATTCAATGATGTAAGCAAATGGAGAAATGTATGGAACACAAGAAAACAACTGGAGTAAGTTATGCCGAATAATGTAGTCTTTGACAAACAAACAAACAAACAAACAAACAAACAAACAAACAAACAAACAAACAAATCCTACCCCTATCCTAGGCTTTTCTTTAAGTCTCATTTCTTTAGCGATATTTGCTTTTCATCCCTTTGCTTAGGCTGAAAGCTTAGAGCAAATCAATGTTGTTGATGAAAGCCCTGTTAACTCCACAGCTGGCAGTAAAAGCTATACTATCAAATCAATGAATACAGCCACTGGCTTGCGTATTTCTGGTAAAGACACGCCACAATCTGTGAGTGTGGTAACAAGAAAACAACTTGATGATCGCGCGATTCATACCCTTGAAGACGCAATGAAAAACGCTACCGGTGTGAATGTTGTGCATGATTCTGGTTTACAAACCCGTTTTCTCTCTCGTGGTTTCTATGTGGATCAAATTGGTGAAGATGGTATCACTACCAATGTAGGCGGGCATTCAGGTTATACCGCTAAAATTGATGTGGTGCCGAGCACAGATCTAGCCGTTTACGATCATATTGAAGTAGTACGCGGTGCAACTGGTTTAACTCAATCTAATTTTAATTCCGAACCAGGCGGAACCATTAATCTTATTCGCAAACGCACAACAGATAAATTCCAACATTTAGGTGAAATTACCGTAGATCACCGTGGCAGTGTTCGCACTATGCTTGATGTGTCAGGTCCAATGAATAAAGAAAAAAACGTACGAGGGCGTTTAGTGGGCGTGGATGAAAAATCACATTCTTTCAAGCAAGATGTAAAAGGCAGTAAACAAATGGTTTATGGCTTATTTGAGAGCAATATCCGTGATAAAGGTTTATTTACCCTTGGCGGTATGTATCAAAAAATTAATGAAGTACCAGATTTTTCCGGTGTTATGTTGCCTTGTGAGAATCCAAAAGTTGCGGCATTTTCTTCTCGCCCAGCTTGCCAAGATCCTCTTAAATTTCCACGAAGTACATACTTAGGCGAAAATTGGTCTCGATTAAAAGGTGATAAATATAATCTTTTCTCTGAAACAAAATTATTTTTAGATAATGATTGGGAATTAAGTTTAGAACTTTCTTATACACAAAATAATTCCGATGCCAAAGTGGGGCAATATTTTATTAAAGATGAACATGCAGCAGGGGTTTCTGGCGCAGATGCTACAAGCTTTTTAACTGAAAAAGGTGAAGTAATTCCCTTTGAGCCTAAAGATAAAGCATTAGAAAAACTAGCTTCATATCGCAAAGACGCCAAAACAGAATTTGAATCTAAAAAAGCAGATTATTTAAAGAATGGTTTTAATCAACAAGATTTTGAGCAATATAAAAATAAACGTATAAATGACCGCACTTTACTACGCCAGCAATGTATTGATGGGGGAACATTGGATTTCTTCTGCGATGGTTATTATCCTGCCTTGACTGATGAAGAATACAAACAAGATTTTATTAATAAAGTGCTTGCCGATCAGGGAATTAGTGATAATCCAAATGAACGCTTCCCTAATCGTTTATATGATTCAGCCTATAATAATCGAGATGTGATAAATCGTCGATTTAACTATATGCCAATGAGATATCAAAAAAAGGATAAACAATATGGTATTAAATTAAATTTAAAAGGCAACTATGAACTCTTTGATAGAAGCCACGATTTTTATCTTGGTTATGCTTATAACAATGAAAATATAGAATCAACTTATCTTGAAATTTTCCAAAAGAAATATAGACCACGCCCAAGTACTGGAACTATTCATGCCCAATTTGATGGCTTATGTGAAGTACATCCATTAGGTAGTAATAAACTACCAACAGAAAAAGGAAATCGTGAGCTGGATTGGGATAAATATAATGAATATGGAAATGTGAGTATCTATGAACCAGATTGTAAAAATGCCATTAAAACCAAATATAAACCGATGCTTGATGCCAGTGGTAAACAAATTTATAAAATTGATGATTATTGGTAATAAAGTACCTGCTTTAGAGCCAGTTTATGAACTTGATGCCAATGGTAATAAGATTCAGGAAGTTGATGAAAAAGGCAATCCTATTTTTTTTGGTTTTGCAGGTACTACACCTGTTTATAAACAAGTTAAAATCCCAGATGATCATATGTTGGCACAATATAATTACGCTAAATATTTTAACAAAAATCAAACTCACACCATTACAGCAAGTAACCGCTTTAATGCCACAGATAAATTGCATGTCTTAACTGGGTTAAGTTTTGTACATTTTACCACTTCACAGCAGAAAGAAATGCCTGTTCGTTATGGTGAACCTAGCAAAACTTCCAGTCAGCCAGTAATGTTAAAGCGGATAATGAACATTATAAAGCCAGTATGACGGGGCATAAGTTTACGCCTTATTTGGGGATAACTTATGATCTTACTGATAATCACAGCGTTTATGCGAGTTATACCAAAATCTTTAAGCAACAAGATAATGTTGATGTCACAACAAAAACAACCTTGCCACCCCTTGTTGGAACAAATTACGAAGTCGGTTGGAAAGGAGCATTTTTAGACAATCGTTTAAATGCGTCATTGGCTTTATTTACCTTAGAGCAAAAGAATAGAACCGTTGTTAATTTTGGTTTTGTTCCTGATTTTACAGGTAGACAAGGCTCTTTCCAAACCATTGCGAAACCAATAGGAAGAGTTGAAAGTAAGGGCTTTGAAATCGAAGCTACAGGCAATCTCACTGAAAACTGGCAACTCTTTTTAGGTTACACTTACAACAAGAGCAAATATAAAAATGCTCAAGAAGTGAATGCTGAACGTCTAGAGAAAAACGCAAAAGCAGATCCTTATAACTTCAGTAACTTCACACCAGTTCAAATGTTCCGCTTGGCGACTTCTTATCATATCCCAAATACAAAATTAACTATCGGTGGTGGTGTTTCTGCACAAAGCCCAACAAGCAGTTTATATGGCATCCATCAAGCTGGTTATGCTCTTTGGGATGCGAATATTCAATATGAATTTAATCCGCACGCTAAGTTAAGCCTAATTGGGACGAACTTAACGGATAAAATCTATTTCGAGAACAATTACAACCGTACTCGTGGGATGAACAATTTCTATGGTCGCCCACGCACAGTTATGATGAAATTCGATTGGACATTCTAGGCAAAATCGGTCGCAAAAGTGCGGTCGATTTTCCCATTATTTTTGAACATTAATCATCACAAATTTAAGGACAAACTATGAACTCATTCAAAATAAAACTTTCACTTTTAAGTCTGTCAATTCTTGCTGCCCTTGCAACCAATGCAGCAGCTACGGAGCAAAATACTGAAACCCTTGATTCGATTGTGGTTACGGCCTCTGGTACGACGCAAGAATTACGTGATGCGCTGACAAGTATTAGCGTGGTGAATCAAGCGCAATTAAGATCGCATCCTTCTAATCGTTTAGAGAACGCGTTGCAAGATATTCCCGGAGTGAATAATGCAAACTGAACCGATATTTCTATTCGCGGCTTACCGGCGGACTACACTTTAATTATGATGGATGGTCGTCGTCAAAATACGCGTGAATCCCGCCCAAATGGTAATGGTGGATTTGAAGGAGGATTTATTCCGCCTGTTAGTGCAATTGAACGAATTGAGGTTGTTCGTGGACCAATGTCATCGCTCTACGGCTCGGACGCAATGGGGGCGTGGTAAATATCATCACAAAAAATGCAACAAAAGAATGGACAGGATCTGTTTCGACAGGATTTACCGTACATGATAAGTCAGACTTTGGTGATGGTTATCAGGGGGATTTCTTTGTGTCAGGCCCACTTGTTAAGGATATATTAGGTCTTCAGGTTTATGGTGGGGGTAACTATCGTCAAGAAGATAACTTGATTGGCGCATCGAATAAAAATAAAGATCAAAATTTGAATGCGAAATTGACTTTTACGCCGGTTGATAAACAAACCTTTATTTTTGAGGCAGGGCGCCATCGTTTAGAAAAAGATGAAACATTGGGGAAAACCATTGATTTGACCACAACACGTGGAACAACAGTCACGCCTAATAATCTAAATTCTACTCGTGCAAGCCGTAATCATTGGTCTGTCACACATCAAGCTGATTGGGATGTGATAACATCAGAATTAAGTTTTTCACAAGAAATTGCAAAACGCGAAGTCAGTGTTAATGGGGTGATGAATACCCGTAAACCAGAAATCAAAAATAATGTCTTTGATGCAAAATTTATGCTGCCTTTATCCAATCATTTCTTTGTATTTGGCGGACAGGTTCAACAAGCTAAATTACAAGATGACTCGGTAACACGTGTTTTAACAAAAACTTTACCAAATGGTCATAAAGCCTCAAGAGCCGTATTTGAAAGTAGTAAAAATAGCGTAAAACAATCCGCACTTTTCTTAGAAGATCGCATTGATATTGGCAAAGACCTTTTATTAACGCTGGGATCTCGTCTTGATCATCATGAAAAATATGGTTCGCATTGGAGCCCAAGAGTTTATGCTGTTTATCATATCAATGATAATTTCTCGTTAAAAGGTGGTGTAAGTAAAGCTTTTAAAGCACCAAGTATTCGTGAAATCAGTGAAAGTTATGTGACGTCCACAGAGGCTGGCGCAGGGGTTATTTATGGTAATAAAGATTTAAAACCGGAAACCAGTGTGAACGAAGAAATTGCGTTAGTTTATACCAATAATAATGGTTATAACGCGAGCATTACCTTATTTAATACGGATTTTAAAAATAAATTAACGAGCCATTATACCAGTTTAACTGATCCAGTTATGAAGGCAAAACTTTATGAGTATGCTAATGTTGGACGTGCGAATATTAAAGGCACTGAAATTGCCACTCATATTCCATTTAATGAACATTGGAATGTTGATATGAGTTACACATATCAACACTCTAAACGCCAATCTGATGAAGATATTTCTGTATCTAAAATGAGCCTACGTGGCTTACCGCTTGATAATACACCAAAACATGCAGCGAGTGCTAAATTAAACTGGCAAATGAATGATGCCTTGAGTGCTTATACACGTATTGCTTATAAAGGTAAACAAATATGGGCGAACCCACGTAATGGCGATAGCAAAAATCACTATCGAACCCGCGCAGCTTACACCACAGTGGATTTAGGGACAACTTACAAATTTAACCCTAATGTATCCTTAAGCTTAGCAGTGCTTAATATTGGCAATGAAATTGGTGAACGCGTGAATACGAATGGGGGAAGCTGGACGGTTGAAGAAGGCCGACGTTTTTGGACGAATCTGAATGTTACATTCTAATTAACACGAAAATAAGCTACATTTAGCACCGTCTAAATGTAGCTTTCTTTTTCTTATGAGTACTTTATTTAAAATTCTTTTTTTCTATTTAGGGGCGATCAATATAGCCATGGCAGCACCTGATTTTTTTATTTCTAAAATAAATCCGAAAATAACCGCACTTTATCACATTCATCAACAAGATTTAGTGTTTGAGAATAAACGTTATCGTTTATTTATCGCCGAGCCGAAGAGACGGATGCACAATTTATCAGTGTTTTATACACTTGATGGCAATGCGCAATTTCCTTTAGCGGTAAATGCAGTGAATGCTAATTTACCTTTACCGTTGATTGTAGGTATTGGTTATGTTTCAGAAAAAGCCTATGCCATTGAAGAGCGTCAAAGAGATTACACATTTCCAGCACAAGGTGATAAGTTTAAGCAAGGTGGTGGCGCGGGAGATTTTTTACGTTTTATCCAAACTAAAATTAAACCGAGTATTGAGAAAAATTACAACATTAATCCTGAAAAGCAATATTTCTTTGGGCATTCCTTTGGGGGATTGTTTGGTCTTTACGTGCTGTTTCATCAGCCTGATTTATTCCAATATTACACCTTGGCGAGTCCATCACTTTGGTGGGGAAACGGTGCGTTTTTGTCTAAAAATGAATCTTGGATTGCATCTCATCCTAAGCATATTTTAATCACTTTAGGCGAATATGAAGAATATCCGGAACAAGATCCTAAAATTACAGAGGAGCAGCAACAACGCATTGAGCAACGAAAGAAGATGCGACCATTTAATGCTCAACGATTAGCGGAAAAATTACAAGCTCAAGGCAATCATGCAACATTTAAATGGATTCCGAACAAAAATCACGGGGATTCGCTTATTGACGCAGTAAAGTATTCTTTAGATTTTATGCAAAATGATAGGTAAAAATAAGGCCGATTTTGATAATATAGCCTACCGCATAAATGCCTTTCACATTAGTATTTTGATATTTGTCTACTATTGACATAGCCGCGTTCATTCGTTTCTACGTCAGCATTTTCTAAGCCAAATTTATCTGTCGCAGGAACACGACCTGTAGCCCAAATAACATAGTCTACAGTAATATCAGATTGACCATCACATTTTACTGTAAGAGAACCATCTGCATTTTTAACAATTTCAGATGGTGTGGAATTGGTATGTAATTGAATTCCATCTTGCGTAAGCACTTCCACTAATGTTTCTACGATTAATGGATCTTGATTACGCATTGGCGCATGGCGACGCACTAATAAATGGGTTTCCACACCTAGGATGTTTAATACACCAGAAAGTTCAACGGTAATATAGCCTGCGCCGATAACAGCGGCGCGCTTTGGTAATTCTGTTAATGCGAAGAACCTATCTGAATTAATGCCGTATTCTTGTTCTTAATGTTTGGACGATATAGGAGACCACCTGTTGCGATTAAAATATGATCTACAGTTACTTGTTCTTTTGTGCAATCAGCAAGTGTTACTTCAATGGTATGGGAATCTACAAATTTTCCGAAACCGTTAATTACATCAATGTTATTTTTCGCTAATATAAAAAATGAGGAAGGTTATATTAACCTTCCTCATTTAAGAGATATCTAATTAGCTATGCGATTAATTCGCATATTGGTTAATCGCAGCGGATACTTCTTGATCTTGATAAATGTTATTCACAATATCGTTAAATGTTTGAGATAGAACTTTTTGAATTTCGTCATTATCCGCGTTTAATGCGCCTTCTTGTGAACGAGTAGCATTAAATGCTTTGTTATATGAGCCTTTCGCGCCTTGAACATAAACAGTTGCTTGAATTTTTGTATTAAGTTTATAACGAAGATTACCTTGTTCTACTTGCGTAGCAAATTCACGGACATCCACAGTTACCCATGCATTTGATCCATTGGATTGCCCAATTCTGAAACCTTTACTAATAAGATTTTGTTGCATCACTTGTTGGAATAATTGTGTAACACTTGGTGATGAATTTAATTTAATGAGTTCTCCACGTTTGGTATAGCTCGCGATATCTCGCGTTGTGCGGCTATCTTTCGTTGTTACATATACAATTGCATTTTGATTAATGTTCATTGTGGCATTCGGTGCTGGTGGAGTGAACGTTAATGTATTTGATTGTGCTTGGCAGCCAGCAAGGAACAGCGTAGTGGCTGCAATAGTTACTGCTGATAATGTTTTGATTTTGTTTGATAATGTCATAATTTCCCCAATGAGCCAGTTAAAACTGTGTTATTCTTGCAAACTTCATTGCTAATGTATAGCGTTTCATTGTGATTTTGTGGAGATTTATGATGTCTGTTCAACAAACTATCGAACAAAAAATTCAACTAGAATTTCAACCGCACTTTTTTAGTGTAGAAAATGAAAGCCACTTACATAGTTCTGGTCGTGGTGCGGAATCTCATTTTAAATGTGTGATTGTGAGTAATGTTTTTGAAGAAATGCGTAAAGTGCAGCGTCATCAACGTGTTTATCAATTGCTTGCAGATGAGCTTAATAGCGGTGTTCATGCGTTAGCATTGCACTTGTTTACCGTAGAGGAATGGGGCGAGTTAAATGAGAAAATCCCCGCTTCAACGAAATGCGCAGGCGTTGGACATTAATTTTTTATGTTATGAAGATGTAACATTTTTTTGATATATCGCAAAAGGTTTTTACAAAAAAGTAGGCGTTTAAGTAGCGAAAAAAGCAGATTTTCGCTAGAATAAGGCGCTTAATTTTATCCAAATTCAATTTCTCGATAAACATGTTTATCGTGAAGTTAACCGATTTGAGTTTTTTATTTTTGTGGCATTGATGTCTTTCTAAAGGTGTTTTGTCACGCTCAAACACGAGATTGCATTTAACTTGTTTATTTGCAATTGTATTTTTAACCTTGAAAAGTAGTGCAAACAGTATGATTACAATTAAGAAAGGCTTGGATCTCCCAATTGCGGGAAAACCGGCACAAGTAATCCACAACGGAAATGTTGTGAATCAAGTTGCGATTCTAGGTGAGGAGTATGTGGGGATGCGTCCTTCGATGAAGGTGCGCGAAGGCGATGTTGTAAAGAAAGGCCAAGTGCTTTTTGAAGACAAGAAAAATCCAGGTGTGATTTTTACAGCCCCTGCAAGTGGTACTATCACTGTAATCAATCGTGGTGAGAAACGCGTATTACAATCTGTCGTAATTAATGTGGAAGGAAATGAGCAAATCACTTTCGCAAAATATAGTGCAGAACAATTGAATACGCTTTCTTCTGAACAAGTAAAACAAAACCTTGTTGAATCAGGTTTATGGACTGCATTACGTACTCGTCCATTTAGCAAAGTGCCTGCGATTGATAGTGAGTCGTCCTCAATTTTCGTGAATGCAATGGATACCAATCCATTAGCCGCAGATCCTGCAATCGTGCTAAAAGAATTTTGGCAAGATTTCACGAATGGTTTAACAGTATTAAGTCGTTTATTCCCTTCAAAACCGTTACATTTGTGTAAAGCAGGTGATACCAATATCCCAACTGTTGATCTTGAAAATTTACAGATTCATGATTTTGGTGGAGTTCACCCTGCAGGTCTTGTTGGTACTCATATTCATTTTATTGATCCTGTTGGTGTAAATAAAACTGTATGGCACATCAATTATCAAGATGTGATCGCAGTGGGTAAATTATTTACAACGGGTGAGCTTTATGTTGAACGTGTTATTTCTCTTGCTGGTCCGCAAGTGAAAGAACCTCGTTTAATTCGCACTGTAATTGGTGCTAATCTCTCTCAATTAACCCAAAATGAATTAAGTGCGGGTGAAAATCGCGTAATTTCTGGTTCAGTGCTTTGTGGACAAACTGCAAAAGGTGCTCATGATTATTTAAGTCGTTATGCATTGCAAGTCTCGGTAATCGCTGAAGGTAATGAGAAAGAATTCCTTGGCTGGATTACACCGCAATCAAATAAATATTCAATTACTCGTACAGTGTTAGGTCACTTCGGTAAGAAATTATTCAATTTTACTACCGCAGAAAACGGTGGTGAGCGTGCAATGGTTCCAATTGGTAGCTATGAGCGTGTTATGCCGTTGGGTATTTTACCGACATTATTATTACGTGATTTAATCGTGGGCGATACCGATGGCGCACAAGCGTTAGGTTGTCTTGAATTAGATGAAGAAGACTTAGCGTTATGTTCTTTCGTTTGCCCGGGCAAATATGAATACGGTTCAATCTTGCGTCAAGTATTAGATAAGATTGAGAAGGAAGGTTAAAAATGGGTTTAAAAAATCTTTTTGAAAAAATGGAACCCGCGTTTTTACCAGGTGGTAAATACAGCAAGCTTTATCCGATCTTTGAATCGATTTATACCTTGCTTTATACACCAGGTACAGTAACGCACAAAAACACTCACGTTCGTGATGCGTTAGACTCAAAACGTATGATGATTACGGTTTTCCTTGCGTTGTTCCCTGCGATTTTCTACGGTATGTACAATGTGGGTAACCAAGCGATTCCAGCCTTAAATCAATTAGGCAATTTAGATCAACTAATTGCTAACGATTGGCACTATGCACTTGCAAGTTCATTAGGTTTAGATTTAACTGCCAATGCAACTTGGGGCTCAAAAATGGCGCTGGGTGCAATTTTCTTTTTACCAATTTACTTAGTGGTGTTCACCGTTTGTACAATTTGGGAATTGTTGTTCTCAGTCGTGCGTGGTCATGAAGTAAATGAAGGGATGTTCGTTTCAACCATTTTATTTGCGTTAATCGTTCCACCAACATTGCCATTATGGCAAGCCGCATTAGGTATTACTTTTGGTATCGTTGTTGCAAAAGAAATTTTTGGTGGCGTTGGTCGTAACTTCATGAACCCTGCACTTGCAGGCCGAGCTTTCTTGTTCTTCGCCTATCCAGCTCAAATTTCAGGTGATACTGTTTGGACTGCTGCTGATGGTTTCTCTGGTGCAACCGCACTTTCACAATGGTCACAAGGTGGTCAGGGAGCATTACAACATACAGCCACTGGTGCTCCAATCACTTGGATGGATGCTTTTGTTGGTAACTTACCTGGTTCAATGGGCGAAGTTTCTACGCTTGCAATTTTAATCGGCGGCGCAGTGATTGTGTTCACTCGTATTGCTGCATGGCGCATCATTGCTGGTGTGATGATTGGTATGATTGCAACTTCAACTCTATTCAATTTAGTTGGTTCTGATACTAACCCAATGTTCTCAATGCCTTGGCATTGGCACCTTGTTTTAGGTGGATTTGCATTAGGTATGGTATTTATGGCAACAGACCCTGTTTCAGCATCCTTTACCAGTGCAGGTAAGTGGTGGTACGGTGCATTAATTGGTGTGATGGCTGTATTAATTCGTACTGTAAACCCAGCTTATCCAGAAGGAATGATGTTAGCGATTTTATTTGCAAACTTATTTGCACCGATTTTCGACTACATCGTTGTTCAAGCAAATATCAAACGTCGGAGAGCAAGAACAAATGGCTAAGTTTAATAAAGACAGCGTAGGCGGCACAATTCTTGTCGTATTGCTACTGAGTTTAGTTTGTTCCATTATTGTTGCTGGTTCCGCAGTAATGTTAAAGCCTGCACAAGAAGAACAAAAGTTACTCGATAAACAAAAAAATATCTTAAATGTAGCTGGTCTTTTACAAGAAAATACTAATGTAAAAGAAACTTATGCAAAATTTATCGAGCCCCGCTTCGTTGATTTAGCAACGGGTGAATACACACAACAAGCAGATGATAGCCAACAAGCAATTCCTGCTGATGCGGATAAAGCACGTATTCGTTCTCGTAGCAAAACGACTGAAGTTTATCTTGTAAAAGATGAACAAGGTAAAACTCAACAAGTTATTTTACCAATTTATGGAACTGGCTTGTGGTCAGTGATGTATGGTTTAGTATCTGTTCAACCAGATGGTAATACTATTAATGGAATCACTTACTACCAACATGGTGAAACACCAGGATTGGGTGGTGAGATTGAAAATCCAAACTGGGCAAGTTTATTTAAAGGTAAAAAATTGTTTGATGAACAACATCAACCTGCAATTCACATCGTGAAAGGGCAAGCTCCACAAGATGAGCATAGTATTGATGGTTTATCAGGCGCGACTTTAACTGGTAACGGCGTACAAGGTACGTTTGATTATTGGTTTAGTGCGAACGGTTTTGGTCCATATCTTGAAAAACTTCATGCGGGAGCAAACTAATGTCTGAAAAAGCAAATTATAAAGATCTGTTGTTAGCTCCGGTTGTTAAGAACAACCCGATTGCATTACAAATTTTGGGTATTTGTTCTGCATTAGCGGTAACAACAAAATTAGAAACTGCTGTTGTAATGGCGATTGCGGTGAGTTTGGTAACTGGGTTATCAAGTTTCTTTGTTTCTTTGATTCGCAATTACATTCCAAACAGTATTCGTATTATTGTGCAACTTGCAATTATTGCATCACTTGTAATCGTTGTTGACCAAATATTAAAAGCCTACGCTTATGGTTTATCTAAACAACTTTCGGTATTCGTTGGCTTGATTATCACTAACTGTATCGTAATGGGACGTGCTGAAGCGTTTGCGATGAAGTCGCCTCCCGTTGAAAGCTTTGTAGATGGTATCGGTAATGGTTTAGGTTATGGTGCGATGTTAATTATCGTAGCATTTTTCCGTGAACTTATCGGTTCAGGTAAATTATTTGGTATGACTATTTTTGAAACCATTCAGAATGGTGGTTGGTACCAAGCAAATGGTTTATTCCTACTTGCACCAAGTGCATTCTTTATCATCGGATTTGTTATCTGGGGATTAAGAACTTGGAAACCAGAGCAACAGGAGAAGTAATCAATGGAACATTATATTAGCCTATTCGTTAAGGCAGTCTTCATTGAAAATATGGCACTTTCCTTCTTCTTAGGAATGTGTACTTTCTTAGCAGTATCTAAAAAGGTATCAACTGCGTTTGGTCTTGGTATTGCGGTAACTTTCGTTCTTGGTATCGCAGTGCCAGTAAACCAATTAATTTATGCCAATGTACTAAAAGAAAATGCTTTAATTGAAGGTGTGGACTTATCATTCTTGAATTTCATTACCTTCATCGGGGTTATTGCTGGTTTAGTGCAAATTCTTGAAATGGTATTAGATAAATTTATGCCATCTCTTTATAACGCATTAGGGATTTTCTTACCGTTAATCGCAGTAAACTGTGCGATTTTTGGTGGGGTATCTTTCATGGTTCAACGTGATTACAATTTCCCTGAATCTATCGTGTACGGTTTTGGCTCAGGTTTAGGTTGGATGTTGGCGATTGTGGCACTTGCTGGCTTAACTGAGAAAATGAAATACGCTGATATTCCTGCAGGATTAAAAGGTTTAGGTATTACCTTTATCTCTGTTGGTTTAATGGCGTTAGGCTTTATGTCTTTCTCTGGTATTCAATTATAAGGAGTGTAATCAATGAGCGATTCAGTAATTCTTGCACTCGGTATTGCCGCATTTACAGTTATTGTATTAGTGTTAGTGGCGATCATCTTATTTGCGAAATCAAAATTAGTCGATTCTGGTGATATTACTATCGGTATTAATGACGATCCTGAAAAAGCGATCACATTACCTGCAGGTGGCAAATTATTAGGTGCTTTAGCAAGTAAAGGTATTTTTGTATCTTCTGCTTGTGGCGGTGGTGGCTCTTGTGGTCAATGTATTGTTAAAGTGAAAAATGGTGGCGGAGAAATCCTCCCAACTGAACTTTCTCACATCAACAAACGTGAAGCAAAAGAAGGTTATCGTCTAGCTTGTCAAGTTAATGTGAAAGGTAATATGGAAGTTGAACTTCCAGAAGAAATCTTCGGCGTGAAAAAATGGGAATGTACTGTTATTTCTAACGATAACAAAGCAACCTTTATCAAAGAGCTTAAATTGGCTATTCCTGAAGGTGAAGAAGTTCCTTTCCGTGCGGGTGGTTATATCCAAATCGAAGCTGATCCACATACGGTTTACTATAAAGATTTTGATATTCCAGAAGAATACCACGAAGACTGGGACAAATATGATTTATGGCGTTACGTGTCTAAAGTGGACGAGCATATTATCCGTGCTTACTCAATGGCTTCATACCCTGAAGAGAAAGGCATCATTATGCTTAACGTGCGTATTGCAACGCCTCCGCCACGTCAACCTGATGCACCTCCAGGTCAAATGTCTTCATACATTTGGTCATTAAAAGCAGGTGATAAAGTGACTATTTCTGGCCCATTTGGTGAATTCTTTGCGAAAGAAACTGATGCAGAAATGGTATTTATCGGTGGTGGTGCGGGTATGGCGCCAATGCGTTCTCATATTTTTGACCAATTAAAACGTCTTCACTCTAAACGTAAAATGTCATTCTGGTATGGTGCACGTTCTAAACGTGAAATCTTCTATCAAGAAGACTTTGACCAATTACAAGCTGAAAATCCAAACTTTGTATGGCATGTTGCATTATCGGACGCATTGCCTGAAGATAATTGGACTGGCTATACAGGCTTTATTCACAATGTACTTTATGAAAACTACTTGAAAAATCATGAAGCACCAGAGGATTGTGAATACTATATGTGTGGACCTCCAGTGATGAATGCAGCTGTAATTAAAATGTTGAAAGATCTTGGCGTTGAAGATGAAAACATTTTATTAGATGACTTTGGTGGCTGATTTTAGTTAATCAATTCATCATAAAAACTGACCGCACTTTGTGATGAAGTGCGGTCAAAATTTAAGGTGTTTTTAGAAAATTTCTATGATTACAGGTAAGTTTTGTCAAGTTTGCCAGTAATTCACAGATGTAGGAAATCCAGATGAAAAAATTAATAAGAGGTATTATGGCTGTAGCAATGGCATTAAGTCTTGCAGCCTGTCAAAAAGAAACAAAAGTTATCTCATTAAGTGGTAAAACAATGGGAACGACTTATCATGTTAAATATCTTGATGAAGGCTCAATGAAAGCAACATCTGAAAAGACGCATGAAGAAATTGAAGCAATCTTAAAAGATGTGAACGCGAAAATGTCCACTTACAAAAAAGATTCGGAATTGAGCCGTTTCAATCAAAATACCCAAGTGAACACACCGATTGAGATTTCAGCGGATTTTGCCAAAGTATTGGCCGAAGCGATTCGTTTAAACAAAGTGACTGAAGGGGCATTGGATGTAACTGTTGGCCCTGTCGTTAATTTATGGGGATTTGGCCCGGAAGAACGTCCAGAAAAACAACCTACTCCAGAACAATTAGCTGAACGCCAAGCGTGGGTTGGCATTGATAAAATTGCCCTTGATATGAGTGGTGCAAAACCGACATTAAGCAAAGCACTTCCTCAAGTTTATGTCGATTTATCCTCGATTGCTAAAGGCTTTGGCGTTGATCAGGTCGCTGAGAAGTTAGAACAATTAAATGCTCAAAATTACATGGTTGAAATCGGCGGTGAAATTCGTGCGAAAGGAAAAAATATTGAAGGCAAACCTTGGCAGATCGCAATTGAAAAACCAACTACAACAGGTGAAAGAGCAGTTGAAGCTGTCATTGGATTAGACAATATGGGAATGGCAAGTTCTGGCGATTATCGTATTTACTTTGAAGAAAATGGTAAACGCTTTGCTCATGAAATTGATCCGAAAACAGGTTACCCAATTCAGCATCATTTAGCCTCAATTACGGTGCTTGCTCCAACCTCAATGACTGCAGATGGCCTATCAACAGGTTTATTTGTGCTGGGTGAAGACAAGGCGTTAGAAGTGGCTGAGAAAAATAATCTTGCCGTTTACTTAATCATTAAAACAGATAATGGTTTTATCACAAAATCATCCTCTGCTTTCAAAAAATTAACAGAAACAAAAGAATAGTTATGCAAACTTTATTTTTTACTTTAATCGCTTTCGTCGCAATTATATTGTTGATGTCTATCGGATTTATTATCAAAAAACAAAGTTTAAAAGGCAGCTGCGGTGGTTTATCTACCCTTGGTATTGCCAAAGCTTGCGATTGTGATAAACCGTGTGACACGCTTCAATCAAAATTAGATGCGGGCGATGAACAAGCGAAAGCTGAATATGAGCAAAAATTCGCAAAAAAAGATGATGACTCGCAATTTTATGAAGTGAAATAACTTGCTCAAAAATGACCGCACTTTATGTGCAAAATAAAATTAACGGCAAAATTATTTTGCCGTTTTCTCATTCAATTACCAATGTGCTTCGCCTTAACCGAAGTTACGGGAGAACTATGTTAATTTCAAATACTTATAATCAACACTTTCCTCAACTTACACAAGAACAGCTTGCGAGAAATACTACCAAAAAAGTGATTTGTGGTATGTCTGGAGGCGTGGATTCTTCTGTGTCAGCTTTTATTCTTCAACAGCAAGGCTATCAGGTGGAAGGCCTGTTTATGAAGAACTGGGAAGAGGATGATGATACGGATTACTGCACTGCAGCAGCTGATCTTGCAGATGCTCAAGCAGTATGTGATAAATTGGGTATCAAGCTACATAAAATTAATTTTGCGGCAGAATATTGGGATAATGTCTTTGAACATTTTTTAACTGAATATAAAGCAGGGCGCACGCCGAACCCAGATATTTTGTGTAATAAAGAAATTAAATTTAAAGCGTTTTTAGAATATGCAGCTGAAGATCTTGGTGCCCATTATATTGCAACAGGGCATTATGTACGTAGAGCTGGTGATGATGAAAATGCAAAATTATTACGTGGTCTAGATGCCAATAAAGATCAAAGTTATTTTCTTTATACCTTAAGCCATAAACAAGTAGGGCAAAGTTTATTCCCCATTGGTGAAATTGAGAAGCCGATTGTTCGCGCTATTGCTGAAGATCTTGGCTTAATTACGGCAAAGAAAAAAGACTCTACCGGTATTTGTTTTATTGGTGAGCGTAAATTTAAGGATTTCTTAGCGCGTTACTTACCGGCTCAACCTGGTGATATTCGTACTGTTGATGGTGAAATTATTGGTCGCCATGATGGCTTGATGTATCACACGTTGGGACAGCGTAAAGGATTAGGCATTGGAGGTTTAAAAAATGCGGGTGATGAGGCTTGGTATGTGGTAGATAAGGATGTGGAAAATAATGAACTTATTGTCGCTCAGGGGCACGATCATCCTCGTTTATTTTCAAAAGGTCTGATTGCTAGCCAATTACATTGGGTTGATCGCAAACCAATTCGAGAGTTATTACGTTGCACGGTGAAAACACGTTATCGCCAACAAGATATTCCTTGTGTGATTGAACCTATTGATGATGAAACTATTCGAGTGATTTTCGATGAACCTCAATCAGCCGTCACACCAGGACAATCTGCCGTATTTTACCTTGGTGAGGTTTGTTTGGGCGGTGGGATTATTGAAGAAAGAATATAAAATAAAGATACTAAAAGCGCATTTTTGCGCTTTTAGACTATTTATTCAAACCAAATGACACTTGCCATTCGGCCCGTTTGGTTGTCACGGCGATAAGAAAAGAACAATTCTTTTTCATTGAATGTACAGTGATTTCCCCCATAAATCTGCGTAATGCCGAGATTATTTAATCGCTGAGTTGCGATTTGATAAAGATTACCTAGGTATTTACCTTCTTCTATTTCATCAGGTTGAAAGGCGAGTTTGGCTTTTTCATCTATTGCAACAAATTGTTTTACAACATCAATTCCAACTTGAAATGCTGTTGGGCCAATTGCAGGGCCAAACCACGCGACAATATCTTCAGGTTTAGCCTGAAAGCATTTGACAGTTTCTTCTAATACGCCATCGCATAAACCACGCCAGCCAGCATGTGCGGCAGCTACTTCATTGCCAGATGTTGTGGTGAATAGAACCGGCAAACAGTCTGCAGTCATAACAGCACAAACTTGATGAGGAACATTTGTATAAACTGCATCCGCTTCAAGATTTTGTCCTGAATAAGGTAATTGAATGACTCGAGTACTGTGTGTTTGAGTTAGAAATATAGGTGTTTGTGGCAAACCAAATTTTTCTACTAATAAAGTGCGGTTAGTTTTTACCGCACTTTTGTTATCACCGACATGATTGCCTAAGTTGAAACTAAAATAAGGCGTCAAGCTCACGCCCCCTTCACGAGTAGTGGTAAAGGCATGAATATTCTTTGGTACGTTCCAATTGGGGTTAATCGCTTGCATATTAATAATCTAACTCATCTTGATGTTCGAGATAGTCAGCTTTGAGTGCATTAAGCAATTCAACAAAGTCATCAGGTAATGGGGCATACCATTCCATCATTTCACCTGTAATTGGATGAGCTAAGCGTAACATGACCGCATGTAAAGCTTGGCGTTTGAAATTACGCAATACTTCCATAAAGTCTTCACTAGCATTTTTAGGCGGACGAGGGCGTCCGCCATAGGTTTGATCGCCTAGCAATGGATGGGCAATATGTGCCATATGAACACGGATTTGGTGTGTACGCCCCGTTTCTAAACGTAAACGTAAACGGGTGTAGTTACGGTAATTTTCCATAATACGATAATGGGTGACAGCTGGTTTTCCCATTGGATGAACAGCCATTAAAGTACGTTTGGTTGCATGACGAGCCATAGGTTGATCTACTGTACCACCTTTGGTCATAATGCCTGAAGCGACCGCTTCATATTCACGCGTAATTTTGCGTTTTTGTAAGTTACGTACTAACTTGGTTTGTGCTGGAATAGTTTTTGCGACAATCATTAGACCTGTCGTATTTTTATCTAATCGATGCACAATTCCTGCTCTCGGTACTTCTGCAATAGGCGGATAATGATAGAGTAGCGCATTGAGCACAGTTCCATTTGGATTGCCAGCACCAGGGTGTACGACAAGATCTTTGGGTTTATTAATCACAATAATGTCGTCATCTTCATACACGATATTCAATGGAATATTTTCTGGTTCAAAACGTGTCTCATCTTCCACTTCTACGGTGATTTCTATTTTTTCTCCTCCGAGCACTTTCTCACGCGGAATATTGGTAATACGATCATTAAGTTTTACGAGATCGGCTTCAATCCATGTTTTTAATCGGGAGCGAGAATATTCAGGGAACAACTCTGCAAGTGTTTGGTCTAAACGCTGTCCCATTTGTTCTGACTGCACTTCAGCGGAAAGGGTAATTTGTGGCATAAATAGCTCTCAAAAATTTTAAAAGTTGGCTTATTGATTAATGTTCTATACAATAGCGGACAATTGTATCTTATTTATTGGTTTTCGTAAAAATTAAGGAAAAAAACAATGCGTAAAATAAAATCTTTGGCATTGCTTGCCGTGGCAGCATTGGTTGTTGGATGTTCAAGTGGTTCAAAAGATGTGGAGCAAGCATCAGTAAATGAGTTGTACACTAAAGGTGTTACATCATTACAAGAAGGCGGCTATTCTGAAGCTATTCGTTATTTAAAAGCGGCGACTGAACGTTTCCCTGGTAGTATTTATCAAGAACAGGCGATGCTAGATTTAATTTATGCAAACTATAAAGCGCAAGATTATACGCAAGTATTATTGACGGTAGATAGCTTTTTACATCAATTTCCACAAAGTCCTAACCAAGACTATGCAGTCTATATGGCGGGGTTAACCAATGCCACAACAGGTGACAATTTCATTCAAGATTTCTTTGGGATTGATCGTGCGACACGCGAAACTACTTCTATGCGTACCGCTTTTTCTAATTTCCAAAATTTAGTTCGTGTATTCCCTAATAGCCCTTATGCTCAAGATGCTTTAGCGCGTATGGCTTATATTAAAGATGCGCTTGCTCGTCATGAGTTAGATATCGCAAAATTCTATGCAAAACGTGATGCTTGGGTTGCAGTGTCAAACCGTGTAGTTGGAATGTTGAAACAATATCCTGATGCTAAAGCAACTTATGAAGGTTTGTCTTTGATGAAAGAAGCTTATGAAAAAATGGGTTTAACAGCATTAGCCAATGATACCCAAAAAATTATTGATGCGAATAAAGATAAAACCTTTGCGCCAATTGAAAAACCAGATGAGCCAGAATTAAAAGTTCCGACTGCTAAATAACCACAAGATATGAATAAAAAGCCCGAATAATTTCGGGCTTTTTGCTATATATTATCCTCGATGTGCATTTTTCATAATGCGATCTTTTGTTACTTTCCATTCACGCTCTTTAATATCATCGCGTTTATCATGTTGTTTTTTACCTTTGGCTAAACCAATTTTGACTTTTGCCCATGCACTTTTCCAATAAAGAGAAAGCGCTACGATGGTAAAACCGTCTCGGTTTGCTTTGCCAAATAGGGATGCTAATTCGCGTTTATTTAATAATAACTTACGAGTGCGAGTTGGATCACAAACAATATGCGTTGATGCAACATTTAATGGCTGAATGCTTGCACCGAATAAAAAGGCTTCGCCATTTTTGAAAATGACATAACTATCACTAATGTTTGCCTTGCCTGCGCGCATTGATTTGACTTCCCAGCCTTGTAGTTCAAGACCTGCTTCAATTTCATCTTCTATAAAATAATCATGTTTCGCACGTTTATTCAGTGCGATAGTATTTGATCCTGGTTTTACTTTTTTCTTTGTCATAATTTTTATACCTTATTTTGCTTGGCGCATTTTATCGGATATCTATTTTTATAGCAAAAAAGATCATCTAGGGATAACTGGCAGTCGCGTGTATTTTTAAACTTTAAAAGTGAAATGATTTATAGAAAATTCAAGAAAAAATCACCGCACTTTTGTAAGAAAAAACAGACACATTGCTGTGTCTGTTTAAGTGAGATAAAAAAGATGAATTAAGTTTTGGTGATTTATATAAAGTGAATAAACGATTATTCCAAACGTTTTGCCACTTTAAGCCAATCACCTTTAAATTCACGATGCATATTATTAATTGCATCAATAATATCATGGTGAACAAGTTGTTCATTTTGGATGCCTACGCAGTAGCCACCTTTACCTTGTAGCAATAAATCTACCGCGTATGCGCCCATACGTGAAGCAAGAATACGGTCAAAAGCACAAGGAGAACCGCCACGTTGAATATGCCCTAAAACAGTTGCACGAGTTTCGTGCCCAACGCGAGCTTCAATTTCTTTCGCGAGAGAATGAACATCGGTTAAAAGTTCTGTGATTGCAATAATTGCATGGCGTTTACCACGAATAATACTCCGTTCAATTTGCTGAATTAATTCTTCGCGATTAAATTCAATTTCTGATGCGACGATATATTCACAACCGCCAGCGATGCCTGCAGAAATCGTTAAGTCACTACAATGGCGCCCCATAATTTCAACGATAGAAATACGTTGGTGTGAGCTTGATGTATCGCGTAAATGGTCGATTGCATCTACTGCAGTTTGTAATGCAGTTTGATAGCCGATGGTATAGTCAGTACCTGCAACATCATTATCAATAGTGCCAGGTAAGCCAACACAAGGGAAACCATGTTCTTCGGTTAACAATTTTGCACCCATGTAAGAACCGTCACCACCGATAACCACAAGTGCATCAATGCCGTGAGAACGTAAAATTTCTGCGCATTTCGCACGAACATTTGGATCTTTAAATTCAGGAAAGCGTGCAGAACCTAAGAAAGTACCGCCGCGATTAATCACATCAGATACGCTGTAGCGGTTTAGTTGTTTGATTTTATTGTTGTATAAGCCTTGGTAACCATCATAGATACCAAACACTTCTAGGCCTTCTGCAAGTGCTGAACGTACTACGCCACGAATTGCTGCATTCATACCTGGCGCATCGCCACCACTTGTTAAAACTGCAATTTTTTTAATCATATTTACCTACTTTTAACCGTAATTGGAAACTGGTATAAGATTACATCATTAGAGGTATCCGCTCTAGCAAAATTTGATGAGATTTTGATCCGGCATAATTTTTTACATTATTTTTGACAGAACAGTTGCCACTTCAAATCTTGTAAATGCTTTCTTTCTATATCCACAACGTATTTTTGCAAATGTTGTTGCACTTTATCGATGGATAAATGTTTAGAAAGTGTTGGTTGTTGTACTTTTTGCGAATATTGATACTGAACAAAGCCACATTGTGGTAATTGTCGTCCTTTCATCACATTGATTTGCCAAGATGGATTTTCTTTCGTTGGCGAATAGATGACATATCCATTTAATTCATTTGGATTGGTTGAATTTTCTGGAATAGCATCGAAATGGAAATCTTTTACGCCTGTATTACGATAAATACGTTCTCTCAATGCGATCCGCTCTTTAATTGAGCGCGCTGGTTGATTGCGATCAAAGAGAATTTCAATTTCAGATTGCCAATTTTCTAGCGTATCTGGCTTAGCTATATAAACATAGCGAGCAATGGTTTCTAAATCTTGGCTGCCAGTAAGGGCATAATTTTTACCGTTGTGCTCTAACTGCGTAGGCACATTTAATTGCGTCAGCTTAGTTGCACAGCCAGAGAGTATAAGTGCGGTCAAAATAACAAAAATTTTATTCATTAATATCTCGCTTAAATACAAATTCGGTTTCAGTGGAGGATGCTGAATCAAACCAATAACCACCTAAATCAAATTCTTTTAATTGTTCAATTTCAGTTAAACGATGTTGAATAATATAGCGACACATCAAGCCTCGCGCTTTTTTAGCATAAAAACTAATTACTTTGTATTTGCCATTTTTATTATCTAAGAAAACTGGCTTGATTATCTTGGCTTTAAGTTGGTTTTCTTTAACTGATTTATAATATTCATCCGAGGCTAAATTTATCAGAATATTATCACCTTGTTCATCTATAGCTTGTTGAACCGCTTGAGTGATCACATTTCCCCAAAAGGCATACAGATCTTTTCCTTTTGGATTAGCTAATTTTGTGCCCATTTCTAATCGGTAAGGTTGCATTAAATCAAGTGGTTTTAAAAGCCCATAAAGCCCAGAAAGCATACGTAAATGGGATTGCGCAAAAAGGACATCATCCTCAGAAAGTGAATCAGCATTTAAACCAGTATAAACATCGCCTTTAAATGCAAATAATGCAGCGCGGGAATTATTTTCATTGTGAATTTTTGTCCATTCAGAAAAGCGTGCAACATTAAGCCCAGCTAACTTATCGCTGATAGACATAAGTGATGAAAGATCTTGTGGAGAAAGTTTACGACAAACCTCAATAAGTTGTTCGCTGTAATCAGTAAAGTGCGGTTGAGAAACAGGAAAATTTTTTACCGCACTTTCAAAGTCAAGGGTTTTCGCAGGGGAGATAATGGCTAACATAATCGTCCTTTTATGAAAAAAGAATGGGCGTATATTAGCATAAAAATTTACACTAAACGCGTTTATATAGCCCATTTTCACTCATGATGAGATCTTGCAATTCAAGATCGAGCAACTGAACAAGTAAAACATCGACACTCAAGTTAAATTCTTCAGCTAAATCATCAATGCTCACGGGAGTGTAACCGATACGCGAGTAAAGTTTCGGGTGACTTGGTGCTTCTACTAATCGGCGAGGATCGGGGGGGGGCGTGTAATTAGGCACTGCAATCTGGTCAAAATCGATTTCAGTTTGGCTATGGATAGAATGTTGGTAGAGAGTTTCCAAAATATCCTTTGCATTTTCCACCAACATTGCGCCTTGTTTAATGAGACGATTACAACCTTGGCTAAATTCACTTTGAATATTGCCTGGCACAGCAAAAACCTCTCGATTTTGTTCCAATGCATACCGAGCGGTAATCAGAGAGCCGCTTTTTTCTGTGGCTTCAACTACTAATGTCCCGACCGAAAGCCCGCTAATAATCCTATTACGACGAGGGAAGTTTGTCGCAATTGGTGCTTGGTTTGGTAAAAACTCAGAAACTAATGTACCGTTATTTTGCAAAATGAGTTCTGAAAGTTTTCGGTGCTTTACGGGATAAATTTGTTCTAATCCGCTTCCTAAAACTGCAATGGTTGGTCCTTGAATATCAACAACCGCTTGATGGCAATGCCCATCTATTCCCAACGCAAGTCCACTAGTAATCGTAAAGCCAGCCAATGAAAGTTCCGTAGCAAAATATTTAGCCCAATATTCACCATAAGCCGTGCAGTAGCGACTTCCCACTATGGCAATTTGACGTTGTGAAAGTGCGGTCAAATTTCCTTTTACAAATAGCAGAGGGGGAAAGCTCGCTATCTGTTTCAATAGAAAGGGGTAAAAAGGGGAAAAATAATTCACCAAATGATTTCCCTCTTTTTGTGACCACTCTAGCGCTGGCTCAATAAATTTTGTTTCAGGCTTGAACCAACGACGAATTTGAATGGCTCCCCATCCCATTTGTCGAAAAGCAACATCATCATAATTAAGTAACTCATCTAGCGTAATATTGGATAAAATTTTATCAATGCCCACTCCGCCAAGTTTAGGGACTTGCATTAGGCGGAGTAGCGTGTAAGTAATATCGTGCATGCTTTTTCCTTTTTGATTTGAAAATTTAGTATGGAAAATACGAGTGAAAGAAACGATTAACTTGAAAGCATTTTGCGATATAGATCGCAAAAATTCTTTTTGATGAGTAAAAAATTGCAAAATTTTTGTTATTTTGAAAATGTAAAAAATTAAATAATAAAAATTTGCTGATTGTAATAGACTTGGTTGAATATTCTTTTTATCTTTAATTTATTAGTTAAATGTATATTTTATGTTGTGTTGAAATAAATTTTTTTGATATAAAACGCTAAAAAATAGTTTGACAGCCAGTTTTTTATTCGTAATATGAAAAGCGTTTTACACAGAAGGATTTTTATTTATGTCTCGTATTGTTTCTTTATCTCTCAACCTGCTGCTCTCACATTTTATGTGCGGCTAAGTTGTGGATGAAAAACATCAGATGTAAATGCCCAATTTTAAACCCGCACTTTATAAGCTGCGGGTTTTTTGTCTAAAAAATACAGGAAAATGCGCCGCACTTTCGGAGTGATTTCAGAAGGACTTTTAGTAAGGACATTGTTATGACAGATCGCGTTATTATTTTTGATACTACCTTGCGTGATGGGGAACAGGCATTAAAAGCAAGTTTGACGGTAAAAGAGAAATTACAGATTGCTTTAGCACTTGAACGTTTAGGTGTGGATGTAATGGAAGTGGGGTTCCCCGTTTCTTCTCAAGGAGATTTTGAGTCTGTTCAAACCATTGCGCGTTATATCAAAAATTCTCGTGTTGCCGCGTTATCTCGAGCAGTAGATAAAGACATTGATGCCGCATACGAGGCATTGAAAGTTGCTGAGGCATTCCGTATTCATACTTTTATTGCAAGTTCCGCATTGCACGTTGAAGCGAAATTAAAACGTTCTTTTGATGATGTGGTAGAAATGGCTGTTGCAGCAGTGAAACGCGCACGTAATTATACGGATGATGTTGAGTTCTCTTGCGAAGATGCCGGCCGTACAGGTATTGATAATATCTGTCGTATTGTTGAAGCGGCAATCAATGCGGGTGCAACTACAGTAAATATTCCCGATACAGTAGGTTTTTGCTTACCAAATGAATACGGCAACATTATTGCTCAAGTGCGCAATCGCGTGCCAAATATCGATAAAGCTGTGATTTCTGTGCATTGCCATAATGACTTAGGTATGGCAACCGCTAATTCTTTAACTGCAGTACAAAATGGTGCGCGTCAAATTGAATGTACTATCAACGGTATCGGCGAGCGCGCAGGCAATACCGCCTTGGAAGAAGTGGTGATGGCAATGAAAGTTCGCCAAGAATTTATGGGTGTAGATACTCGCATCAACACGCAAGAAATTCACCGTGTCAGCCAAATGGTGAGCCAACTTTGTAATATGCCAATTCAACCAAATAAAGCGATTGTGGGTTCAAATGCTTTTGCTCACTCTTCTGGTATTCACCAAGATGGTATGTTGAAAAACAAAAATACCTACGAAATCATGTCGCCGGAAACCATTGGCTTGAAGAAAGAGAAATTAAACTTAACCGCACGTTCTGGTCGCGCGGCGGTGAAAGGTCATATGACGGATATGGGCTACAATGAACAAGATTATGATTTGGACAAATTGTATGATGCGTTCTTAAAATTGGCGGATAAAAAAGGTCAGGTATTCGATTATGACTTGGAAGCATTGGCGTTTATTGATATGCAACAAGGGGATGAAGATCGTTTGGTATTAGATAAACTTTCAGCGCATTCAACGAAAGAATATCCAGCAACCGCTTTTGTTCAATTGAAATTAGATGGCGAAAAATTAAGTACCTCTTCAATTGGAGGTAACGGCCCGGTCGATGCGGTTTACAACGCCATCTTAAATTTAACTGGCTTAGAAATCAAAATGTCTCACTATAACTTAACCGCTAAAGGCGAGGGCGCTGAAGCATTAGGGCAAGTGGATATTGTGGTTGAACACGAAGGGCGTAAATTCCACGGTGTTGGTTTAGCAACAGACATCGTTGAATCTTCCGCGCTTGCTTTAGTTCATGCGATTAATACTATTTATCGTGCTCATAAAGTCGCCGATATTAAAAGCCATAAACATCATTAATTGATTAGTCCCCCTCTTTAGCAAAGAGGGGTTAGGGGAGATTTGGCAGAAGTAACATCAACCTCAGTGGTGAATTTTATATCGTTAAAATCTCCCCCCAAACTCCTCTTTATAAAAGAGAGGAGAAAATATGAAGAAAATTAACCGCACTTTAGTGTGAAAGAAATAGGAAAAATAATATGCAATCATACAATGTAGCTGTATTACCAGGCGATGGTATTGGCCCTGAAGTAATGGCGGAAGCGATTAAGGTATTAAACAAAGTTCAAGAAAAATTTGGTTTTAAACTTAACTTCAACGAGTTTTATGTAGGTGGTGCAGCCATTGATCATTGTGGTTGCCCATTACCAACAGAAACTTTAAAAGGCTGTGATGAAGCTGACGCGATTTTGTTTGGTTCTGTTGGTGGCCCTAAATGGACAAATTTACCACCTGATCAACAACCAGAACGCGGTGCATTATTACCATTGCGTAAACATTTCAAATTATTCTGTAATCTCCGCCCTGCTACCCTTTATAAAGGACTCGAAAAATTCTGTCCATTATGTGCTGATATTGCTGCGAAAGGTTTTGATATGGTGGTGGTTCGTGAATTAACAGGCGGAATTTATTTCGGTCAGCCTAAAGGCCGTGAGGGCGAAGGCGCACAAACCAAAGCATTTGATACGGAAGTGTATTACAAATATGAAATCGAGCGTATTGCTAGAGCCGCTTTTGAGGCAGCAATGAAGCGTAATAAAAAAGTCACTTCTGTGGATAAAGCGAACGTATTACAGTCTTCTATTTTATGGCGTGAAACCGTGACAGAAATTGCAAAAGAATATCCAGAAGTCACCTTAGAGCATATCTATATCGACAACGCGACCATGCAGTTAATCAAAGCGCCTGAGTCTTTCGATGTGCTACTCTGCTCTAACATTTTTGGCGATATTATTTCTGATGAAGCAGCGATGATCACGGGTTCTATGGGGATGTTGCCATCCGCTAGCTTAAACGAAGAAGGTTTCTGCCTATATGAACCGGCTGGCGGTTCCGCTCCAGATATCGCAGGCAAAGGCATTGCTAATCCAATCGCACAAATTCTTTCTGCGGCAATGATGCTGCGTTACAGCTTCAACTTAAACGAAGCCGCAGATGCCATTGAAAATGCGGTACAAAAAGTCTTAGCAAAAGGTCACCGTACGGGTGATTTAGCCGATGACTCTACGCCTGTTTCAACTGCGGAAATGGGCACATTGATTGCTGACGCAATCTAATAAAAAACAATGAAAGTGCGGTTCAAAAATACCTCGGATTTTAACCGCACTTACCCTAACAAAAGCCTCTAACGAATTGAGAAATATTATGGCAAAAACACTTTACGAAAAATTATTTGATTCGCACATTGTGTATGAAGCAGAGGGCGAAACGCCGATTTTGTATATCAACCGTCATTTAATCCATGAAGTGACTAGTCCGCAAGCCTTTGATGGTTTACGTGTTGCGGGGCGCCAAGTGCGCCAAGTGAATAAAACTTTCGGTACCATGGATCACAGCATTTCTACTCAAGTACGCGACGTGAACAAACTTGAAGGTCAAGCTAAAATTCAAGTGTTAGAACTTGATAAAAATACCAAAGCGACGGGTATCAAATTATTTGATATGACAACGAAAGAGCAGGGAATTGTACATGTGATGGGGTCTGAACAAGGCTTAACTTTACCGGGCATGACGATCGTTTGTGGTGACTCCCATACTGCCACTCACGGCGCGTTCGGTGCTTTGGCATTTGGTATTGGTACATCTGAAGTCGAACACGTGTTGGCGACACAAACCTTAAAACAAGCTCGCGCAAAAAGTATGAAAATAGAAGTGCGTGGCAAAGTGGCGCCAGGCATTACCGCAAAAGATATCATTCTTGCTATTATCGGTAAAACCACTATGGCGGGCGGTACAGGCCATGTGGTGGAATTCTGTGGTGAAGCGATTCGTGACCTTTCTATGGAAGGCCGTATGACCGTTTGTAATATGGCGATTGAAATGGGCGCCAAAGCAGGTTTAATCGCACCGGATGAAACTACTTTCGAATACTTAAAAGGTCGTCCGCATGCACCGAAAGGTAAAGATTGGGATGATGCAGTTGCTTATTGGAAAACCTTAAAATCCGATGATGATGCAAAATTTGACACCGTGGTAACGCTAGAAGCAAAAGACATCGCACCACAAGTCACTTGGGGGACAAACCCGGGGCAAGTGATTTCTGTGAATGAAACCGTACCAAATCCGCAAGAAATGGCAGATCCTGTACAGCGTGCTTCGGCGGAAAAAGCCTTACATTATATTGGCTTAGAAGCTGGCACTAATTTAAAAGAAGTTAAAGTTGATCAAGTATTTATCGGATCTTGCACTAACTCTCGCATTGAAGATTTACGCGCAGCGGCGGCCGTCATGAAAGGTCGCAAAAAAGCCGATAATGTAAAACGAATTTTAGTGGTGCCGGGTTCTGGTTTAGTCAAAGAACAAGCGGAAAAAGAAGGCTTGGATAAAATCTTTATTGCAGCAGGTGCGGAATGGCGTAATCCTGGCTGTTCAATGTGCTTAGGAATGAACGATGACCGTTTAGGCGAATGGGAACGCTGTGCTTCTACATCAAACCGTAACTTTGAAGGTCGCCAAGGCCGTAATGGTCGCACTCACTTGGTGAGCCCTGCCATGGCTGCCGCAGCGGGAATGTTCGGTAAATTCGTTGATATTCGTGACGTAACATTAAACTAAGGAGCAGAAAATGGCAGGATTTAAACAACTTTCAGGCTTAGTAGTGCCATTGGATGCGGCAAACGTGGACACGGATGCGATTATTCCAAAACAATTCTTACAAGCGATTACCCGCGTAGGTTTCGGCAAACACTTATTCCATGAATGGCGTTATTTGGATGTGGAAGGCACCAAGCCAAATCCAGATTTCGTATTGAATTATCCACAATATCAAGGCGCGGCCATTTTATTAGCGCGTAAAAACCTCGGCTGTGGTTCGTCTCGTGAACACGCACCTTGGGCATTAGCCGATTACGGTTTCAAAGTGATGATCGCACCAAGTTTTGCAGATATTTTCTACAACAACAGCTTAAATAACCACATGTTACCGATTCGTTTAAGCGAAGCAGAAGTAGAAGAAATCTTCCAATGGGTGTGGGCAAATGAAGGCAAACAAATCCATGTGGATTTAGAAGCGATGACCGTAACCGTAGGTGACAAAGCCTATCACTTTGAACTGGATGAATTCCGCCGTCATTGTTTGTTAAACGGCCTGGATAATATCGGTTTAACCCTTCAGCATGAAGATAAAATCTCAGAATACGAGAAAAACATTCCAGCGTTCTTGCGCTAAAAAAGATAAAAGTTAGGTGTTTTTTATCTAATCCTAAAAGTTAGACTGTTAAATCAAGGACTGAGTTCTATACTCCATGGGGCTTAGTCCTTTTAGTTTACACTGAGTACACTCATGATTGTAATAATGAATGCACTTATGAATTATTTTTCTAGTTGATCAAAAGTATCAAATTGTTTTCCATTGTAGTCTTCTTTTTTACTGCCTAAAGAAGCTCTCCGTCACCGCATTATCTAAACAATTTCTTTTTCTCGACATACTTTGTTGAATACCGTTTTTAAATAGGATTTATTGATAACCTCTCATTTGATATTACCTTCTTTGGTCGCGCTACAGTGCAATAAAATCTGGTCCAATTATTGCACAATGGCTTTTCACTTCAGATACTGCTTGATTTAATGGGGGGATTATTCAGTATTTTCTTTTATCATTTGAAAGAACAAATCAATAAAGATAAGGCGATATCACAACAAATTATACGGATTATTGTGATAATCATGAATGTTACGATTATCGCACTAAGTCCTCCTCAACATTAATCATAAGAAAGTCCAACGTATGATAAATATATTGGACATAAAGGAGAATTAGACGATTTAATGTTTGTTCGAGAGATTGAAAATATGTTTGGATGAGAAAACAATTTTTACTATATTGAAGATAAAAATTCCTCACTTGTTGTTTGAAAGATAAGGTATTTAGTTAATAAAAAATCTGCACCTTAGTGAGTTGGTTATTTAGTCCAACTTTAGGGGCAGATTATTTAGTCCTATTTATTCTTTTGTCAAAGAATACATTATTGACGGTAATCCGACAAAAATCTTGCTAATTTTGTAATGGCTTCTTCAAGCTGATTCACATAAGGAAGGGTCACTACACGGAAGTGATCCGGTGAATGCCAATTAAATCCTTTACCGTGCACAAGTAGTACTTTTTCTTGGCGGAGTAAATCCAGCACCATTTTTTCATCACTGTGAATATTGAATTTTTTCACATCAATTTTCGGGAACATATACATCGCCCCCATTGGTTTCACGCAAGTAATACCTGGAATTTGAGTGATGAGATCGTAGGCTTTATTACGTTGCTCAAGTAATCGGCCTCCTGGCAAAATAAACTCATTAATACTTTGATAGCCACCAAGTGCGGTTTGAATTGCATGTTGCATTGGTACGTTAGCGCATAAACGCATTGATGCCAGCATATCCAAGCCTTCAATATAACCTTTCGCATTATGTTTTGGGCCGTTTAAAATCATCCAACCTTGGCGGAAGCCTGCAACTCGATAAGCTTTTGATAAACCGTTTAACGTAACAGTTAATAAATCAGGAGCAAGTGCGGCAATATGATGATGTACTGCTCCGTCATATAAAATTTTGTCGTAGATTTCGTCTGCGAAGATAATCAAATTATTTTGGCGAGCGATTTCCACAATTTCTTGCAATAATTCTTTGCTGTACACCGCGCCAGTTGGGTTGTTTGGGTTGATGATGACAATCGCTTTAGTCTTCGCATTCACCTTGTCTTTAATATCATCAATAGCGGGAAACCAATTTGCTTCTTCATCACAAAGGTAATGAACAGCCTTGCCACCAGAAAGTGTTACCGCAGCAGTCCAAAGCGGATAATCAGGCATCGGCACGAGTACTTCATCACCATCATTGAGTAATGCTTGCATGGCCATTGTGATAAGCTCAGATACGCCGTTACCAATATATACATCATTGACGGTCGCGCCATGAATCTCTTTTGATTGGTAATATTGAACAATTGCTTTACGAGCAGAATATAAACCTTTTGAATCACAGTATCCTTGAGCGGACGGCAAATTACGCAATACGTCAACTAAAATTTCATCTGGTGCTTCAAAACCGAAAGGTGCGGGATTACCGATATTTAGTTTTAAAATTTTATTACCTTCTTCTTCTAAGCGTAGTGCTTCTTTGTGCACTGACCCGCGAATGTCATAACATACGTGTTCTAATTTGTCGGATTTTGGGAATAATCGCATAGTGAAATCCTTTTGTTTCTAATAAATTTTTCGAGAAAAGTGCGGTTAATTTACGCTGAATTTTCAATATTGAAAAGATTTTGTAAAAAAATTTTTTGTCATTAACAATCTGCGGTAGAATACGGCTAATTTTTTGTGTATTTAAAACAAAATCTAATGAGTTATTTAGCGCAGGCAATGGGCGAGTTAAAATCGCAAATTCACGCATATTTACAGCAATCAACGAGTGAACTTGTCCGTTTTCAGGTGAAACTGGACAAGGTTGATTTGTTGGCTTGGCTGAAAGGTCAATCTGCGTATCCACAATTTTATTTACATTTTCGTGATGAAGCAAAAGCATTAGCCGCTCTTGGTGAAGAGCGGTCATTTTCACAGTTAAATTTAGCGCAAGAGTTTATTGAAGAAAGTGGTTTTCCACTGGTAGGTGGTTTGCAATTTCAAGGTATAGCACAATTTGTATTGCCAAAAATTCTTGTTGAACAGGATGAGAAAGGTGCATTGGTATCATTTTTTGTGAAAGATGAGCAAAGTGTGAATGATACTTTAGCCCACCTCAAAACTTTTGAAAATTTCACCGCACTTTCTGCTTTGCCAAAACAGATTCCTTTGCATACAGAGCCTAGAGCTAACGAGAGGACTTGGTGTGATTGGGTAAATCAGGCTTTAGTAGAAATTAAAAGTGGAGAGCTGACAAAAATTGTATTAGCCAATGAAACCACTTTTCATTTAAAGCAAGCGATTAATGCGTACGATTTTTTAGCAGAAAGCGAAAAACAAAATCAAGGTTGTTATCATTTTTTGTGGGCTGAAAATCCTCATTCGGTTTTTGTTGGTTCTACACCAGAACGCCTATTTGCTCGTGAGTATAATTTGTTACTAACAGAGGCTTTGGCTGGGACAGCATCGGTTTCTGAAAGTGAGGAAGAAACTAAATCTCAAGCCAATTGGTTATTAAATGACGAGAAAAATTTAAAAGAAAATTGGTTGGTCGTAGAAGATATTTCGCAGAATTTACGTAATCAAGTAGAAAGTTTTGATGTAAGCAATGTGGAATTGAAACCGTTACGCAAAGTACAACATTTGATTCGTAAAATTCGTGCAAATTTGACCGCACATTATGCAGATGTAAATATATTAAAAGCGATTCATCCTACAGCTGCGGTATCTGGTTTGCCACAGCAACAAGCCAAAATGATTTTGTCAGAAATCGAAATCTTTGATCGTGGCTGGTATGCAGGAACATTGGGCGTGATGAGCGATGCATGTTCAGAGTTTTGTGTGGCGATTCGTTCTGCCTTTATTGAAGGTCATCGGATTCGTGTATTTGCTGGTGCGGGCATTGTGGCGGGCTCGCAGCCATTGGAAGAATGGAAAGAAATTGAACGTAAAGCGGCAGGGTTGATTTCCTTGTTTGCAGAAGAAAAATGATAACGGAGAAAAAAATGTCGGTAAGCGTGTTTAATCGTTGTTGGTCGAAAGTGATTTTAGAAACCTTGGTGCGCCAAGGCGTTTCTCACGTTTGTATCGCGCCAGGTTCGCGTTCGACACCTTTAACTCTTGAAGCCGTACGTTTGCAAAATGCGGGTTCAGTCAATTGTCATACTCATTTTGATGAACGTGGTTTAGGTTTTTTTGCCTTGGGTATTGCTAAGGCAACTCAATCACCTGTTGCAATTATTGTTACATCAGGCACGGCGACTGCAAACCTTTATCCCGCAATTATTGAAGCACGCCAAACCAGTGTTAATTTATTTGTTTTAACTGCCGATCGTCCACCAGAACTTTGGGAGTGCGGCGCAAATCAGGCTATTTTGCAGCAAAATATGTTTGGTCAGTATCCGGTTGCAAATGTTAATTTACCTAAACCGAATGCTGATTATTCTGCGCAATGGTTGATTTCTCTACTTGAACAGGCTGCCTTTCAACAAAAACAACAAGGTGGCGTTGTTCATATTAATGTACCATTTGCCGAGCCGCTTTATGATGCAACTGATGAGGCTGTAGATTCTCACCCTTGGCTGCAGCCGTTACAACGCTGGTTAATTCAAACCAAGCCTTGGATGAATGTGGAAGTGCAACAGAATGAAGTATTAATGCATGAAAATTGGGATCATTGGCGTACCAAACGTGGTGTCGTTGTGGTTGGTCAATTACCTGCAGAACAAGCGATGGGCATTAATTCTTGGGCAAGCGCTATGGGTTGGATATTACTAACGGATATTCAATCTGGTGTTGTTCCAACTACGCCTTATGAAGATATTTGGCTCGCAAACCAAACTGTTCGTGAAAAACTTTTGCAAGCTGATATTGTGATTCAATTTGGTGCACGTTTTATTAGTAAACGAATTAATCAATTCTTACAGGCGTTTAAAGGTGAATTTTGGTTGGTTGAACAAAGCGGTAAAGCATTAGATCCTTATCATCATTCGCTTACCAGATTTAATGCAAAAGCACATCATTGGTTGCGTGCGCATCCTCCTTTACGCCAAAAGCCTTGGTTGCTTGAGCCGTTAGCTTTATCTAAATTCTGTGCGACCTTTATTGAACAGCAAGTAGGCGGAAATTTAACGGAAGCCTCGCTTGCATTACGTTTACCAACACTTTTACCTTATAACGGTGTTTTATTTTTAGGTAATAGTTTACTTGTTCGTCTGGTTGATGCGCTAACGCAATTACCAGAAAGTTATCCCGTTTATACCAATCGTGGCGCAAGTGGAATTGATGGTTTGTTGGCTACGGCTGCGGGAATTGGTATCGGTTCAAATAAACCTGTTGTTGCAGTGATTGGCGATACGTCCACTTTATATGATTTGAATTCTTTCGCATTATTCAAAAATGTTACGCAACCAACGGTAATCTTTGTGATCAATAATAATGGCGGTGCGATTTTTGATATGTTACCTGTGGATGAACAAATCAAAGATCAGTTCTATCGATTACCGCATAATGGTGATTTTTCTCAAATCGCGGCAATGTTCGATCTCAAATACGCTCATCCTTATACTTGGGCGGATCTTAATTCCGTTGTTAAACAGGCTTATAGTCGTCGCAAGGCAACGTTAATTGAAATTAAAACGAGTCCGAGTGATGGTAGTAGTTTGTATAAACGCTTAATCGAGCAAATTAGTCACGCTGTGATTGGTGCTTAAGTATTATGTAGGCGGGCTTTAGTCCGCCATATTTTATTATTTTCTATCAATAATCCCTTCAATGATAAACATCATTTTTCTTCACGGACTTCTTGGTACAAAAAACGATTGGCAAAAAGTCATTGAAAATCTACCGTACTTTAATTGTATTGCGCTAGATTTACCTTTTCACGGGCAAGCTAAAGACATTGAAGTCACAAATTTTGAAGAAACGGCGGAGTATTTGGCTCAGCAAATTAAAAGTGCGGTAAAAAATAAACCGTATTTTCTTGTTGGGTATTCTCTAGGTGGACGGATCGCTTTGTATTATGCGCTGCAAGCTCAGGTGGAAAGATTTAATTTGCAAGGCGTTATTTTAGAAGGGGCGAATCTAGGTTTAAAAACTGATGAAGAAAAGCAGGCTCGTTTTCAACATGATTTTGCTTGGTCGCAACGTTTTATACAAGAACCACCAGGAAATGTATTAAATGATTGGTATCAACAGCCCGTGTTTTCTCATTTGACCGCAGAAGAAAGACTGCAGTTAGTTGAAAAACGAAAATCAAATTGTGGTGAAAATATTGGCAGGATGTTGCTGGCGACAAGTCTATCTAAACAATCTGATTTTAGTGAAAAAGTGCGGTTAAGTTCTTTGCCATTTTTTTATTTTTGTGGCGAACGAGATCATAAATTTCAAACTATTGCCAAAGAAAATCAAATTGATTTAGTAACTATTCCTTCCGCTGGGCATAATTCACATTTAGAAAATTCAAAATATTTCTCTAAAAAAATAGAAAATTATGTATTAAAAATTGCTAGGCCTTAGTTAAAGTGCTAGGATTCAATCCTTTCTCTTTATAATAAACTACTAAGGAAACACAATGTCTACACAACTTCGTAATAATCCGATGAAAGTGGCGTTAGCCTCGATGGTCGGTACGGCAATCGAATTTTTTGATTATTATATCTATGCAGCTGCCGCTGTATTAGTTTTCAATACGCAATTCTTCCATAGCGATGATCCGCTTTCTAATGATTTACTTTCTCTTTCTACGCTTGCTTTAGCATTTTTTGCACGTCCAATTGGTTCTGCATTATTTGGACACTTTGGCGATAAAATTGGTCGTAAAAAAACCTTGGTTGCCTCCCTTGTTTTAATGGGCGGTTCAACAGTGGTAATTGGTTTACTTCCTAACTATGCTCAAATTGGTATCTGGGCGCCAATTTTGCTTTGCGTATGCCGTGTTGGTCAAGGTATTGGACTCGGTGGCGAATGGGGTGGTGCAGCTTTAGTCGCCACAGAAAATGCGCCAGAAGGCAAACGTGCATGGTACGGCACTTTCCCTCAATTAGGTGCGCCAATTGGCTTATTTGTAGCGAATGCAACATTCTTCTTAGTTAGCTATTTCCTCGGTCAAGATGCCCTTGTGGAATGGGCATGGCGTATTCCGTTTGTATCTTCTGTTTTATTGGTCGCTGTCGGCTTATATGTTCGCTTAACTTTGCATGAAAGCCATGTATTTGTGGAAGCGGAGCAAAAAGGCAAAAAATTGAATGCGCCAGTGAGTGTTGTTTTTACTAAACACTTAAAACCAATGATTATTGGCACATTTATCATGGTGGCAACTTATTCTCTGTTTTACATTATGACGGCTTTTGCTCAGGCATATTCTCGAACTGCACCAAAGCTTTCTGAAGCAGGTTATGCGCTTGGCTTAGGTATCCCAGCAAATACATTTACTGGCTTGTTATTAATTAGTGCTATTGTATTTGGTATTTTTATCAGTATTTCTGGTGTTTATGCCGATAAAATCGGTCGCCGTAAATGGTTAATTTGGGTGACGGTGGCTGTTGGTGTACTTGGTTTAACAATGCCATTCTTCTTAGAAAATGGTACCCCAATGAGCGTATTTGCATTTTTAGTAATTGGTATGGCGATCATGGGGATGACATTTGGTCCAATGGCTGCGCTATTACCAGAATTATTTCCAACGGAAGTGCGTTATTCAGGCGCATCTCTCGCCTATAATTTAGCATCAATTATTGGTGCAACGATTGCGGCGATGATTTCTTTAAAAATTAATGCATCATTTGGTGTGATGGGCGTAGGTATTTATTTAGCAATCAATGCCCTCATGACGCTATTGGCATTATTAGCGTCAAAAGAAACTAAAAATGTAGATTTAACACAAATCTAATCCTAGTTAAGAAAAAAAGAGCGGTGAAAATTTGATCTGCACTCTAAAAGTTGGACTCAACAACCAACAATTGAGGTGCAGATTTTTTTATGGGTAAACATTACACAATAGAATTTAAATTGGCTCTCCACTCTATTTTGAATGGAAAAATGAGTATTAGAGAAGCTGCGCGTTTTTACAATATTCCTTCCAACGCCCTAGTCGGGACGTGGTTAAAACGGTTTGAAAAAGTGGCATAAAAGAACTTATTCCCCGTAAACCATCAGGACGACCGCCGATGAAACCCAAATATGCAAAAATGCCACCTCCACCCAAAACTGAAGAAGAGCGTTTACGCCTGAGAATTTTACAGCTTGAAGCCTACCTAAATGAATTGAGAAGGCTCAGATTTCAGGACGAAGCCGAGTAAAGGAAATTATCCAAAGGTTAAGAACACGCTATCCGTTAAAATGGCTTTTAGGCTTTGCACAGTTAGCGCGTAGTACATTTTTTGCTAAACTTCAGATTAAACTAGATAAGGGTGAGCAGCTGAAAAAGGCCATTAAACGCATCAAAGCCAATCATCTTGATTATGTCTACCGACGTGTTCATGCCAGCCTGCTAACGGTAAATTACAAGAAAATCCAACGTCTAATGCTGGTATTCGGACGCCAAGTGCGGTCAAGAAAACGCAAGAAATTCACGACCTATCGAGGAACAATAGGCCATATTTCTCCGAATCGTCTTGAGCGTGATTTTACGGCAACTGCCCCGAATCAATAGTGGGTAACAGATATCACGGAGTTTAAAGCGAAAGATAGGGGGAGTCTATTTATCCCCTATTTTAGACTTATTTAACAATGAGATAGTCGCCTTTAATCTCAGTTACTTGCTGAATTGGGCACAAGTCAATGTTAAAGATGGCGAGCAAACGCCAGAATAAGGTTGAGGGCTTGATTTTACATTCAGACTAAGGTAGCAGTATGAGATGAGTGCTTACACCGAATATTTGCCGAGAAAGGTATAATTCAAAGTATGTCAAGAAAAGAGAATTGCTTAGATAACGCAGCAATGGAAAGTTTCTTTGGAGATTAAAAACGGGAATGCTTTTACAAGTGGGAATTTAAAACGAAAGAAGAGATAGTTGAATCGGTAAGGGATTATTTGGACTATTATAACCACCGTCGAATCCAACTGAAATTAAAAGGGCTGAGTCTGATACAATATCGTTGTCAGTCCTTGAATTAATCGTCTAGATTTTTGGGGGCAGATCATTTTTTGACTAAATTTATTTAGCCGTTTTTATTTTTAGCGGCTTTATAAAGCTCCATCGCTTCAGGTAATAAACGTTGTAAGTTTTCTTGACGAGACTGATCACTAGGATGAGTAGATGCTAACACATCAAGAGCACCTCGAGAACCACCAGACACTTTTGCCATTTTTTGCCACAATCCTGGCGCGACCTGTGGGTTGTATCCAGAACGAGCCATTAACATTAATCCTACTTCATCCGCTTCAGTTTCAGCACTACGAGAATAAGGTTTGTCTAAAGCAAAATCTTTAGTAAGCGAAACTAAATCTGTCACATCCGTCCCAACTGCAATAGATAATGCTGTTCCTCCAATGGCTCCAACAATATTACTCACGGTTCCAAAGTTAGTTTTAGCTTTACCATGTTCTTTTAATGCATGAGCCATTTCATGCCCCATTACAACTGCGATCTCATTATCATTAAGTTGTAAGGTATCAACTAACCCAGTATAGAATGCCATTTTACCGCCCGGCATTGCCCAAGCATTCAATTCTTTTGACTTAATAACATTAATTTGCCAGTTAAACTGCTGTCCAGTTTCATTAGCTTGGTTTGCATAATTCACCATTTTATGAAACACATGGTGAATTCGTTTTGCAGTATTTGATGAAGTATCAATTGCACCCTGAGTACGAATTTTTCCCATTTCTTGTGCATAACTACTCGCAGCCTCTCGATTTATAGAAGCCGAATCAGCACAAGCCGTTATAAGTGAACTAGCTAATAGCGCAAAAGCAAAACTTTTAAGTTGTTTTTTCATAAGTCATCCTTTTTTGAACTGAAGCAGATTATATAAATTTATTATTTTTTGTCGATATAAATATATTGCACTTTCCTTTTGCACTACTATAATAGTGCAAATTTATTTTAGAGGCATTTTATGACACAACAAAGATCACCTTCTCTCTTAGGCGGCGCGATGATCATCGCTGGTACAGCTATTGGTGCAGGCATGCTGGCTAACCCAACTTCAACGGCTGGTGTATGGTTTATTGGTTCGATTCTCGCTTTAATTTATACTTGGTTTTGTATGACGACATCAGGATTAATGATCCTAGAAGCTAATCTACATTATCCAACAGGTTCAAGTTTTGACACCATCGTTAAAGATTTATTAGGAAAAAGTTGGAATATTATCAATGGCCTTTCCGTTGCTTTCGTCTTGTATATTTTGACTTATGCCTACATAACCTCAGGTGGAGGCATTACACAAAATCTGCTCAACCAAGCGTTCAGTTCTGCTGAAAGTGCGGTGGATATTGGAAGAACTTCAGGCTCTTTAATTTTCTGCCTTATCCTTGCAGCCTTCGTGTGGCTTTCAACCAAAGCTGTGGATCGTTTCACAACCGTGTTAATTGTCGGGATGGTAGTTGCTTTTTTCCTTTCTACTACCGGTTTATTAAGCTCTGTAAAAACAGAAGTTTTATTCAATACCGTTGCTGAAGGCGAGCAAATATATTTACCTTATTTATTCACCGCACTTCCAGTGTGCTTAGTGTCTTTTGGTTTCCATGGAAATGTGCCGAGCTTAGTAAAATATTACAACCGTGATGGTCTACGAGTCATGAAATCAATCTTCATCGGTACGGGATTAGCACTCGTAATTTATATTTTATGGCAACTTGCTGTGCAAGGTAATTTGCCACGCAACGAATTTGCTCCAGTAATTGAAAAAGGCGGTGATGTTTCCGCATTACTAGAGGCATTACATAAATATATTGAAGTGGAATACCTTGCCGTCGCATTAAATTTCTTTGCTTATATGGCGATTGCCACATCATTCTTAGGCGTAACTTTAGGTTTATTTGACTATATTGCTGATCTGTTTAAATTTGACGACAGCTTATCTGGTAGAACAAAAACAGCACTCGTTACTTTTTTACCGCCATTATTGCTAAGCCTACAATTCCCTTATGGCTTTGTGATTGCCATTGGTTATGCTGGGTTAGCTGCAACCATTTGGGCTGCAATCGTACCTGCACTTCTTGCTAAAGCAAGTCGCCAAAAATTTCCATTAGCGAGTTATAAAGTTTACGGTGGCAATTTTATGATTGGCTTTGTGATCTTATTCGGTGTGTTAAATATTGTGGCACAAGTCGGTGCAAACTTAGGATGGTTTGCCAATTTCACAGGATAAGTTTTACTCGATACAATAAAGGTGTATAACTGATTAACTCTCAAAAAGTTAGATTGTTAAATTAAGGACTGAGTTCTGTAACTCACAGGGCTTAGTCCTTTTATTTTACACTGAAAGCAATTTTTACTGTGTTAAAGATCAAAAATTGATCACTTGTTGTTTAAATGACGGGGGATTTAACCATAAAAAATTTGCACCTTAATCAGTTGATTGTTTCGTTCAACTTTTGGGGTGCAAATCATACATAGGGCTTTGCCATCTATAACGCTAATTCAAAGAGGCGTATTAAAAACTAAAACTTAGTTTTACTTCAGCAGTTTTTTGTTTCTCTGCTTGTTTCGCTTTTGTTAATCCGCCAATTAAACTTAATTTTACATTATGGTATTTCAATTTAAGGCCTGCATTATATTGTTGTTGATTTTCAACGTTGTAAGCAAAATCATATTCATTTACGTTAATTTTTCCGTTGCCTTGATTTACATCATATCGAGTAGACAAAATTGGTGTAATGGAAAACTCGCCTAAGTTATAGGTATAACTTAAATCAAGTTGAGCAAAGGTTGTTTTGACGGATATAGGGTTTACTCTAATGCAATCTTGACCTAATGCAAAATTAGAGCTTGATAAGTAGCCATAACGAATACCTACACTTGGTTTAACCCCTAAATTCCCTATGTTAAACGCTTTGCCAGCTATTAGGCCTATTTGTGTGGTATAACGATCAAATTTAGCATTATTATTGGTTTGTAGGTTGCTTTGGAACTTGCCGTAGCCTAAATCAATACCCAAATACCAATGATTATCTGCATAATATTTAGAATAGAAATTAACTTGTGCTAGAGTAGTTTTACTTGTTGCCTCATCAAGGTTGTTACTATTCCGAACGTAAGTCAATATACCGCCTAGTTGAATATTTTTTGTAACAGATTTATCTAAGCCTAACTGGTTTCTTACACTTTGAGAACTAAAACGACGATATTGGCTTGAGGAATAATTTTCGTTCATCGAAGAATTAGATACCCAAACGCTGTATTGCCCCTCATTATTCATTTCTAGTTGATTAATATGTTGAGAAATCGCTTTTCCAACATTTAATGCAACAAATTGTGCTTTTGCCATTGAGTCAGAAAGTACAGAATTGGTGTTTTTACTAATGAGATCTCGCAGTTCAGGTTGAACTGTGCTAGCAGTATTGCTTTTTGGTTGAGCAGTTTTCTCAGGGCGTTTTTCTGGTGTTACCGTTTCTGCCGCCATATTTTCAGGTTGAGCTTTTTCTGATTTGCCTGCTTCAGGCTGAGTAGAATTGTCAGTCGTACTCACTTCTGGTTGAGCAGTTCCCTCAGGGCGTTTTTCAGGCGTTACTGTTTCTACTGCTGTATTTTCAGGTTGAGCTTTTTCTGATTTGCCTGCTTCAGGCTGAGTAGCATTATCAGTCACACTCACTTCTGGTTGAGCGGTTTCCTCAGGGCGTTTTTCAGGCGTTACTGTTTCTATCACTGTATTTTCAGGTTGAGCTTTTTCTGATTTGCCTGCTTCAGGCTGAGTAGCATTATCAGTCACACTCACTTCTGGTTGAGCAGTTTCCTCAGGGCGTTTTTCAGGCGTTACTGTTTCTGCCACCGTATTTTCAGGTTGAGATTTTTCTGATTTGCCTGCTTCAGGCTGAGTTGAATTATCAGTCGCACCCACTTCTGGTTGAGCAGTTTCCTCAGGGCGTTTTTCAGGCGTTACTGTTTCTGCCACCGTATTTTCAGGTTGAGATTTTTCTGATTTGTTTGTTTCAGGCTGAGTAGAATTATTAGTCATACTCACTTCTGGTTGAGCGGTTTCCTCAGAGTGTTTTTCAGGCGTTACTGTTTCTGCCACTGTATTTTCAGGTTGAGCTGTTCCTGATTTATTTACTTCAGACTGAGAGGAAGTTTCAGTCTCTTCAGGTTTATTTTGCGGTTCAACAGCCTCTACTTTTTTGTAAGTAATAATATAAGCATTTTTTCCGCTGGATTTCATTTCGGTCGCAATTAATCCATTAAAAGGTTTTTTATTTTTATCAAGTGAATTATTAAATGCGGATTTTAATACAACGTATTCTGCTAAGATTTCCCCATCTGGGCTTTGATGTGTAATCATTACTTGCTCAGGTATATCAATAACAATTGAATGTCCTATGTCAGTTCTATTAAAATCGTTATCTTGATTTTTTGGGGCTACATTTGTGGTCGTCGCAGAATTTGGAGTGGGTAGAGGAGTATCAACAACATTAACTGTTTCTTCATTTTTATGATCTACTTGAGTAGCCTCTGTGGTTTGATGTCTTTTTTCAACTTCTGAATTATATAAGCGATAAATTCCATTATCTTTACGTAATTCATATTTCCAAGCACCTAAATCAACGGTATTCCCAACTAATGACACATTTAAATTATCTTTTTGAGCATTTGAAGCATCTAAAAGCGTGAGTTCATTGTGATTAGGTTCTCCTGTTTTACTTTTCACATTTAATTTAAAATCACCTGAAGCAGAGTTTTTTACCACTACTTTATCGCCTTGCTTATCAGTAAGATCAGTCAAGTAATAGAAATGCCCATTGCCTGATAAGTTATTCACAGTCAGCGTGTTATATTTTTTCACACTGTTTTCATTCTCTGCTGTATTTAAACGAATATGTCCATTGTCTACATTTAAGTGATTAACATTGCTATCGCCAGTTAAATACCATTTACTATTTTCAGTTAAACGTACTTGGCTGTTTCCACCTGCCTGAATTGAGCCATGCAAATTGGCTTTGCCTAAGGTAAAGCTTGCACTTTCGGTTAAATTTACATTACCGCGCAAATTAGTTGGATTAAAACTATTGAGTGCTTTTGTAGATAAAGTACCATTATGGCAAGTCACATAGCCCGTATAGTCAGAACGTACACAAACCGTATCCCCAGCTTTATAGCCAATATGCACTTGCGCATTATCTGAGGCTGTGACATTTGAAGTAATATTTGCAACATTGCGTCCTGAATAAAGGGTGGCATTGCCATTCACTTTTATTACGGTTGCTTTAAAAGTGCGGTCAATCCAGTCATCTTCTACCACTACTTCATTATTTTCAGTAAAGTGTTGATCTTTTTCCGTTGAAGAAATATTAGCAATATCTCTTGCGTGTGGTGTTGGTCTGCCGGAAAGGAATAATGTACCTTTTTCAACTTTTAATTCACCGTTAAGGTTTGTTCCGCCAGTCAATAAAAAGCGATTTTGATCGGTTTTACCGCTAAAAGTGATATTTAATTCACCATTTGTGCCTTTACCATCATCTTCACCAAAGTAGCCATTAAAACCATTCATTCGCTCATTGTTGATATGATTCATTACATTTATTTTGGCATCTGTTTCATTTTTACCCATATATAGCCAATCTTGATTGCTTTCTTTTCCATTACAAGGCATTTCAGCACGAGGACTAGAACCTCTTTTTAAGGCATAATATGTTCTACATTCACTACTATAATAGAGGTGTTTACCATATGGCACCGGAGTAACTCGTAATGGGTTTTCTTCATCTCGTGGCTGCATCGTATATATTTGATTAATTTGATTTAAATTTGTAATCAAATTATCCCCAGTAATAGTTACATTAGAGGATTTACTGGTATTGTGATTAACTAACCTAGCCCCCTCATCAATATTTCTAATGTGATCAAATTTAAGTGAATTACCGTTTAAATCTAATCGTCCCCCTCTAAATCCAAAGTAAATAGAGCTAGGAGCTACTTGTTTTTCATCTGTGAGAACAACAGTTGGGCGACCGCTTACAATTCCAAGCATAGAGAAAGCTTTAACTTTTCCCGATGAATCAGCCTCTTGTTTTAGGATAACTTTTCCATCCCCTACTTTAAGTTGCCCTTTGTTTTCTCCTTTTCCTTGAACAACTAAAGTACCTTCACCAATTTTAGCTAATCGATCATATTGAGGATTATGTACTTTCCATACAACGGTATTTCCTTTTTCGACAGATACACCAGCTCCTTTCCAAGTAGTATTATCTGAAGTGCCTTTAACTTCATAATCACCTTCAAAAAATAATCCGCCAGCACCTTGATCAATATCATTGTTTAAGGTAATTGTTCCACTTCCATTAAACGTAACATTTTTGCCATGATTAGGGTTATTTTTTCCATCAGATAAATCAACATTCAACGTTTCAGAACTATTAGAAATGACACTTGATTTGTTATTTATAGTTTTCCAATTATATTCTGTATTAGGATTGGTCAATGAACCTGCAGTATCTCTTCTATAAACAGTTTTAGCAAAGTCAGGTTTATAAATATTCCATTCTTGCCAAGATTTTTTGTTATATCCCCCCCAGAAATCATAGGCTCCAAGGAAAAGCCATTTACCTTTATCTTTGTTATAAACAAAAAGTGGGGATCCGCTGTCTCCTAAAACAGCATAATTGGTCAGTGGATCTTGTGATAATAAGGTCTTAGGATCCCTATATCTATTGGCAACTCCAAATCCAATTAGTCCATCATTTTCGTGATTAACTTCATAAGGTGTTCCTCCAATAGCATATCTATAAGCCTCACCAACTAAATTTAAGTCGCTACCTCCAACCTCACGATGGTCTAAAATTAAGCTATAATTAGCTCCCTTTTTATAGACAAAAGGTGTTCCACTTCCAATCCTAACGAAAGATGAGTATTTTTCTGTATTGTTATATTCGCCTTTAGTGCTATTCGAAGTTGAAGGTTCTACAGGTATAACCTCTGTTACAAATTTATCTAATCGTGGCATATAATAATCTTCACGACGTTTTTGCTCATCTTTTGCACTAGGAGTGGAGGGGAAATCATTTCTATTAACTGTCAAGTATCTATTTTCTTCTGATGATACATCTCGATGTTGAATGGAGTTTCCATACTTTCTCTCTCCATTTAAATTCCCAAAATGAAGTTCATCCACATTACCACCAACGTGTTTTACACCTACTACATATTGTGGATTCACCAACGTAGCAATTCGTTTATCTACATCTACCACGCTAAAATCAATCATCGGAATACCGTTAGGTAAGGCAGTGCCCAAATCTTTATTATTTTTATCTTTTACTAGCACATTTGTTGCCCCCACAGAGAATATTCCTTTGTTTTCTGCAAAATCACGGAATATTTGATAATCCACATCGTTTCTAACTAATGCAGCTTCTGTATAAGGGGTTAGTGCATAGGCGACAGTTAGGGCAATAAAATTAAGTTTGAATTTTTTATTTAGCATGTTGGTTGTCCTTATAAATTGATTTTGAAAAGTAGATTTGATAGGACCAGTTTTATATTACGGCTATGAGGTGATTCAAATCTTGGAGATGTGTTGCGGTGTTAATTTGCCAGTTTGATTTTAGAGGCGTTTTTTACCATAAATTGTTCAAAAAAATGAATCATATTCACTAATAAATTACTAGCTAATGATAATTATGTCTAACTTTTAAAAATTCAATTATTTTTCACCGCACTTTTATCTAATCTAACGTTTTAATGATTCCATTATCGACTGAAAACATTTTTCTGTTTTCGACTTGCATCTCTTTTAATTGTTCTTGGGTAATGGCAGTAACAAACACTTGTGAACCGCTTTGTTGTAATCGTTCTGCCAACAGTGCTCGCTTATATTGATCCAATTCTGATGCAAAATCATCGATCAAAAAAATACAATGGCGTTGCTTTTCTTTCATTAAATGCTCGCCTTGAGCCAGTCTTAATGCGCACATTAAAAGTTTAAGTTGTCCACGAGAAAGCACATCTTCTACTGGCAACCCTTGTGCTTTGAAACGAAAATCAGCTTTTTGAGGTCCAGAAAATGTGTAATTTAAGGCGCGATCTCGTTCAAAATTTTGCTCAAGAATCTCAGCGTAATCGGTATTTTTTTCCCATCCTTGATGAAAGCTGACATTAATTTCTAATTCAGGGAGGAATAGTTGGCAAGTTTGCTCGATTTCGGGGCGCAGCGCTTCTGCATATTCGGCACGCCATTGACTCACTTGATGAGCGAGTTTGGCAAGTTCGACATCCCAAACTTTAATAGCGGAGTAGGGCTGATTTTGTGCAAGCGCTGCATTTCTTTGTTTGAGTAATCGATTAAGGTTGCTCCAAGAAGCATAAAAACTTGTTTGATGGTGAAAAAGTCCCCAATCCAAAAATGCTCGTCGATAACTTGGCCCACCATTGAGTAAGGTTAACCCTTCTGGGGTGATTAATTGCATTGGCAAAAGATGAGCAAGATCGGAAATTTTATTGCCATCTTCACCGTTAATTTTTACTAACGTGTTGCCTTGACGAAGTTTTTGTAATCCTACTGACCATTGATGTTGGCTTTCTTGGATTTGTCCAAATAGGGTAAAGTGAGGTTCGTCGTAAGAAATGATGCGATTTGTTACCGCACTTTTGAATGAGCGTCCGTGACCAAGATAAAAAATGGCTTCTAATAAGCTTGTTTTCCCGCTGCCATTGTTGCCGACCAAAAAGTTAAAGCCGGGATCAAAATCAAGATCCACGGCTGTTAAGTTACGAAATTTTTCGACCAGTAAGCGCGAAATCGCCATATTATAAACGCATTGGCATAATTACATATTCGCTACTGCTGTCTTCGCAGTTTTCGATTAAGCAACTAGAGGAAGCATCAGTTAGGCGCATGCGAACTTGATTGCATTTAAGCGCATTTAGCACATCAAGAATATAGGTGACATTAAAGCCGACCTCTAATTCTTCGCCATTGTAATTGACATCGACGATTTCTTCCGCTTCTTCATGTTCGGTGTTGGAGGCAGTAATTTTTAGTTGGTTTTCGCTTAAGTTTAAACGCACGCTACGCACGCGCTCATTCGATAAAATTGATGCGCGAACAAAGGCTTGTTTAAGAATTTCCCAGCTGCCTTCGACAATTTTCGTCGTGTTACGAGGCAGCACTCGGCGATAGTCAGGAAAACGACCATCAATTAATTTTGATGTAAATACAATGTTTTTTAAATGGATACGTAAATTGTTAGTACCGATTTGTAAACGCGCTGGTTCATCGCTTGTTTCTAATAAACGAACAAGTTCTAACACGCCTTTACGCGGTAAAATCACAGAATGATTTTGTAATTCTTGTTCAAGTGAGATAGTACACACCGCAAGTCTATGACCATCTGTCGCCACGGTACGCAATAAATTGCCTTCTGTTTCAAACTTCATGCCATTTAAGAAATAGCGGGCATCTTGGTTTGCCATAGAAAATTGAGTGGCTTCAATTAAACGGCGCAAGGTATTTTGCGGTAGTTCAAAATCCACTTCAGACTGCCAATCTGTGAGGTTGGGATATTCTTCTGCAGGTTGAGTTGTGAGTGTAAAACGGCTACGCCCAGACTGCACTAATGCACGGTCTTCTTCAAAAGTAACCGTGATTTCTGAATCATCAGATAAAGTGCGGCAAATATCTAAGAATTTTTTTGCTGGAATCGTAAAGGTGCCATTTTCAGAAGACGATGAAAGCTGAGTTTGACTAGAGAGTTCAACTTCTAAATCTGTGCCTGTGATAGTCAATCTATTGTCTTCAATTTGCAACAACACATTGTTTAATACAGGAATGTTTGGACGACTACTCAATACGCCACATACTTGTTGCAACGGTTTTAATAAATTTTCTCTTGAAATACTAAATTGCATTGCGTTCTCCTTTTATGCGGATAAAGTGCGAATTAAATTCGCCCAATCTTCTTGAATACTATTATCTTGCTCGCGGAATTTTGGTACTTCGCGGCAAGCGTTTAATACGGTCGTGTGATCACGGTCAAAGGCACGACCGATTTCTGGCAAACTGCGGTTTGTTAATTCTTTTGCTAATGCCATTGCAATTTGGCGTGGACGAGTCACTGAGCGCGCACGACTTTTTGATTTTAAATCTGAAACCTTAATTCGATAATATTCAGCCACTACCTTTTGAATGTTTTCAATGGTAACCAAGCGTTCTTGAAGAGCCAAAATATCTTTTAAGGTGTCACGCACGAAATCAATATCAATGTCGCCACCTTTGAAGTCTTGCATTGCTTTCACTCGATTTAACGCCCCTTCGAGTTCACGCACGTTGGTACGCAAGCGTTGAGCAATGAAGAAAGCAACTTCTTCTGGCAAGTTCATATTATGTTCTTCCGCCTTTTTCAATAAAATCGCTACACGCGTTTCAAGATCGGGCGGCTCAATAGCTGTTGTTAAGCCCCAGCCAAAACGTGATTTTAAACGTTCTTCAATTTTCTCAATTTCTTTAGGGTAACGATCTGATGTTAAGATAATTTGGCGACCAGTTTCAAATAAGTTATTGAATATATGGAAGAATTCTTCTTGAGTTTTTTCTTTTTCTGCAAAAAATTGAATGTCATCCACTAAAAGTGCGTCGAGAGAACGATAGAATTTTTTGAACTGATCCATTTTATTATCACGTACTGCTTTTACCATATGTTGCATAAAGTTATTTGCGTGAATATAAAGCACACGCGCATTCGGTTTATTGGCTAAAATGCCGTTACCAATCGCGTGTAACAAGTGGGTTTTCCCTAAGCCTGTACCACCATATAAAAAGAAAGGATTGGCCGAAGGTTCGCCTGGTGCTTGAGCAAGTTTTTGACCGACTGCACGTGCGAGTTGGTTCGATTTACCTTCAACAAAGTTATCAAATAAGTGTTTAGTATTGAGATGGGATTCAAATTTTACTGAAGCACTAGATTCAGCTTGAAAATCTACCGCACTTTCTGTTTTAGGATTGCCACTTGGTGCACTGTCCACTACTTTAGGTGCAGGTTTGACCCCTTCTTTTAAAGAAATGCAAAGTTCAGGATTTTGTGCAAGTGTTTGACAAATTTGCTGGATTTGTGCGAGATAATGAGTTTCCACCCAACCTTTCACAAACATATTAGAAGCATATAAAACAATGTGGTTATCCGCCACCACATCAGCCTGTAAAGGACGAAGCCAAGTGCTAAGATCGCTGGCTGAAACTTGATCTTGAAGTTGTAACAGGCAACTTTGCCAAAGATTTGAGAGAGTCACAAAAGGATCCTTGTTGTTTTTGTAATAGAGAAAAGTGCGGTAAAAATTGTCGGAGATTTTACAATAAATGCGTGGAAAGATCTTCTAAAAAATCCAAGTTTGGTTTTTCACTTAAGCAGATTATAGAACAGAAAAAGATGCGCCAGTAAGGTATAGATATAGCATGTCTAGTCCATCTGGCGCATTTTAATTTAGAATTTCATTTCTAATGTTAAGGTATAGTTTCGTCCTGATGCTGCGTAGCGAGTATAGTTACCAACATTTTGATGTTGATTGACCGCACCTTGTGCTGTTTGACGCACCGCTTCCCAAGTAACATAGCGATAGTTGAATAAATTATATATCCCTAATCGAAGCATAATATTTTTATTCACCATGTAATAACCCGATACATCTAAGATATGCCATGCCCGAGTAAGTTTTCTTGTTGATTTTACATTCCTTGAATTGTTACCCAATGCACGTTGTCCTAACAATTCATTTTGAGATTTTGCTTTTGATTGAGTAAACATTGTATTAATTCCCCAAGTATTACTTGGATGATCATAGCCTAAACCAATGATATAACGGCTGGGCTGAATGGCATCAAATAAATAACTGCTTACGGAGGCCAAACCAGCATTGATTTTTTGATCTTTAACTTTTACTCGGTTATAAGCAAATGTTGCATACCAACCGTAGGGAATACGTTTCCATAAACCATTAAAATCTAATTGCGCAGTTATATTTATGCCAACTAATTTTGCATTTTGTGCATTATGATATCCATAATTGCCCTTTCCAACTCCCTTTTTATTAAGTTCTTCAGCAAAGGCGATAAGATTTCGATAAGCATTACTAAAATGACTGATCTCAATATTACCAAAGTCCCCTTTTAGAGCGATACCGAACTCTTGGTTACGAGATGTTTCAGGTTTAAATTTACCTACATAAACATCGGTATTATTGCCACCATACCGCCATCCATACATTTCAGCAAAACTAGGATTTCTAAACCCAGTAGAAAGGCGATAAGAAAGATCAAGCCATTCGGTTGGTTTTATGACAATACCAGTATTCCAAGAGAAATTTTTAAATTTACCAACACTAATAGTTGATTCATTAGCTGTTGTACGAGATACGTCATACCGAATACCTACTCCTAAATCAACGTATTTCCCTAATGCCATATTATTGCGTGCTGCGAAATAATAATTTTTCCCTTTAATTAACCGCACTTTACAGCCTCTGTAATTAGAGGACTTACCTTGATAATCACAAGAATCTTGTCCTGCAAAATATGCTTTTGGTTTCGGGTATAAGTAAGGTTTTGAGGGTAAACCATTTCTTGTTTCACCAGTCTTTGAAATACTATCTGCCGTAGCGATAACACGTCGAGTTAAATAATCTTTGTGCTGAAGCATTGAAGTGAAGTCATCAAAACCAAGATTGAAAGCAATTTGTTGAGTAAACCAATCCAGTTTAATCTTTTTCTCTAAATCTAATTGCAGCATGTTATGTTTTTCTTTATAAACATTTCTATCAGAATGATAGTATGAATAAGGTTTATCAAGTGTTGGACGGCAATTCTTACTTGGATTAGGATAAAGACTGCAGTGCGTATGTTGCATATAACTGTCAAGTATAATGTTTTGTTGATTAGCACTTAACACTGCTTTGTCAATGATTCCCACTTTGTTCTTATTTTCGTAAATATATTCAATACCTACACGCTGTTTTCTATGGTGTTCATCAAAATAAAGACCACTTGCATATTTAACGCCTCGACCATCTCCAATATGTTGGTATGCACCATAATCTTGCATGGGATAAAAAGGTCGACTGCTTAAATCACGCTCTTCTGTTGGTCTTAAATAAGCGGGAAATGTCATATCACGGATATCAAATTTTTGTTGTGTTAATTCAAAAATACCACCGATATAGTGTTGTTCAGAAAAATGATAACCTCCTCTTAAAAACCAAGACTGGCTTTCATATTTCATTGGATTAGGTTTGATACGGTTAGCCCCCGTATAATCTGAAACGCTTACGGTTTCGCTTTGGGAGGATAACTTCGCAGGTGGTTTGGCTGAAGTTATACAACTGTCATAATCATTTGGACACTCATCTTGTATCACAAAGTATCCATAAGATGTATCTGTTGTGGCGATTAAGCGATCATAACTTTGTACGCCTTTTAATGCATCTTTATGGACTTGGGTTTCCTCCGAATTTCGTTGAGTGTAAATGGCGACCCCTTCAAATCCCCCTTGTTTTCCAGCTACAGCTAAAGAATGGGTAAAGCCTTTATTTTTGCTTGAATAAGCATTTTTAGTTTGAATTCCCCATGATTTGTCTCCTTCTAAGATATCGGCTGCTGATTTGCTTTGAAATGTTACAGAACCAGCTAGTGCCCCATTACCATACTCAGAAGAACTGCCTCCTTTGCTTATTTCGACGGCTTTTACATTTTCATATTCAATTTCATTAATTGCACCAGTGCCAGAATATCCTGAACGAGCAACTAACGGACTTTGGACAACATAAGATTGCGTTTGAGGTAAACCATCTACTAATAAAGCAACTCTATTTCTGTCCATACCACGAATAGAATATCCAGAACTTGCACCGCGGCCTTGTTCTACAACTGAAATGCCAGGATCATAGCGAGTTAGATCTCGAATATTTAATACTTGCTCTCGGCTAATACTTTCGCTAGTTTTGATAATTTTTCCGAGACCTGTTACTTCATTATCTTTACGATCTCTTATTTTTTCTGCAGTGACTGATATAGTTTCTAATTCTGTATCTTTTGTGCTTTTAGTTTCTGCTTTTACATAGTGTGAAATTAAAATGCAAGAGAGCATGCTTAAGCAAAAATAGGATTTTTTAGTCATTTTCAGTTCCTCTCTATTTTGTTTTTTCGATTTGATGTTTAGCACCAAAGACAACTGCCGCTCTTGCATTTTCTGAATTGGATGATGAAGATACGACTGAGGAATTTTCAGAATTTGTAGCTGTAGTATTTTTTCCGTTATAGGTGAAGTATCCTCCTAATTCAGAAGCATGAGGTCCATAAAATGCCCCATTTACGTCAGTTGTAATATTAATTTTGGCATTTTGAGTTTGACTATTTTTACCATCTATTACTAAATCTTTTGCGGTTGCTGTACCAGTGAAGGCATTACCACTATTTTTAAAGGTAGCATCAATGTTAAAAACGGTATTTTGCGTGTCTGCACGTTTTAACTCACCTTTTAATGTTTTATTGTCAAAATTAACATCAAAATCAGAAACACCACTTTTATCTCGCTGTTTATCTCCAGTAGTTGAGTAAGATGTCGTACCATCACTAATATAACCAAACCAACTACCATGATATTTAGCACTTCCTTTTTTAGGCATTTCGGCATTGGCAGTACGATGTCCTAACAAAAACTGGTGGTATTGTTTTGTTTGATCTGTGTTGTTTTTATCTTTGGTAGGTTTATCCTCATAATACATACCAAATTTTACATAGTTTAGATTATTGCAACATGCTTCCACTTTATAGCTTTTATTTCCAATATCGTGATGTTTACTCGTTACGAAGTCATCAGTATTTTCTTCAGGTAAAAGAGGAACAGGGTAATTATCAATTAAAAGATAATCAGCTTCACCAAAACTTGGTATATCTTTCGTCGTAAAGTTTTCTGCATTGGTTTTTGTATTGGCTGTTGCATCAGTTGTTTTAAAAGTAGTTAGCTTGCCATCAATTAAGGTTTCTCTGGATAACGCTTTGTTTTCTGGGGTTTGTGGAGTTTCTTTAGCGCTAAATACCCCAAAAACTCGGTTATCGCCAGCTAAAAACTTTCCTCCTAATTCTTCACCTTTAGGCCCATAAAAACCACCTTCTAATACGCCCTCACTAGTAAAAGGATGTTCTGTGGAATCTTTTTGAGCAGGATTTACTTTACCTCTGAATCTATTACTATAAATATTGGCATCTATATCATAGAGTTTTTCCTTTTTATATTCTTGATTATTAGTTTTTCTTTTGGTGTAAAACAGTTCTCCTGTCAGTTTTTTAGTCCCAAAATCTGCACTAAATTCACTCACTAGCCCCTTCTCTCTCCCCTCATTATTTTCAACTTCTAAATCTATATCGCTAGGCGTTGCACTACGTCTAGAATAAGCTTGACCGCCAGAATTTCTCAACAATTCATAAGTCTTGCCATTTTGAGTTGCAGTAATAAAATCCCAAGTTCCTTTATACTTTGCTACGCCATTTACAGGTAATGTAGTGGCTGTTTGATTACCAAAGTAATACGCATATCCATAGAAACCTAAATACCACTTGTTATTTGGTAAATCTTGTAGACTCCACGATGGAATATAATAAAGCCCTGAATATACATATCGCTGCCCATGATGATTTTCTGTTGCCTGTGTTGCCAAAGGTTCCTCAATTGAGCCAATTGGATTTGTACTGTATTTATTTTCTTTTTCAACATCATCTTTAATCGTAGAAAGTGAGGAAAAATATGATATATAGTCATTTTCATTTAAGAGACTAGGTTCTTTATTACCACGAAGATTCTGAGCCACTAACTTCATCCCTCCTCCTAAAGAAGGAATGGACAACTTTTGCAAATTAGATTTTGTTCTTTGATTCGAGGTATCGTCTTGATAACGTGGTTTAGAAGAGGGGGTATTAGAGACGTCATCTACATCAAAAGAGCCACCTCCCCCGCTACAAGCACTTAATAAAAGGGAAAGTCCACCAGAGATAAGAGGTACAGATTTCATAGAATTATATTCTTATATAAAATTGATAATTGTTCGCATTATCATTTTTTTATTGTAATAATGTCAACTTAGAATTTTTTAAGTTCATGGATAAAATATGAAAAATGGCGTAAAACAACTTTCTCTCTTATCATTAATAGGCTTAACACTAACGAATGTAGCTTGGGCAGAAGTTGCACGTCCTAAAAATGATATATTGACAAATACAATTCAAAGTGCGGAATTAAAAACCTCCTCTTTTTCTTCTATGCCTAAGAAAGAAATACCAAATAGGCATATTATTTCTCTTTCCAAAAGCCAATTAGCACAACATCCAAGACTTGTTTTGCGTGGGTTAATTCTTGCTTTATATCAAAATAACACTCAGGCAGTTCAACTGTTATTACCACTATATAAACAATTTCCTCAGCAAGATAATTTCTTACTCACTTGGGCAAAGGCTATTGAAGCTCGTGAACAAGGTGATTTAACTCAATCTATTGCTTATTATCGTGAATTATTCGCTCGAGACGCATCTTTACTACCTTTACGTTATCAATTAGCTCAAGCTCTATTTTTTAACTATGAAAATGAATCTGCCAAAATTCACTTTGAAAAATTACGTACAGAGGTAGATGATGAAAAATTTTTAGGTGTTATTGATCAGTATCTTTTAACACTAAATCAGCGGAATCAATGGATATGGCAAGTAGGATTAAATTTTTTAAATGATGATAATTTGAATAATGCTCCAAAAAGTGGCACAAAAATTGGTAATTGGACCGCTTGGAAAAAAGAAAGTGGGCAGGGTGTAGGGTATTCTTTATCGGTAGAAAAAAAATGGCAGTGGGCAGATCATTTTTTTAGTAAAACTATGTTTAATGGAAATGGAAAATATTATTGGGATAATAAAAAATACAATGAGGCTACTTTGCTTATAGGTGGTGGTTTAGGCTATCAAACTGCCTCAGTTGAAGTCTCGTTGATTCCTTTTAAAGAAAAACGTTGGTATGCAGGCGGTAGCTCTGGAACGAATACAATGAAGCAATATGTGGATAAATTAGGTATTCGTTTAGAAATGGTAGATTGGCTAAGTAAAACTTGGCAAATTTCTACCGCACTTGAGTATGGAAAATCTCGTTATAAAATCCGAAAACATTTAGATGGTAATTATTATTTCGTTTCATCAACATTATTTTATTTACCTAAAAGCACCCAATTTTGGTTTGTTGGCATGGATTTTCATAGAGAAAATACACAAGCATTAGATAATGCTTATCAACAAAAGACATTGAGACTTGGTTGGGGGCAGGATTGGCCTCATGGTATTTCATCACGTTTTACTTTTAGTTATGCTAATCGAGTGTACAGAGAGAAAGATTTTATTGGTATACAGCAAAAAAATCGCGAATACACAACCACAATTACTTTATGGCATCGAAATATACGTTTTATGGGGCTAACACCCAAATTATCGTGGGATTATCAAAAATCCACCAGTAACCATGCTTTTTATCGTTATGATAAAAATAGAATTTATCTCGAAGTTGGAAAAACATTTTAAGGTTGAAAAGTTGTAACCTAACCTTTGAGGTATCTCTAACTTTAGCAAAGTGCATATATTTTTTAATATTCGTTTGAAGTTTTTTTAAAAATTTCTGTTTCTTATTTGACGAACGCGTATTTTATGATTAAAATTACGCTCTATTTTTATTAACTCATAATCTGGATTTAGGTAGATTACAATGAAACGTACATTTCAACCTTCTGTATTAAAACGTAGTCGTACTCACGGTTTCCGTGCTCGTATGGCAACTAAAAATGGTCGTCAAGTTTTAGCGCGTCGTCGTGCTAAAGGTCGTAAAAGTTTATCTGCATAATCACCGTTCTTAGTGGTTAAGCTGAACTTTTCAAGGGAGTTACGTTTGTTAACTCCCGTTGAATTCAAAAATGTCTTCGAACAACCGTTCAGAGCTAGCACTCCAGAAATAACCATCCTTGCCAGAAAAAATAATCTTGAGCATCCTCGCTTAGGTTTGACTGTGGCTAAAAAACACTTAAAACGAGCCCATGATCGTAATCGTATTAAACGCTTAGTACGAGAAAGTTTTCGTTTATCGCAACATCGTTTACCAGCATGTGATTTTGTTTTTGTTGCAAAAGGTGGTATTGGTAAGCTTGATAATAGCTCTTTTGTGCAAATCTTAGAAAAATTATGGCAACGACACGTTCGTTTGGTGCAAAAATCTTAATTGGATTTATTCGTTTCTATCAAGTTGCTATTAGTCCTCTTATCGGACCGCGTTGTCGGTTTGTGCCCACTTGTTCTTGCTATGGCATTGAAGCGTTAAAAACACATGGATTGTTAAAAGGTAGTTGGCTTACTCTAAAACGTGTATTAAAATGTCACCCCTTGAACGCTGGTGGATTCGATCCTGTTCCACCTAAAATCAATAATAACGATGAGAAAAAATAATGGACTCAAGACGTAGCCTATTAGTGTTAGCGCTAATTTTTATTTCTTTCCTTGTTTATCAGCAATGGCAGTTGGATAAAAATCCACAGGTGCCAACTGAGCAAACAACTTCAATGACTGCCAATTCTGATGTTCCGGCAAGTTCTCCTTCTTCTAATTCACAAGTTGTAGCAAATTCTCAAACTCATGGTCGTATTATTACCCTTGAAAACGATGTATTCCGTTTGAAAGTTGATACTTTAGGCGGTGATGTAATTAGTTCTGAATTACTAAAATATGATGCTGAATTGGATTCAAAAACACCGTTTGAGTTATTAAAAGACACTAAAGAACATGTGTATATTGCACAAAGTGGTTTAATTGGTAAAAATGGTATCGATACTCGTTCTGGTCGTGCGCAATATCAAATTGAAGGTGATAATTTTAAATTAGCAGATGGTCAAGAATCTCTTTCTGTGCCTCTTCTTTTTGAAAAAGATGGTGTGACCTATCAAAAAATCTTCGTATTAAAACGTGGTAGCTATGATTTAGGCGTAGATTACAGGATTGATAACCAAAGTGCTCAAGCTATTGAAGTCGAGCCTTATGGTCAATTAAAACATTCTATTGTTGAAAGCTCTGGTAATGTAGCAATGCCAACTTATACTGGTGGCGCATATTCTTCTTCAGAAACTAACTATAAAAAATATAGTTTTGGCGATATGAAGGATAATAATCTTTCTATTGATACTAAAGCTGGTTGGGTTGCAGTATTACAACATTATTTCGTATCGGCTTGGATTCCTAATCAAGATGTAAATAATCAACTTTACACAATTACAGATACTAAAAATAATGTCGCTTCAATCGGTTATCGTGGTCCAGTTGTGACAATTCCTGCTGGTGGCCAAGAGACGATTACAAGTTCATTATGGACTGGCCCTAAACTTCAAAACCAAATGGCTACTGTAGCAAATCACTTAGATTTAACAGTTGATTACGGTTGGGCTTGGTTTATTGCTAAACCGTTATTCTGGTTATTAACCTTTATTCAAGGGATTGTATCTAACTGGGGTTTAGCGATTATCTGTGTAACAATCGTTGTGAAAGCAATTTTGTATCCACTTACGAAAGCACAATATACATCAATGGCTAAAATGCGTATGTTGCAACCTAAAATGCAAGAAATGCGTGAACGTTTCGGTGATGATCGTCAACGTATGAGCCAAGAAATGATGAAACTTTATAAAGAAGAAAAAGTAAATCCACTTGGTGGTTGTTTGCCAATTCTTCTTCAAATGCCAATCTTCATCGCGTTGTATTGGACATTTATGGAAGCAGTTGAATTACGTCACGCTCCGTTCTTTGGTTGGATTCAAGATTTATCAGCACAAGATCCTTATTATATTTTCCCTATTTTAATGGGTATCTCAATGTTCTTGTTGCAAAAAATGTCGCCAACACCAGTGACTGATCCAATGCAGCAAAAAGTGATGAACTTTATGCCATTAGTCTTTATGTTCTTCTTCTTATGGTTCCCTGCTGGTTTAGTGTTGTACTGGTTAGTTTCTAACTTAATTACAATTACACAACAGCAATTAATTTATCGAGGGTTAGAGAAAAAAGGGTTACATTCTCGTAAGAAATAATCACTAACTGGCAAAAAGAAAGGCACGAATAGTGCCTTTCTTTATTATTTGATCTTAATATATTCCGCATTTTGTAGAGATAGAGTTTCTTTTTAGTAGAAACAGGGATAAGCGTTATCCCTCTAAATTAAAAGTGCGGCTAGATTTTAAAGAGTTTTTTATGAAAGAAACAATCGTTGCTCAAGCTACTGCGCCAGGTCGTGGTGGTATTGGGATTTTAAGAGTCTCTGGGCCTTTAGCAACGGAAGTTGCACAAGCGGTGTTGGGAAAATGTCCTAAGCCAAGAATGGCTGATTATCTCCCTTTTAAGGATGCTGATGGCACTGTTTTAGATCAAGGGATTGCCCTTTACTTCAAATCACCAAATTCATTTACAGGTGAGGATGTATTGGAATTGCAAGGCCACGGTGGGCAGGTTGTATTAGATTTATTACTCAAACGTATTTTACAAATTGATGGAATCCGTTTGGCGAGACCGGGTGAGTTTTCTGAACAAGCTTTTTTGAATGATAAATTGGATCTTGCTCAAGCTGAAGCCATTGCTGATTTAATTGATGCAACATCAGAACAGGCAGCACGCTCTGCATTAAAATCTTTGCAAGGTGAATTTTCAAAGAAAGTAAATGAACTAGTTGATTCTGTGATTTATTTGCGCACCTATGTAGAAGCGAGCATTGATTTTCCTGATGAAGAAATTGATTTCTTGGCGGATGGAAAAATTGAAACAAACTTACGCGGTATTATTAATCAGTTGGAAGATGTTAGCTCTGAAGCCAAACAAGGTTCTATTTTACGTGAGGGCATGAAAGTGGTGATTGCCGGTCGTCCGAATGCGGGCAAATCGAGTTTGCTTAATGCGCTTGCTGGTCGCGAAGCGGCTATCGTAACGGATATTGCGGGTACAACACGCGATGTATTGCGAGAGCATATTCATATCGATGGTATGCCATTGCATATTATTGATACCGCGGGTCTTCGAGATGCAACCGATGAAGTCGAGCGCATTGGCATTTCTCGCGCATGGACGGAGATTGAACAAGCCGATCGTATAATTTTGATGTTAGATAGTAGCGATCCTGAAAGTGCAGATTTAAGAAAAGTGCGGTCAGAATTTTTAGCAAAATTACCCACAACGTTGCCTGTCACTATTGTTCGAAACAAAATTGATTTAAATAGCGCACAAGCAAGCGAAAGCGAACAGGACGGTTATCAAATTATTAGTCTTTCCGCTCAAACGCATGATGGTATACAACTTTTACGTGAGCATTTGAAACAAGCAATGGGTTTCCAAACTGGCATGGAAGGGGGCTTTTTAGCTCGCCGTCGTCATTTAGATGCACTTGAGAAAGCTTCAGAGCATTTGCAAATCGGTTTGGTTCAACTTACAGAATTTCACGCGGGAGAACTTTTAGCGGAAGAATTACGTTTAGTACAAACTTACTTGAGTGAAATTACAGGAGAATTCACATCTGATGACTTGCTAGGTAATATTTTTAGTTCTTTCTGTATTGGAAAATAGAAAGAGTAAAGCGCGGTCATTTTCTTGGGCAAAAATTTAGGATAAAAGCGGCGATTTTTGGTGGCATAGTGCTGATTGCAATTGGTATTAGCTTGCTTTATGAGCGCGGTGTTTTTACTTTTTAAGATGCTAATTTTCTACGTTTAGATTATAATCGGGGAAAATTTTATATTTATAACAAGGGTTATTGAATGTTAATTGAAAAAATGCATCACTTAGCAAATTCAAAAGTTTCTAAGTTTATTTTGGGTTTGATTACTTTATCTTTTTTAGTCGGAGGTATGTCTGGCTATCTTTTTAGTTCAAATGATACTTACGCTGCAAAAGTTAATGGTGAAGTGATTTCGCAACAAGGTTTTTTAAATCGCTACAACCAAGAATTTGAGGCTCGTGCACAACGCGAAGGCGAAGCATTTATGGCTCAATCAGATTCTCCAGAATTTGTTACCGCACTTCGTCAAAGCACCATCAATCGAATGATTGATCAAGAATTGCTTCGTCAATATGCGAAAGAATTAAAATTAGGCGTCAGTGATGAAATGATTAAACGAGCAATCGTGACAGATCCTAATTTTCAAGTTAATGGCAAATTTGATAATGGTGTTTATCAGCAAGTATTACAACAAAATCGTTTAAGTTCAGATGGTTATGCGGCTATTTTACGTGGTGCATTAACTCTTGAACAAATGCAAAGTGGTGTTGCTAATAGTGAATTTATCGTGCCTGCTCAAGCAAAAAATACCGCAAAAGTTTTCTTCCAAAAACGTTCAGCGCGCTTAGCGACGTTATCTCTTACTGATGAAATGGCAAAGCAATCGGTATCTGATGATGAAATTAAAGCTTATTACGAAGCTAATCAAAAATCTTTTGTTCAGCCAGAACAAGTGAAGGTTCAATATATTGATCTCTCAGGTAGCCAAATCGAAAAAGGTATCGAAGTTAAAGATGTAGAAATTGCGCAATATTATCAAGATAATAAAGCCCAATTTATGACTCAGCGTTTATCGCATATTCAATTTGCAAATGAGCAAGACGCTAAGGCTACTTACGATGAATTACAAAAAGGTGCAAATTTCGCTGATGTAGCTAAAGCTAAATCTTTAGATAAAGTTTCTGGTGAGAATGGTGGTGATTTGGGTTGGGTAAATGCAAATGAATTACCAAAAGCCTTTGAAGATGCCGCAGCTGCATTGCAGGCAGGGCAATATAGCCAGCCAATCAATGTGGATGGCAATTACCATATTGTTTTAGTGCAAGAACGTAAAGCTCAAACTTTAGATGAAGTGAAAGCACAGGTTGCTGATTTAGTGCGTAAATCCTTATTAGAAAATCGTTATTACGCAATTGAAAAGCAAGTGCGTGATAAGGCTTTTGAAGATAGCAAATCGCTGAGTACCGCTGCACAAGTTGCAGGTGTTAAAGTTCAAGAGAGCGATTATTTTTCTCGTCAAAATGTGCCTGCAGAATTAAATTTCCCAAATGTAGTTTCTGCTGTTTTTGAGTCTGATATTGTCAATGGTGGCGCTAATTCAGAGCCTTTGAATGTCGGTGATTATCACTCTATTGTTGTACGTGTGTTAGATCACAAACCTGAAGGTGTGAGAACATTGGAAGATGCGAAAGCGGATATTGAAATGTTCTTAAAACGCCAGAAGGCTGAAAATGTCCTGAATGAAAAAGCACAACAAGCGGTGAAAGCATTAAGCGAAAATGCTGAATCGAAAGTGGATGGAATTAATTTCTCAAGTGAGCAAACTTTTACTTTAAGTGAAAATAAAGATCCAATTTTAACAAATGGTGTATTCTCAATTGCTAAACCAGAATCAGGTAAAACGGTTTACCAAGTTGCTCGCAATCATAAAGGCGATGTGGTTATTATTGCTTTAAATAAAGTAGAAGACGGCATGTTTAACGATAAAGAATTAAGCCAATTTAGTGCTCAATTATTACGTACAAGTCAGGCAGAAGTTCAAGCGCAATTAATGCAAGGATTGCGTGAGAGAGCAAAAATTGAAGTAAATGATTCTTTCATCAATCAAGATGATGAAGCTCAGCAATAATTGATTAAATTGCAATCTCAGATAAATTTTGATAAAAAGTGCGGTAAATTCACCGCACTTTTTTATAGGGAGCAAACAATGGCAGAAGAAACAATTTTTAGTAAAATCATCCGTAAAGAAATTCCTGCAAATATCGTCTATCAAGATGAATTAGTCACAGCGTTTCGTGATATTTCACCACAAGCTAAAACACATATTTTGATCATTCCAAATAAAGTAATCCCAACAGTAAATGATGTGATGGAGCAAGATGAAGTAGCGCTAGGTCGATTATTTAGCGTAGCGGCTAAGCTCGCTAAAGAAGAAGGCATTGCAGAAGACGGTTACCGCCTAATTGTGAATTGTAATAAACATGGTGGGCAAGAAGTATTCCATTTACATATGCATTTAGTCGGTGGTGAACCTTTGGGTAGAATGTTAGTTAAATAATGAAAAAATATTTTTTAATTTTGGCGAGCCTTGTGCTCGCTGCTTGTTCAAGTTCAGTAGAAAACTTAACTTATTCAACGAAGCCGATTTTGAATATCACATCTAATCTTTCACCTTTAATTCAAGTTGAAACGAATCAAAAATCAGCGCTTATAAAAAATAAAAGTCAGCAACGTTTGAATATAAGTTACTACTTGTACTGGTACGATCATTTAGGGGTAACCCAGACTTGGGAAAATCAGCAAGAGAGCTATTCCGCTCAATTTTTGCTAAAACCACAAGAAGAGAAATCGATCGATTTAATTAAACCTACTGTAGAAAGTAAAAATTATCGCCTTTATTTAAAATAATTTATGAGCACGTTGTTAATTGATTTAAAAGGAAAAGAGTTGGAACAAGAGGAAGTTGAGCTACTTTCTCACCCTCTTGTTGCGGGATTGATTTTATTTACTCGAAATTTTGAAGACAGAGAACAAATTCAAGAATTGATTCGTTCTATTCGTCAACGAGTGAAAAAGCCTTTATTGATTACGGTGGATCAAGAAGGTGGACGAGTTCAACGTTTCCGCGATGGATTCACAATGTTACCTTCAATGCAGGCTTTTCAAGAAACATTGTCAGCAACTGAACAAGTGAGTTTTGCTAAAGAAGCAGGTTGGCAAATGGCGGCAGAAATGATTGCCTTAGATATTGACTTGAGTTTTGCGCCGGTGTTGGATTTGGGGCATGAATGTCGAGCGATTGGTGATCGTAGTTTTTCATCTGATGTAAAAAGTGCGGTAAATTTAGCAACCGCTTTTATTGATGGTATGCATCAAGCAGGTATGACCTCTACAGGTAAACACTTCCCTGGTCATGGTCATGTATTAGCCGATTCTCATTTAGAAACGCCTTATGATGATCGCACAAAAGACGAAATTTTTAGTGGCGATCTCCAACCTTTCCAGCTGTTGATTTCACAAAATAAACTTGATGCCATTATGCCTGCGCATGTCATTTATAGACAATGTGATAGTCAACCAGCAAGTGGTTCAGAATATTGGTTGAAAGAAATCTTACGAAAACAATTAAATTTCCAAGGTGCAATTTTTTCCGATGATCTCGGTATGAAAGGCGCAGGTGTAATGGGCGATTTTGTGGAGCGTAGCAAAAAAGCGCTCAATGCAGGTTGTGATCTTTTGTTACTGTGCAATGAGCGTGAAGGTGTCATTCAAGTATTAGATAATCTAAAACTTGATGAAAATGAACCGCACTTTATGGCTCGTCAAGCTCGCTTACAAAATTTATTTAAACGTAGAGTGATCAAGTGGAATGACTTGGTTTTAGATCAACGTTGGAAACTGAATCATCGAAATCTCGCAGATATTCAAGGCCGTTGGCTAGATATTCAGGCTGCAAGAAAATGATTGATTGTCGATATTATCAACAAAATGAATGTCGTTCTTGTCAATGGCTTGAAATACCTTATAGTCAGCAGCTAACTGAAAAACAACATCATTTAAAGCAGCAATTGATTCCTATTAATTGCGATGGAGCTCAATGGTTGGCTCCTTTTGAATCTGATGAACAAGGCTTTCGTAATAAAGCTAAGATGGTTGTTAGTGGTAGTGTTGAACGCCCGATACTGGGCATTTTAAAAAATCCTAATGTCCACAAAGCGCGATTGATTTGTGTGATTGCCCCCTTTATTCAACTCATTTTTCATTGATTTTTCCGGTTTTGAAGGATTTTATTGGCCGTGCTGGTTTAGTACCTTATAACATTACTAAACAAAAAGGTGAGCTTAAATATATTCTGCTCACAGAAAGTATCGCGACGGGAAAATTAATGTTGCGTTTTGTGTTGCGCACAGAAAATAAATTGCCATTAATTCGTCGAGAATTACCCAAATTATTGGAAAAATTACAGCACTTAGAAGTGGTTAGCATTCATTTACAACCACAACACGCAGCCATCTTAGAAGGTGACAAGAAATTTTTCTGACAGAACAACAATTTTTACCTGAGAATTTCAACGGTATTCCGCTCTTTATTCGCCCACAAGGTTTCTTTCAGACCAATCCTAAAGTGGCGGCGGGATTATATGCAACCGCTAAGCAATGGGTGAGCGAATTACCAATTTATAAAGTCTGGGATTTATTTTGTGGTGTGGGTAGATTTGGCTTACATTGCGCTAAAGCTTTACAGGAAAAATGGGGAAAAAATATTGAGTTGACTGGAATTGAAATTTCCTCATCAGTTATTTTGGCAGCGAGTTATTCCGCTAAAATATTAGGTTTAGAACATGTAAATTTCCGATCCCTCGATGCGGCGAGTGTGATGAAAAATCAGGATGAGAATAAGCCAGATCTTGTGATTGTAAATCCACCACGTCGTGGAATTGGAAAAGAATTAAGTGAATTTCTTAACCAAATTCAACCGCACTTTATCTTGTATTCCAGCTGTAATGCCGTGACAATGGGTAAAGATTTACAGCATCTCACTTTTTATAACCCATTGAAAATTCAACTTTTTGATATGTTTCCGCAAACATCTCACTATGAAGTATTAGTTTTACTAGAAAGAAAAGAAGATTAATTAAGGTGAGATAGAAAAAACTAGGGAATTTGAAAGAAGGGTGGTGGAACTAAGCAGAATTGGTCTTAACAGCAAGTGGCTTACTGCACGCATCCCTGCGGGATTTCTACCTAGCCCACCATAGATTAGAAAATGCATCTTGGCGTTCTAGCTTTTGCGGCATAAAACTATGCAATAAGGTTATAAACCTTTAAAAGCCACTATATCGGGAGACCAATCCTGTCTTCCCACTATACTTGTAAGAAGTTGAATAATGATAGAATCCTTTATATTAATTGTCAATTAATGTTTTGAATATTATTTCCAATTAAACAAAAACCATCCAAATTGATTTTGGATGGCTTCATTTTGAATGATTTATGATGAAAAATTATCTTGTGCCATATACAACGATGGTTTTTCCATGAGCGTGGATAAGATTCTGATCCTCTAACATTTTAATAATACGTCCTACAGTTTCTCGTGAACAACCAACCATTTGCCCTATTTCTTGACGTGTAATTTTGATTTGCATCCCATCTGGATGTGTCATTGCTTCAGGCTGTTTAGCCAAGTTCATTAGTGTTTGAGCAATACGACCAGCCACATCTAAGAATGCTAAATTACTGACTTGGCGTGAAGTATTTTGTAAACGCCTTGCCAATTGTGCGGTTAAAAACATTAAGATTTCCGGGTTGGCTTGAATTAATTGACAATATTTTTTATAAGAAATTTCAGCAATTTCACATGTTGTTTTTGTTTTTACCCAGGCAGAGCGTTTTGATCCTTCATCAAATAATCCTGCTTCACCAAAGAATTCTCCTGCGCCTAAATAAGTAAGGATCATTTCTTTTCCTTCATCATCTTTTGAAGACACCATTACAGATCCTTTAATGACGTAATAAAGCGTTGTGGCATCTTCACCTGCATGAATTAAAGTTGATTTTGCAGGATATTTATGCAAGTGGCAGTGAGTAAGAAACCAATCTAAAACTGGATCTCGTTGAGTTATCTCTTCTTCTTGAGGGGAGGTTACAACTTCATCAATTTCGGTTAATTCATTTGACATTCGTGCTCCTTACATTCCTGTTTCTAAAATTCCGTTTTATTTTTGATGTCAATGGATTCATGCAATTCAGACCATACAATCACCGCAATTCCATTGCGAATTTGAGTCAGTAAAAGTTGTTTTTTTTGGTTGAGTGAAAGTTCTTCTATACCGTAATCGGTTCCTTCGCGTAAAATTACGCTTTCTACGATATTATCTAATGTTTCTGCTTCCAGTTCTTGCCAAGGAATAATCATATATTTACTCGGTAAAGTCAATTAGGTAAAAAGTGGCTCGATAAAACGCCATTGTTGTTCGAAAGACTGGCTTGCATTCAGACGGAAATTAGTACGAACATAGCGCATAAATTGTCCTTCACATAGTGTCACTAAATGCGAGGCAATTATGCGTTCATCTACATTAAAGCCGCGTCCTTCACGCAATTTTCGCATCTGTAAAATATTGACAAACTGCATTTCAAGACGATTAAAAAATTGCGCGACTCGAACTTGTAATTGCGCATCTTCAAACATTAATGCATGGCCCGTTAGAATTCGGGTTAACCCAGGATTTTTACGGGCAAAATCTAAGATCGTTTGTAAAATATCATGAATGCGATTCATTGTTTGGGTTTCGTTACGCATAGAAGCGGTAATACGGCTTAATAAGGTATTTTCGATGTGCTCGATTAAGGCTTCAAACATTTTTGTTTTGCTTGGAAAGTAACGATATAACGCAGCTTCTGATACCCCAACTTCTTTTGCTAGACGAGCTGTTGTCATACGCTCCATACCGCGTTCGGAATGAAGCATATGTATCAACACAGTCAGCACTTGTTGACGACGTTCTTTTACCGTTCTTTTTTCAATTTTTGGTGTTTCAATTTTAGGCGCAATCTCTTCCACGCCCGATAAAGATAATTGTTCTTCTACCATAAATTATTGTTTACCTGAATGACCGAAACCGCCTTCACCACGTTCGGTTTGTTGAAAATCTTCTACAATATTAAATTCAGCTTGTACTACTGGCACGAAAACAAGTTGAGCAATGCGATCGCCGACTTCAATTTTGAATGGCTCATTTCCACGGTTCCACATTGATACCATTAATGGCCCTTGATAATCGGAGTCAATTAATCCTACAAGGTTTCCTAGCACAATGCCGTGTTTATGGCCAAGACCCGAGCGAGGCAAAATCACTGCAGCTAAATTGGGATCCGCAATATAAATTGATAGGCCCGTTGGAATTAATTTGGTTTCACCTGGTTGAATTTCAAAGCTTTCATCGATTAATGCACGTAAATCAAGACCTGCCGCCCCTTCAGTTGCGTAAGTTGGCAGAGGAAATTCATTTCCAATGCGAGAATCTAAAATTTTTACGTCAATTTTTTTCATGTAATACTCCGTTTGAAACTCATTTTTAGGTAAAAGTGCGGTTGAAATTATAAGGTTTTTTGATAGCGTTCGATAATTTCATTAACTAAATCAGCTGCAAGTTCCACTTTTGATTTTAGCGATAATTTTTTATGACCATTTTTCCAGAAAAGCTGCAAGGCATTTTCATCAGCATTAAAAACTTGTCCGCCAGATACATCGTTGGCACAAATCATATCAAGATTTTTGCGTTCAAGTTTATCTTTTGCATAATCATCAACATTTTGGGTTTCAGCCGCAAATCCAACAGTAAAAGGTCGATGTGTTTTTAAATGTCCTACATCTGAGATAATATCGGGATTTTTAATTAACTTGATAGATATTTCATCGCCAGATTTTTTGATTTTTTGGTCAGTAACTTCAGCTACTCTGTAATCAGCAACTGCCGCACAGCCAATAAAAATTTGATTTTTTACCGCACTTTCAAGAGAAGCTTGCCACATATCTTGTGCGGATATGACATTAATTCGATTTACATTTTTTGGTGTTATTAAATTCACTGGCCCTGAAATCAGCGTGACGTTCGCTCCACGTTTGGCAAATGCTTCAGCAATTGCAAATCCCATTTTTCCTGAACTATGGTTAGAAATATAACGAACAGGATCGATTGCCTCACGCGTTGGGCCTGCTGTAATGGCGATATTTAATCCTTGTAGATCTTGTTTTTGAGAGAAAAAGTCAGAAAGTGCGGTAAAAATTTCTGCTGGTTCTGACATACGCCCTTTCCCCATATCGCCGCAAGCCTGAAAACCACTATTCGGGCCGATAAGCGTAATCCCTCGAGTTTGAAGATCCATTAAATTTTGTTGAGTAATGGATTGGCGATACATCTGCTGATTCATTGCTGGAGCAAGAAAAATTGGCGCATCAGTCGCAAGACAAATTGTTGAAAGTAAATCATTCGCCATGCCTACAGTAAGACGGGCAATAAAGTCTGCACTAGCTGGCGCAATAATAATGGCATCGGCCCATTTGGCAAGCTCAATATGGCCCATTGCCAGTTCTGCTTGTGGATCAAGTAAAGATTGTGCGACAGCATTGCCAGAAATGGCTTGAAGTGTTAAAGGCGTAACAAATTCTGCCGCAGCTGGGGTTAATACTACACGTACTTCGGTTTCTGCTTTGCGTAATAAACGAATCAACTCTATTGTTTTATAGGCCGCAATGCCGCCAGTTATGCCAACTACAATATGCTTTCCGTTTAATTTCATGTTTCAACCTTTGTTAGTGCTTAGCCACAATTCCGTTATTTTACTTTAATTTTATTGAATGCCCAATGTTATTTTTGCGATACATATCGCAGACTTTACATAAGATACTCGTAAAACAAGAAAAGAGCGGTCAAAATTTTTTCTATTTTGCGTTTAATATTTTATGGAAAACAATGATGATTTAATGCCACGGGAAAAATTGCTTAAATTTGGCGTAGAAACGCTCGTTGATTATGAATTGCTGGCAATCTTTTTACGAACTGGCATAAAAGGCTGCCCAGTAATTCAGCTTTCGAAAAATGTCTTATCACATTTTGGTTCCTTACATACGTTACTTTCTGCAGATGAAAAAGCCTTCTGTTCCGTAAAAGGCTTAGGCATTACGCAATTTATTCAACTGCAAGCAATTACGGAAATGACCAAGCGTTATTTAAAGCAAGAGATGTTGAGTACGCCGATTATTAATGATCCTGAAACGGTAAAACTGTTTTTACTCACTGAATTGCAATATGAGGAAAGAGAAGTGTTTATGGTTTTATTTTTGGATAATCAATATCGTCTGATTAAAAAAGAGCGGTTATTTTTAGGTACAATTAATGTATCAGCGGTTTATCCTCGGGAAATAATTAAAGAAGCACTTTATTGTAATGCGGCGGCTTTAATTTTGGCGCATAATCATCCTTCGGGGATAACGGAGCCGAGTTATTCGGATCAGCTTATTACTAAAAAAATTCAGGAATCTGCAGAACTAATGGAAATCAGAGTGCTTGATCATTTAATTGTAGGAAAAAGCGATTGTTATTCTTTCGCGGAGAATTGTTTATTATAAATTTTTATAATATTGACCATTTTTTTACCGATTACATTCAAGATAACCGCATTTATACTTGAGAAATGAAAACAAAGTCAGTATAATTTGCGACCTTTAATATAGTAAGCGGGTCGGATTAGCGCGACCTGACGAGGTAGCAAGCTAGGTTTAACCTGCTTTAAACAATCCGAACCGTAAGCTCGAGCTTATATTTAATTATTGGAGATTATTATGTCTAGAGTTTGTCAAGTAACAGGCAAGCGTCCAGCTGTGGGTAATAACCGCTCACACGCGATGAATGCGACACGTCGTCGTTTTCTTCCAAACCTTCACACTCACCGTTTCTGGGTTGAAAGTGAAAACTGTTTCGTAACCTTACGTTTAACTGCGAAAGGTATGCGTATTATTGATAAAAAAGGCATTGATGCAGTATTAGCTGAAATCCGTGCTCGTGGCGAAAAAATCTAAGGAGCTAAAAAATGGCAGCTAAAGGCGCTCGTGAGAAAATCCGTTTAGTTTCTACTGCAGAGACCGGTCACTTCTACACAACTGATAAAAACAAACGTAATATGCCTGAAAAAATGGAAATCAAAAAATTTGATCCAGTAGTGCGTAAACACGTTATCTATAAAGAAGCAAAAATCAAATAATTTTGCTTATTTAGAAAAAGCCCGACATTGTTCGGGTTTTTTTGTATCACAAATTTATTAAGGAACAAATCATGCCGGAACTTCCCGAAGTTGAAACTGCACTACGTGGTATTAGCCCTTATCTTAAGAATTTTACGATTGAGAAAGTTGTCGTGCGCCAGCCTAAATTGCGCTGGATCGTATCAGAGGAATTGATAACCCTTAAACATGTAAAAATTGTAGATCTCACTCGTCGAGCAAAATATTTGATTATTCACACGGAAAAAGGTTATATCATCGGGCATCTCGGCATGTCAGGTTCGGTGCGAATTGTGCCACAGGATAGCGCAATAGATAAACATGATCATATTGATATTGTGATGAATAATGGCAAATTATTACGTTATAACGATCCTCGTCGTTTCGGTGCATGGTTGTGGACGGAGAATTTAGATGACTTTCATCTTTTCTTAAAGCTAGGGCCTGAACCGCTTTCTGATGAATTTAATGCAGAATATTTATTCAAAAAATCTCGTCAAAAATCAACCGTACTTAAAACCTTCTTGATGGATAACGCTGTGGTGGTGGGCGTTGGTAATATTTATGCGAATGAAAGTTTGTTTATTTGTGGGATTCATCCATTAAAACTCGCTAAAAATTTGACCCGTAATCAATGTATTTCCTTAGCGAATACGATTAAAGATGTATTGAGAAAAGCCATTATTCAAGGTGGAACGACACTTAAAGATTTTTTACAGCCCGATGGTCGCCCAGGTTATTTTGCACAAGAATTATTGGTATATGGCAATAAAGATAAACCTTGCCCAAAGTGCGGTGGAAAAATTGAAAGTTTAGTGATAGGGCAGCGTAATAGTTTCTTTTGCCCGAAATGTCAGAAAATGGGCTAGGGTGAGTTGGTTTTCGATAGAAAAAAAGATGAAAATAGCGGTCATAAACGACCGCTATTTTTAATTTACTGGAAATTCTTCAATGACAACAGGAAGTTGTAAGATTTTGCCTAATCGTAGAATGGTGACGAGAACTTTTGAATTAGGTTTTGTATTTGCGATAATTTGCATCATTTCTTGGGCTGAAATGCCTTCTTGATTATTTAATTTCAAAATGACATCACCTAATTGAATGCCTGCTTTTGCTGCTGGGCTATTCGGGCTTACATCAGTGATGACTATGCCTTCTTCACTACTTGAACTAATGTCGCTTTGCACACCAAAATATCCTCGGATAACACGTCCATCTCGTATAATTTTTTGTAAAACATCATTTGCAATATCCATTGGAATCGCAAAATTTAGTCCTTCTGCGATTTCATTGGCGGTTTTACCAATACTAAGGGTGCTGATTCCAACCAATTCCCCTGCAGAATTAATTAATGCGCCACCTGAGTTGCCACGGTTAATTGAGGCGTCTGTTTGAATGAAGTTTTGTCTGCCAACAGAATCACCTACAGCATTACGTCCCACTGCGCTAATAATACCTTGAGACACGCTTTGTCCTAAGTTGTAGGGATTACCGATTGCTAATACCACATCGCCGACATGAGCTTGACGATTTGAATTTTGTGGAATAGTTGAAAGATTATTTGCACGAATTTTGAGAACAGCGAGATCGGTGAGATTATCTGAACCAACAAGACTAGCTTCAAAAATATTTCCGTTTTGCAACGCTACTACAATTTGATCGGCATTTTGGATAACGTGTTTATTCGTCAGAATATAGCCATCTTTACTCATAATCACGCCAGAACCTAAGTTATTCACTTGTAGCTGATCATTATCATTAATGCTGGCGGAAGAAAATGAGCGGTTATAAACATTCACTACCGCAGGTGAGGCAATACGTACCGCATTTTTGAACGACACAATATCGTCTGAAGTGAAGATATTGCTGTTATTCAGTCTTGGAACCGCAAACAAAATCACGCCCGCAGCAGCCAAGCCCCAAAGTGCGGAATGGAAAAGTTTTTTAAGCATTTAGATTCCTTTCGGTGTGTAAGTTAATTTTATATCGTCACCGATTTGTTCTAATTCATTGAGTTGCCATAATGGTGCATCGGCAAGTTGAGTTAAATTCGGTAATTGGCATAGACCACGAGCATTGTCGCCAAGTAATTTGGGCGCAACGTAAATAATCAATTCATCTACTAATTTCGCATCAATTAAACTACCCGCTAAATTTGCCCCAGTTTCTACCCAAATGGTATTTATTTGTCGTTTTCCCAGTTCTCGCATTAATTCTTTTAGTAAATTTTCTTTTGGAAGAATAATTTGTTCGCAGAAATCAGGAAAGCCTGTTAAATCTCGCGATTTATTAGAAACTAACCAAACGGGAGAATGCGTTAAAAAAAGTTTATGAGTCGGCTGGATGCGATGTTGTGAATCTAAAATGACTCGCACAGGCTGGCGAAGATCTTCTTTTTTATATTCTGTTTTAAGATTTTCAGGAAATTCGTCCCAGCGTACATTAAGGCTTGGATCATCTGCAAGTACTGTCGCAGAAGTAGATAAAAGTGCGGATGATTTTGCTCGCATTTTTTGTACGTCCGAACGAGCATCAGGGCCCGTAATCCATTTACTTTCTCCACTTGCCATTGCTGTTCGTCCATCTAAACTCATTGCAAGTTTGAGTTGAACAAAAGGCATACCTTGACGCATTCGTTTTAAAAAGCCTTTATTTATTTTTTCTGCTCGATCGTTCAATAAATTCACCGCACTTTCGATGCCTGCATCAGACAACATTTTCAAGCCTTTTCCTGCGACTTGGGGATTCGGATCTTGCATCGCGGCAATGACTTTTATTACACCAGCCTCGATTAATCCTAATGCACAAGGCGGTGTGCGACCATAATGAGAGCAGGGCTCTAAGGTGACGTAAGCTGTTGCACCTTTGGCATTTTCGCCAGCTTGAGCTAAGGCAACACGTTCAGCATGAGGTTGCCCCGCTTTAAAATGAAAGCCTTCTCCCACCATTTTACCATTTTTTACCAATACGCATCCCACCGATGGATTCGGTGTGGTGGTATATTGTCCTTTGGCGGCTAAATCCAAGGCGCGTTGCATAAATTTTCGATCTTGTGCGGAAAATTCGCTCATTGTTAATCCTTTAAGCTTTCAATTTCTTTGGTGAATTGATTAATATTATCAAAACTCAAATAGACCGATGCAAAACGAATATAAGCCACTTTATCGAGTTTTTTTAACTCATTCATCGCGAGTTTTCCAACCAGTTTACTTAGTACTTCACGTTCACCCGTCGCACGTAATTGAAAAATTATATGGTTAATTGCTTGTTCAACGTCATCCGCACTTACAGGGCGTTTTTCTAATGCGTGCTGAATACCACTGCGTAATTTATCTTCATTGAACGGCTCTCGAGTGCCGTCAGTTTTAATAATTTTTGGTACGATTAATTCGGCTGTTTCAAAGGTAGTAAAACGCTCATGACAATGACCGCACTCACGACGGCGACGAACTTGATAGCCATCCGATACCAAACGGCTATCAATTACCTTGGTTTCTTCTGTAAAACAAAATGGACAGCGCATAGACAATTCTCCGTAAAAAGGGCGGTTATCTTAGCAAAAAATCGGTTCTTTGACGATTAGCTTTATGCTTTTCTTGTCTTCTTTTGTACGAATAATAAGCCAAACCAATCTTTTGTTTGTTTTAATAATTTTTCAATATTTTCAGGTTGTTTAAATCTTGAGGTCTGCGCTAATACGCGTGACCAATATGGATCGGCTTTTGCCCCGAAACCATTACTTTCAGTTAATTCCTGAAGTTTTTCAGAAACAGAATTTTCATCACTCACAATAAAATCACTTATATTTCTTACTGTTGGCACCAATTGAATTTCTATTTGGCTTTGTAAATAATCTTTTATGTAAGTTTTTAATTGAGAGAGAGCAGTTTCACGCTCAATAGGCGGTAATTCGATAACTTGATCTTGCGTAATTAATTTGGGTGGCACCGCATTTTCTTGTGTGACACATTGAATCAAATAATAAATCCAAGGACGGATACAATAGCGATCTTTGTATTTCGCAAAATGCCATTGAATCACCTGTGAATCATCGCCAAATAAAGGCTCCATATAACCAAATAGACGAATTTCTTGATTTTCATTGTGCCAATTTACGGATAGATTGAAATCGACGGAAGCATGTTTGGTTTCGCCAAGATCTGCTATTTTCTTTTTAAATTCCAAAACATTGTCTCGAATATTTTCAGCATAAACTTTTCCAAATTCGGCTAGAGGTAACACGCCTTTTACTTCTGCTTGTCTAAAATAATCAGCAAAATTTTGTTCATCAAGATAGATTAAGTCATTATTGAGCGAGTAATTATCTAACCCACTTAAGGTGAAATTTTCACTGTCGGCAATACGATCATCTTCATCACGGAAATAGACACCGAGTTGTTTTTCAAAGAAAAATTTCACAGGGTTTTCAACAAAGCTGACTAAACGATCCAGTTCAATTTCTTCTATTTTTTCTGGGTTTTCTGTCATAGTGACGGCAAATTCTGAATTGCTAGCTGTTGCGTCAAATTGTGCTATTGGCAACCATTTTGTTGCAAAAGAGCGGGTAAATTTCTCGTTATATTTGAAATTATCTGGGCTAAATGCCGTCATGGGATGCTCAATCACCGTAAGGGGATTTTCGCTTTGCCCTTGATTAATATAATCTAAGAGTTGGCTTACCAATACAGAAGGTTCTTTCGGTTGATTATCAGTGATGGAACGGCCAACATAGCTGATATAGCAATAATTACGTGCTGCCAATAAGGCTTCTAAGAACAAATAGCGATCATCATCACGGCGCACACGGTCGCCTTTTTGATAGTGATATTGCATTAAATCAAAACTGTTTGGTGTCTGTGTTCTTGGGTAATCCGCATCATTCATTCCAAGTAAACAAACCACTTTGAATGGCACAGAACGCATTGGTAATAAGGTGCAGAAGTTTACTTTTCCTGCAAGGAATTTGAGGCTATTTGGTGAATCTTCTAATTTTATTGTGATGACATCGGCAATCACATCTGCTTGTAATTCTTCAGTAAAATGGAGCATTTTTAGATTCTCAGCGAATTCATTAATTTTCTCTTGAATATAGAAAATCGTGTCGCTTGTGTCTTCATTTTGCACGAAGAAATCTGATAAAAGTGCGGTTAAAATTTCTTGCCATTTTTTGATGGAATGTGCTTGTTGCAGCGTTTCATGCAACGCTGAAAGTGCGGTGAAAAAGTGAGATAAATTTCCAGCAAGTTCACCCTTTAAGCTATAGCTGCTGTTTAACCCTATGCTATCTTGCCAAATGCCGTGTTCTTCACGCATTGCATAGCCTAAAATCATTCGTTCTAATCCAGCTTGCCAAGAATTGAAATTGATGCCATCTTGATTTTTTTGCAAACCGAAACGAATCCCCGAATCCTCCACCCATTCTCGCACTAATGGTAAATCAGCAAGAGAAATATTAAATCGTTCTCGCATCGCAGGAATATCCAACAGTGCTAAGACGTCCTCTGCACTAAAATTGCTTTCTTTTAAGCGTAATAAAGTTAAGTAACTTGAGACCAACACATCGCTTTCTGAAAGTTTATTATCCGAAAGTGAAAATGGAATTTGTGCTGCATACCCATTTTTTTGCCCAAAAACAGCCGGAATATAAGGTGTGTATTGGTTTATATCTGCCACCATAACAACCACATCTTTTGGCGTAAGGTTAGGATCTTGATTAAATAAATCTAGTAAATAATCGTGCAATACTTCTACTTCCCGCATAGCACTGTGGCAAGAATGTAGGGTTAAAGTGCAGTCATTTTTTGTGATATTTAACGGTTTATTTTCTAAATGCAGAATTTGAGACTGTAATTGTCCAAGTAAACTATTCGATTCAATTTCTTGATAAGCATTGACGGGATAAGTTGGAATATGTTCTTCATCTCGCACCAAGGTGTAAAGGAAATCTCGCCCCATTTTTCCCCAAGCTGCCAGTAATGGATTGCCTACTTGAAGGTTTTCTTTTTGATAAGTGACATCAAACTGAGCGTTTTCTAGTTGAGAAAGTTGATTCTCGGAAAAGAGCGGTTGATTTTCATCTTGTTTATTGAATTGATAACGCTTGCGAGAACGCAAATAATCAAGGCGTAAATCGCTAATATCTCCCCAATACTCTTGGCATGGATTATTAAAAAATAAATGAATATCCACTTCAGAGGACATGGCTTGCAAAATATTGAGATAAGCAGTCGGAAGCGCTGGAATACCAAAAATAAATATGCGTGAAGGTAATTTTTTCGGTGCTTTTTTATCGGCAAGCAAGGCTAAGAATTGATTATGCAAAGCCGCTCGATGTGTGGTATCACCAACCTCTGATTTAACATCGACGACCAATGCACGCCATAACTCACCTTGCCATTTTGTATTGCCTTGAATTTGCTTAAACAAAGTATTGTTTAGGTTCGGTTGTTGTTTTTGTATTTGAGCAGTGATTTGTTCATCTTCGCCTTTTTCCCAAGCAAAAATCCATTCTGGTCGATAAACTAAATATTGGTCAAATAAATCGGCAATTTTGCTGCTAAGTTGATAAAGTTTGTATTGTTCAGAATGAGGTGACGATGCTAAATAATTGCGTAAAGGTGAAAAACTTTCTTTCTCGAGAAAAGTCGGGATTAAGCGCATTAAACGCCATGTCATTGAATCTTTATCAAAAGGGTTTTCCAATGCCGTTGCGGGTAAATTTTGAGCATAAAGTTGCCAAATAAAACTTGCCGGCATAGGAAATTTTAGGTTTGCTGAAATGCCTATTTCTTTCGCTAATTCAATTTGCAGCCATTGTGCCATCCCCGGGCTTTGCACCAAGATAATATCTTGCTGAAAAGGATCTTCAGGCGGTAAAGATTTGAATAAAGAAGAAAGAATTTCTTTTTGTTTTTCAAGCTGATTGGAATAATAAACAATGAACACAATGGCAACCTTTTGTGATGATTTAATCTAGAAAAAGACAATGCCATTCTACTGAGTTTTTATCGAAATTTCACCCATAGGATAACGCACAATGATGCGTTCGTTTTGACATTGAACATGAAAAGTTAAACTATTTTGTTGTATTAATTGTTCACAAGCTAATCCTAAAAATTGGTGTTGAGCTTGATTCTCTGCAATCTGTATCGCCTGAAAATCTTGATAAGTTTTCATCGCACTTTTTCTTTGGCTTGCCGTCCATTGATTGAACGCAATAAATAAAACGCTAAATAAAGCTAAAGAAAATAATAGGGTAGTGAGCGACATGCCTTTATTCATCTGGAACATTAAAATCACTCCAACTTTTTTCTGCCAGCTGCCATTGACTATATTGTTGCACTAAGGCTGTGACGACAGATTTTCCATAGGCTAAAGTCACCCCATCTAAAGTTAAATGCCCATTGGTGAGTACTGCGCCACTAATCCGTCCTTTGCCTGTTAGTTTTAAATCTCCCTCTGCAATTAATACAGCAGACACAGTGCCATTAATTTCAATTTCCGCTTGTGAATCTGAAAACCAATAAAGTTTGGGTGTTTTATTCGCGTTTAAAATTTGGGGCGGGGAAGAAAAGAGCGGTCTAAAATCGGTGAGTTTTTCTGTGTGAATAAAATCTTTCAATGCACCCTGATTATCGCCTCTTGTGGGCGATTTTTTAAATAGACTCATTCTTTCACACCAAAGAAAATATTGAATTGCATCGGTGGCGCCATCAAGCGTGATGCTGATTTGCTTTACACTTTCATTATTATTTAACGGTAAATCAAGGCAGGCGGTTTGTTTTTTCTCCTCTGTTATTTTTTGCAGTTGTAATGTTCTTTCTACATAGTATTTTCGTTGATTTTGTTGTGCACGAAAAAAACTTAAATGGCTGTCATCCAACAATAAGATTACGGTTAATAAACCTGAAATAAAAATCAGAATAGTCAGCGTGATAATGCCTTTGTGTGTAGCCATTATTTTTGATTCCAGAGCGCAACGATAAGGGATGTTTCATAACTGATGTTTGGAGTTTGTTTTAAATTTCCTTTTAGCTTGATTTCTAATCCTTTGCCTTCAATTAACCAATTAAATTGTAGGGTAGTGACTTCGTATTCATTGTTATCTAATAAATCTGTCCAACCGCCCCCAGCGTTACAAGCGGTTTGTTGAAAAGCTCGTTTACAAGTTTCTGCTGTACAATTAGTAGGAATAACACTTTGATAAGTCAGTTTGGTTTTTATCATTTTGTTACTCACTTTATAACCGAATAATTCTTCTGTACTGTTTTTGGATGTATTTTTCCCATTTTTCATACAGGTTTTCGGTGAATCTTTTCCAATACAGCCATTTTTATTTAAATCATAAAAGAACAACACGCAGCTATTAAGTGGGGCGTTATCTTCTTGACTAATGAAAATGGCTGAGCCTTGTTCATCTAATTCAAATAAAGATAAATTGCTTTCTGTTCCTTTTGTATTTAATGCTCGAAATCCTAATCTTCGAAGATCTTTACCGATTAGCTGTAATGTTCGTTGTAATTCTGCTTGTAGTTTTAAATGCAATAACATGTGCTGATTTTGCGTTTGTATTTGCACATAAAAATGTGAAATGCTTAGCAATAATAAAGATGATAATGCCAGAGAAATCATCAGTGCTAATAGGGTTTGTCCTTTTAATAATGTTTTCATGATTGATTGCATGCACTAGTCGCTTGATTGGTTTTCAAACGAATACTGCCAACATTGAAAAATGAAAATAATGTATGTTCATTTTCTGCTTGTAGAATAAAGCAACGAGTAACACTGGTATTACGAGCACCATAAAACCGCGTTATTTCTTTGGGATAAATATAATGGCTTTGAATCATCGTTTTTTTAGGAAAATAAGGATAGTAAAAATGACCATAGGCCTCTTTCGGGCAGTTTGTTGGGTTGAAACAATCACAAGTTTGATCGTTTTTTACTTGTGCCGTTAAGCACCATTGCTGTGTCGCAAGGTTACGATTGATAAGTAAAAACCACACTTCCGATGAATTTTCTGCCCGAGCCTGAATTTGGCGTAGAAATAAATATAGGCGATGTTGCTCTTTGGCTAAAATCGTTTTAGGTGAATCCGTTTGCCATAATGGCACGGCAAAACTCAGCGCAATGCTGATAATTGCTAGTCCAATCAATAATTCCACTAATGTCACACCTTTCTGCATAAAACACTCCAATTTTCTACCGCACTTTAATGGTAAATAATTAATGGAAAAATCACTTCATACTATTTTTGCGATCTGTATCGCAAAGTTTTCCTGAAAACCTATAAAAACCATTGTTTTATGATTTTTAACTGGTTATTTTGGCAAATCTCGCTATAATGGCACGGAATTTTTCTGTTCTTTAAAATCTGGTGGATATATGAATCCAATGTTAAATATCGCAATTCGTGCGGCACGAAAAGCGGGCAATGTGATTGCTAAAAATTATGAACGCCGTGATGCTATCGAAAGCACACAAAAAGGTATTAATGATTATGTGACAAACGTTGATAAAGCGGCAGAAGCAGAAATCATTGAAATTATTCGTAAATCTTATCCTGACCACACCATCATCAGCGAAGAAACGGGTGCGCTTGAAGGCAAAGATAGTGATGTACAATGGGTGATTGATCCACTAGATGGTACCCGTAATTTTATGACGGGCCTTCCTCATTTTGCCGTGTCTATCGCAATTCGTGTAAAAAATCGCACTGAAGTCGGGGTTGTTTATGATCCAATCCGTAATGAATTATTTACCGCTGTGCGTGGTGAAGGCGCAAAATTAAACGAAGTACGTTTGCGTGTAGATAGTAAACGTGAAATTCAAGGTTCAATTTTAGCGACCGGTTTCCCATTCAAACAACCAAAATTAATGCCAACTCAATTTGCAATGATGAATGCCTTAATTGAAGATGCCGCGGATTTCCGTCGTACTGGTTCTGCAGCATTGGATTTATGCTATGTGGCGTCAAACCGTATTGATGGTTATTTTGAAATGGGCTTAAAAGCATGGGATTGTGCTGCTGGCGATTTAATCGTGCGTGAAGCGGGTGGTTTAGTCTGTGATTTTGATGCAGGTAACGGCTACTTACGCAGCGGCAATATTATCGCCGCACCATCACGCGTAATAAAAGAAATGTTAAATAAAATCCGCCCTTGTTTAGGTGCTGAATTTAATAATTAATTCTTTGATAACTAGAATAGCGCCAATAATAGGGCGCTATTTTTTTGTGAAAAATCTACCGTACAAATCATATTTATCCTATTGAGGTGAATCACAAACTGCGTGCAAAATTTAGGATTTTCGGTAGAATTCGGGTGAGAAAAATGCACTTTAATTCGGATTTAAAATTGGCGTGTGTTTTTTAATTAGTAAATAACTCGTCAATGGACGAATCTGAACCTCAACGAAGAAAACGACGACATTATGCTCCCAGAACTTGGCTTTTTCCTTCTTTTGCTCGCAACAGCTAGCGCATTTTTTCTTGCGTTAGTACCTCAATTTGGGTTATTCAAAAAAAATTCGACTTTAATTAATGCCGCTTGGCCGCTTAGTTATATTTTTACCCTTGCGACGACATTCTCAATTGGCTTGCTTGCTTATTCTTTTGCGATGGATGACTTCACTCTTGAATATGTAGCGGCACATTCTAATTCCCAATTACCTACATTTTTTAAAGTGGCTGCCACTTGGGGCGGGCATGAAGGTTCAATGTTGTTTTGGTTATTTTCATTGAGTTTATGGCTTGCTACTTTTGCTTTTTTTAATCGAAAAAATGACCGCACTTTTTCCTCTCAATCCTTATCTTTATTGGGATTGATTTGCTTTGGCTTTGCGGTGTTTATTTTATTTTACTCCAATCCATTTGGACGCATTTTCCCTGCACCGGCAGAAGGGCGCGATCTTAATCCAATGTTGCAAGATGTGGGATTAATTTTCCATCCACCATTGTTATATGTTGGCTATGTGGGCTTTGCAGTGAATTTTGCAATGAGTTTGAGTGCGTTGATTTATAACCAGTCAGCACGACAAATTGCACGTTCAATGCGTGGCTGGGTGTTGTTTTCTTGGTTATTTTTAACCATTGGCATTGTGCTTGGTGCGTGGTGGGCTTATTACGAACTCGGCTGGGGCGGTTGGTGGTTCTGGGATCCCGTAGAAAATGCGTCTTTAATGCCTTGGTTGCTTGGCTTGGCGTTATTACACAGTTTAATGGCGACGGAAAAACAAGGGGTATTTAGTTATTGGACAACGCTTTTTTCTTTGCTTGCTTTTGCCTTTAGCGTATTAGGCACGTTTATTGTTCGTTCTGGTGCACTCACTTCTGTGCACGCTTTTGCATTGGATAACACGCGCGGTTATGTGTTGTTATTAATTTTCTTTGTTTTGACGGTGTTAGCCTTTGGATTATTCGCTTTACGAGCGGGCAGTTCATCAGAAAGTGCGGTGAAATTTCAGTTCGTTTCTAAATCTGGCGGCATTTTATTGCTGAATATTTTGCTGACCATTGCCACTGTTTCCACCTTTTTAGGCACCTTTTACCCGATGTTATTCCAAGCGATGAATTGGGGCTCAATTTCGGTGGGAAGTCCTTATTTTAATAGTATTTTCTTCCCAATTATTACAGCGATTTTAATCCTAATGGTGATTTCCCTGACCATTCGTTGGATGCAATTTGATCGCAGATTATTGATACGTTGCGTATGGTTGCTTATTCCGTCTTTGATTCTTGCCGGCTTGATGATTTGGCAACAGCTACGCCATAATTCTGCGTTGAATTTTTACGCTTTCGCTTTTGTGTTATTAACTCTTGCGATTTGGCTTTTATTCGTCACTTTATGGCAAAATTGGCGACAAATTCGTTTGTCTCAATTTGGTATGATTTTAGCGCATTGTGGCGTGGCGATTGTGACTATTGGTGCGGTAATGAGCGGTTATTTTGGCAGTGAAATTGGTGTGCGTTTAGCACCGCAACAAAGTCAAACGCTGGGGCAATATGAATTTCATTATCGCCAATTTTCTAATGAAATTGGGCCAAATTTTACGGCAGAAGTCGCCTTTTTTGATGTAACTGAAAATGGCAAGCCTTATGCAGAAATTATCCCAGAGCGCCGTTATTACGATGTACGAACAATGACAATGAGTGAAGTGGGGCTTGATGGCGGTTTCTGGGGCGATTTATATATTGTGATGGGCGATTCTCTCGGCAAAGGAGAATTTACTTTCCGCTTACACTATAAACCACTGATTCGTTGGCTTTGGGCTGGCGGTATTTTAATGGCGTTTGGCGCACTTTGTAGCGTCTTCGGATTACGCAGAAAACAGGAAAAATAATGAACAAAAAACTTATCTTTTTTGCACCGCTCTTTGTACTTTTAGGTGTGTGTGTATTATTAATTGCTGGGTTAAATCAAGATCCGAAAAAAATTGCGTCGGCTTTAATTGATAAACCTGTGCCAGAATTTTATCAGGCTAACTTACTCGAATCTTCACAAATTGTAAGCCAGAAAGAGTTTCCTAAACAGCCATTTTTATTAAATGTGTGGGGCAGTTGGTGTGGTTATTGCAAGGAAGAACATCCTTTGTTAATTGAGATTGCAAAAACGTTGCCTATTGTGGGCGTGGATTATCGCGATAATCCTCAAAATGGCATTGAAATGCTTAAGCGAATGGGCAATCCTTTCGTCTTCACCATTGATGATAGCCAGGGTGAATTTGGATTAAAATTAGGCGTGGATGGCGCGCCAGAAACTTATCTTGTGGATGAAAATGGTGTGATTCGTTATCGTCATTCTGGTTTACTGGATAAAGAAACTTGGCAAACAGTATTTCTGCCAAAAATTGAAGCATTGAAGAACAAATGAAAAGCATATTAGATATTTTTACTCGTGGTTTTATTCAGGTTCAAAAAACAGTCTTTTTTGCGACCACACTTTTATTCGCATTTTCCTTGTTCTCCCAAGCGAAAATAGTGGATACCTATCAATTTCAAAATCAAGATGATCGTACTCGCGCCGTAGAGTTGGCAAAATCTTTGCGATGCCCGCAATGTCAAAACCAAAATTTAGTGGAATCTAATTCTCCTATCGCTTATGACTTGCGTCTTGAAGTGTACAAAATGGTAGATGAGGGCAAAAGCAATCAGCAAATTATCGATCAAATGACGGCTAGATTTGGTGATTTTGTGAACTATAAACCGCCATTCAAATGGAATACGGCGTTATTGTGGCTGTTGCCAGTCGCTCTTTTAATTTTAGCTGCCGCATTGCTTTATTTCTCAAATAGAAAAAAATCTGCGCTATCTTCAGTCGAGCAGGGAAGTGCGTTGGAAAAAGAACAGAGATATTTTTCTGTTAATGCTGAGTCTCATTCGGATCCTAAGTTAAATGAACAAAAGACTTATTTTTTCGGGAAAACTAATCACAAACTTTCTTTTGTGATTTTCTTTTTATTAATTGCTAGTCCAACCGCTTATTATTTTTCCCTAGATCGTTTTAGTCGTGTTCAACAAGGCGAGCAATCGATGATTGAGCAACATAATCAAAATGTTGAAATGAATGATGAACACAAAAATGAAAATGTGATTGAGAAGATCCAAAATAAGCTGCGAACTGATCCGAATAATGCGGAAACTTGGCTTCAACTTGGGGAGGCCTATGTGCAGAATAATGAATTTGATAGTGCGCTTATTGCTTATTCTAACGCGGAAAAAATATCAGGCAGTAAACCTAATATTTTAGGCTTGGCAGCCACCGCACTTTATTATCAAGCAGGTCAGCAAATGACCCCAAAAGTAGAACAACTTTTGAATGAAGCTCTGGCAAAAGATAAAAATGAAGTATCTAGCCTTTCTTTGTTGGCGACCATTGCCTTAGAAAATCGTCAATATCCACAAGCCAGTGCGTATTTACAGCAATTATTAGATTCTGGTAATGCGGCAGTGGATCGTCGTTCTGTTATTCAACGAATGAAGATGTTGGATTTTTTACAACGTGGTGAAAAAGGGCAAAATCCGTGAGCCAATATTCTGAAAACATTATTATTGGTGCAGGGGCAGCAGGATTATTTTGTGCCGCACTGTTGGCTAAGTTAGGCAAGTCGGTGACAGTTTTCGACAACGGCAAAAAAATCGGACGTAAGATTTTGATGTCGGGCGGTGGGTTTTGTAATTTCACCAATTTAGAGGTTACGCCCGCTCATTATCTTTCGCAAAATCCTCATTTCGTCAAATCGGCACTAGCTCGTTATACCAACTGGGATTTTATTTCTTTAGTAGCGGAGCAGGGGATTGCTTATCACGAAAAGGAATTAGGGCAATTATTTTGCGATGATGGCGCAGAACAGATTGTTGAAATGCTGAAATCTGAATGCGATAAATATGGTGCTAAGATTTTATTGCGTAGCGAAGTTTCTCAAGTTGAACGGATTCAAAATAATGAAAAAGTGCGTTTTGTTTTACAGTTAAATTCAACTCAATGGCAATGTAAAAATTTGATTGTTGCCACAGGTGGGCTTTCTATGCCAGGGCTTGGCGCTACACCATTTGGCTATCAAATTGCAGAACAATTTGGTATTCCTGTTATTCCTCCACGCGCCAGTTTGGTGCCTTTTACGTATCGAGAAACAGATAAATTTTTAACCGCACTTTCAGGTATTAGTTTGCCAGTCACGATCACGGCACAGTGCGGAAAATCTTTTCATAACCAGCTTTTGTTTACTCATCGTGGTATTTCAGGCCCTGCGGTGTTGCAAATTTCCAATTATTGGCAGCCAACTGAGTCTGTAGAAATCGATTTATTACCGAACCACAATGTGGAAGAGGAAATTAATCAAGCAAAACAACATTCATCAAAACAAATGTTGAAAACCATTTTGGTTCGATTACTTCCGAAAAAATTGGTCGAGCTTTGGATTGAACAAGGCATTGTGCAAGATGAAGTTATCGCTAACATCAGTAAAGTGCGGGTAAAAAATCTAGTGGATTTTATTCATCGCTGGGAATTTACTCCAAATGGCACGGAAGGCTATCGTACGGCAGAAGTGACAATGGGCGGGGTGGATACTAAAGTAATTTCTTCTAAAACAATGGAAAGCAACCAAGTCAGCGGCTTGTATTTTATTGGTGAAGTATTGGATGTGACGGGCTGGCTCGGTGGTTATAATTTCCAATGGGCATGGAGTTCAGCTTATGCTTGTGCGATGGCGATTGCGGAATAGGACAGAGGACTTATCGGATTATTGGTTTAGGAGGATAAAAATATCCTCCTTTTTTATTTTAGATTAAAGAATATCTAATAATTCTACTTCAAATACGAGTGTTGAGAATGGCGAAATTGATGCGCCTGCGCCGCGTTCACCGTAAGCAAGTTCGTGTGGAATAGTGAGTTTCCATTTAGAACCAACAGGCATCATTTGTAATGCTTCAACCCAACCACGGATTACACCATTTACAGGGAATTCAGCTGGTGTGCCACGAGCCACAGAGCTGTCGAATACGGTGCCATCTGGTAATGTACCTGTGTAGTGTACACGCACTTTATCTATTGCGGATGGTTTTGCACCATTGCCTTCAGTTATGATTTCGTATTGCAAACCGCTGTCGGTTACGTTTACGCCCGCTTTTTTCGCATTTTCTTCTAAGAATTTTTTGCCTTCTTCTTCAATGGCTTTAAATTGTGTTTGTTGTGCTTCTGCTGCTTGTTGTTGAAGTGCTTGAACCGAATGCATTAACTCATTGATGTCTAATGCTGGCTGATTATGATTTAATGCGTCAAAAATACCTTTCGTTACAGCTTCAACGGTGATTTCCATTTGGCTATCGGCTAATTGTTGTCCAATTTGTAAACCAATACCGTAGCTACCTTTTTCAGAAATGCTTTCTAATTTTACTTGTTCAAAATTCATTTGATGTTTTCCTTTCGTTAAAAATTATTTTTTATATGCCAAGATTTCGCCCATGTGAACAGGTTCGTTGACGCTTAAATGATCAGCTAAACGGACTTGATTTGCTTGGAATAAATTAACCACAGTCGAGCCAAGTTGGAACCAACCCATTTCTTGACCTTTCAATAATTTGACCGCCCTTTCGCCTTCATAAGTCCAAGTTTTCACTTCGTTGTGGCGTGGTGGATTAATTACGCCCGCCCAAGTTGTGCCAATACTTGCAGTGATTGTTGCGCCGACTAAAATTTGTACCATTGTGCCAAATTCAGTATCAAATACACAAATCACACGTTCATTACGCGCAAATAAATTTGGTACATGTTGGGCTAAAAATGGGTTTACAGAGAACAAATCACCTGGCACATAAATCATTTTGCGTAGCGTACCATCGCACGGCATATGTACTCGGTGATAATCACGAGGAGAAAGATAAGTGGTAGCAAATTCACCATTTTTGAAGGTTTCCACTAATTCTTTATCTTCTGCCAGTAAGTCTTCTAGGCTGAAAAAATGCCCTTTTGCTTGCAATAAAAGATTATCGTCAATATGACCGCACTCGCTAATGCGACCATCAGCAGGTAAACAAAGTGCGGTAGGATTTTGATTAATTGGACGCGCGTTTTCTTTTAACGGACGAATAAAAAATTCATTAAAACTTGTGTAATCAGAAAATTGTTCTTTTTGCGCTATGCTCATATCAATGTTGTATTTTTTCGCAAAAGCTTTAATTACAACATGGGTTAGTACACCCCATTTTTGTTTAGCAAACCAGCCTGCAATTTGAGTTAAATAAATTTGCGGCATGACATATTGAAATGCCACTTTTAAGCGTTGCCAATAAGAATTTGAAGTCATCATTATCTTTCCTTGTTAAAAAAAGAGGCGTGATTATAGCAATTTTTGTTATAGTTCCAACCTTTTTAGTTACTGGATAATTTCCTTTATTGAGTTATCCAATAAAAAATGTGATTTCCCTTTGACTATCTTCGCAACAACAGGTAATATTCACGCCCTATGCAAAAGGTAAAACTACCCCTAACCGTTGATCCAGTAAAAGATGCTCAAAGACGGCTTGATTATGTTGGCTATTATGCTGCTAATCGGCTTGAGCGTTTGGCGGAATCAGTGGTAAACGTGCTCGGCGATGCACAGGTAACATTATTGTTTTATATTGATCCACAAAAATTAGTGGTGATGAAAGGCAAAGTGCAAGTTGATGTTGAATTAGAATGTCAGCGTTGTAACGAACCTTACAAACAAACATTGGAATGTGAGTTTACTTATAGTCCAGTGGCTAATTGGGATCAAGCTGATGTATTGCCGGAAATTTATGAGCCAATCGAGTTCAATGAGTTTGGCGAAATAGATTTAATTGGCACGGTGGAAGATGAGCTAATTTTAGCTTTGCCACCTGTACCAATGCATTCATCTGAACACTGTGAAGTGTCCGCGCAGGAACAGGTTTTTGGCGAATTGCCTGACGAATTGGCAAAAAAACCGAACCCGTTCGCTGTATTAGCTAATTTAAAGCAAAAGTAAATTAAATTTAGGAGTATGGCCAATGGCTGTTCAACAAAATAAAAAATCTCGTTCACGTCGTGACATGCGTCGTTCACACGATGCGTTAACTACTGCTGCAGTATCAGTGGATAAAGCAAGCGGTGAAACTCACTTACGCCACCATGTAACTGCAGACGGTTACTACCGTGGTCGTAAAGTGATCAATAAGTAATTTTTACTTATAGGTATTCACTTGACTCGTCTAACCTTGGCGTTAGATGTGATGGGCGGGGACATTGGTCCCCGTGTTACTGTCCCTGCCTCTATTTTAGCATTGGAAAATGATCCTGAGCTTTCTTTAATCCTCTTTGGTGATAGTCAACAAATTTCTCCTCTTCTCAATAACTGTTCTCAATCAATTTTAGAACGAATACAAGTTCAACATTGCTCAAGTGTTATCGAAAATAATCAAGGCATATCTTATGCATTGCGTCATAGTAAAGGTACATCAATGCGTTTAGCATTGGAATCTGTACAACGTGGCGAAGCGCAAGGTTGTGTAAGTGCGGGCAATACAGCTGCATTAATGGGATTATCGAAGATTTTATTACAGCCTTTACAAGGCATTGCACGCCCTGCATTGATTTCTTTGATTCCTACCATTGATGGTGAAAAATCAGTGATGTTAGATCTTGGTGCAAATATTGAGTGTAGTGCGGAAAATCTTTATCAATTTGCTATAATGGGCGCGATTTTTGCTGAAGCTCGACTTAATTTGGTGTATCCGAGAATTGGATTATTGAATATTGGTATTGAAGAAATTAAAGGCCATCAATCTATTCGTGATGTCGCTAATTTACTGCAAAAATCAACCGCACTTAATTATGTCGGATTTATCGAAGGTGACGTTTTACTGAATGGAAAAGCCGACGTGATTGTGAGTGATGGATTTGCAGGCAATATAGCGTTGAAAACCTTAGAAGGGGCGGTGAGAAATTTGTTATCTCTGTTTAAAGATAAAGCGAATTCACGTTTTATAAAGCCTATTCTTGCTTGGCTTTTTCGCTTTGTATTTAAACAAAGCTATAAACGCTTGAAACGAATTAATCCTGATGAATATAATGGCGCATCACTTATTGGCTTAAAAGCTGTGGTGGTAAAAAGCCACGGTAGCGCAAATGTGAATGCTTTTGCTCATGCTATTGCTGATGCCGCTTTTCAAGCTCGCCAGCAACTTCCAGAAAAAATATTGGCTGGGCTTGCTCGTTATTAATGACTTAATTTTTATTTATTATGAATAGCAGAATTTTATCTACTGGTAGTTATTTACCAAGCTACATCCGCACAAATGCAGAATTGGAAAGAATCGTTGATACATCAGATGAATGGATTGTCACTCGTTCCGGTATTCGTGAGCGTCGTATCGCAGCGGCAGATGAAACTGTTGCAACAATGGGATTTGAAGCAGCAAAAAATGCAATAGAAGCTGCTCAAATTAATCCTCAAGATATTGAACTGATTATTGTTGCAACTACAAGTCACTCACACGCTTATCCAAGTGCGGCTTGCCAAGTGCAAGGTTTATTAAATATCGATGATGCGATTTCTTTTGATTTGGCAGCCGCTTGTACAGGCTTTGTCTATGCATTGAGCGTGGCAGATCAATTTATTCGTGCCAGCAAGGTGAAAAAAGCCTTAGTGATAGGCTCAGATCTCAATTCTCGTAAATTAGATGAAACTGATCGCAGCACCGTTGTGCTATTTGGTGATGGTGCGGGAGCGGTCATTCTTGAAGCGAGTGAACAAGAAGGAATTATCTCCACCCATTTACATGCTTCAGCAGATAAAAATAATGCGCTTGTTTTAGCTCAGCCAGAACGTGGTGTAGAAAAATCTGGCTATATTGAAATGCAAGGTAACGAAACATTCAAATTGGCAGTTCGTGAACTTTCAAATGTGGTGGAAGAGACACTTTTAGCAAATAATTTGGATAAAAAAGATTTAGACTGGCTTGTGCCACACCAAGCAAATTTACGTATTATTACAGCGACAGCTAAAAAATTAGAAATGGATATGTCGCAAGTGGTGGTCACGTTAGATAAATATGCTAACAACAGTGCCGCTACTGTGCCTGTTGCTTTAGATGAGGCCGTTCGAGATGGCCGTATTCAACGTGGGCAGTTACTATTATTAGAAGCCTTTGGCGGTGGTTGGACTTGGGGTTCAGCGTTAGTACGCTTCTAATTAATTTGTTAGAATAGGTAAGTAATTTAAAAAGTGCGGTTAATTTTGAATTCATTTTAAGAACAAAAAATATTTTGAGTTTTGACCTCACTTTAAATCGGAGAAAGAACAAATTGGGTTCCCTTCTTTTCCACCTTTGTAGAATTGAATTTGTAGGAAATTTTCGTCTGTTTGAGCGTAGCGAGTTCAGAAAATTTCCGTTAAGCAAATTCAATGGAACAAAAGGAATAAGGAAAAGGAGGGGCGCTTTTCTTTTTGCTTACTTTTTCTTTGGCGAGGCAAAGAAAAAGTAAGTCGCCATCGGCGAAACCCGATTTTAATTATCGAAGAAGAATTCTCAATTAAAAAACAATAGGACAAAACATAATGAAAAAATTCGCAATGGTCTTCCCAGGTCAAGGCTCCCAAACTGTCGGTATGCTTGCTGATCTTGCCACTGAATATCCAATCGTTACTGAAACATTTAAACAAGCATCTGATGCGCTTGGTTATGATTTATGGTATCTTGTTCAACAAGGTCCTGCTGAAGAACTTAATAAAACATGGCAAACTCAGCCCGCACTTTTGGCCGCTTCAGTAGCTATTTATCGCGTATGGCAAGAAAAATTTCCTCAATTAAAACCAGAAGTAATGGCAGGCCATAGCTTAGGTGAGTATTCTGCGTTAGTTTGTGCTGGCGTGTTGGATTTCCAAGATGCGATTAAATTAGTGGAATTGCGCGGAAAATTAATGCAACAAGCTGTGCCTGAAGGCACTGGCACAATGTATGCAATTATTGGTTTGGATAATGAAGCGATTATTAATGCTTGTAAACAAGCAGAAGAAGGTGAAGTTGTATCAGCGGTGAATTTTAACTCACCAGGCCAAGTAGTTATCTCTGGCACGAAAGCTGCAGTTGAGCGTGCGGCGGCATTATGTAAAGAAGCAGGCGCTAAGCGCGCATTGTCATTAGCCGTGAGCGTACCTTCTCACTGTGCCTTGATGAAACCAGCAGCCGAGCAATTAGCGGTAACACTTGAGAATATTCAAATTAATTCACCAACAACATCGGTATTAAATAACGTTGATGTGAAAGCTGAAACTAAAGGTGCAAAAATTCGTACCGCACTTGTTCGTCAGTTATATAGCCCAGTTCGTTGGACTGAAACAGTTGAAAAAATGGCGCAAGATGGTGTTCTAGCGCTTGTTGAAGTGGGGCCAGGTAAAGTATTAAATGGTTTAACTAAACGCATTGTGGGTGATTTACAAGCTATATCAGTAAATGATGTTGTATCATTCAATGCTGTAGAAGAATTTTTAGCGTAAAAGGAAGAAAAAATGCAAGGTAAAATTGCTTTAGTGACAGGGGCTACTCGTGGTATCGGTCGTGCGATTGCAGAAGAACTTAGTTCAAAAGGTGTGTTTGTAATTGGTACCGCAACATCTGAAAAAGGTGCAGAGGCAATTTCTGCATATTTAGGAGATAAAGGTAAAGGTTTAGTTTTAAACGTAACGGATAAAGAATCTATTGAAACTTTACTTGAACAAATAAAAAATGATTTTGGCGATATTGATATTCTCGTGAATAACGCAGGTATTACTCGCGATAATTTATTGATGCGTATGAAAGATGATGAGTGGTTTGATATTATGCAAACTAACTTAACTTCGGTGTATCATCTTTCTAAAGCTATGTTACGTTCAATGATGAAAAAACGTTTTGGTCGTATTATCAATATTGGTTCAGTGGTTGGTTCAATGGGTAATCTAGGACAAACTAACTATTGTGCGGCAAAAGCGGGTGTGATTGGTTTCTCTAAATCTTTAGCGAAAGAAGTGGCTGCACGTGGCATTACTGTAAATGTGGTTGCACCTGGTTTTATTGCAACGGATATGACAGAAGTCCTTACTGATGAACAAAAAGCGGGTATTTTATCTAATGTTCCAGCAGGTCGTTTAGGCGAAGCTAAAGATATTGCTAAAGCCGTTACTTTCTTAGCTTCTGATGATGCGGCTTACATTACAGGCACAACGTTGCATGTAAATGGTGGTTTATATATGAGCTAATGCTGAAAATCAGCATTTTTCTTTATTTGGACTTGAGTGGCGTTCTAAACACAAAATCATAGCCAAATATTTTAGATAATGTTAGAATCCCATTCGCAGTGTAGCTTGGTTACGCCTTGAGCGTATGCAAAGGTACGTAACTATTTTTAATGTGTGTATTCAGATTGCCCATTTTGTGGTGCGACCAGCCTATAAAATAGTTGCAAGTTGATAAAAAATACATACACTAACCTCTCTTTTATGAGTTAAAACCAACAAAATAGGAAAAACAAATGAGTATTGAAGAACGCGTGAAAAAAATCATCGTTGAACAATTAGGTGTTAAAGAAGAAGATGTTAAATCTGAAGCTTCTTTCGTTGAAGATTTAGGTGCGGACTCTTTAGACACAGTTGAATTAGTAATGGCTTTAGAAGAAGAATTCGATATCGAAATTCCAGATGAAGAAGCTGAAAAAATCACAACTGTTCAATCTGCGATTGACTACGTGCAAAACAATCAATAATTTCAAGTTGGGCGACTTTTTAAGTCGCCTAATTTTTTCAAAAATTTCTTTCTAACATCACCGCACTTTTCTCTTATTCCTGCATTGTAAAATTGATCTGAATTACCTTTTAATTCAATTCTTGCTCTAAAATTTAAAAAATATCTAGTTTTATTCCTCAAAAAGGGTATTATTTTTACAGTTTTTTTATTTTTGAGGTACTTATGCTTTATTTAGAATTCTTATTCTTATTATTAATGCTTTATATGGGAAGCCGTTACGGTGGTATTGGATTAGGTGTTGTTTCTGGTATCGGTCTTGCCATCGAAGTTTTCGTATTCCGTATGCCGGTGGGGAAAGCACCGATTGATGTAATGCTCATCATTCTTGCAGTAGTGACTTGTGCATCCGTGCTTGAAGCTGCAGGCGGTTTGAAATTTATGTTACAAATTGCCGAACGCATTCTCCGTAAAAATCCAAAACGTGTAACTTTACTAGGCCCATTGGTCGTGTATTTATTAACGTTTATGCTTGGTACAGGTCACTCTGTTTACACAATTATGCCAATCATCGGTGATGTTGCATTGAAAAACAAAATCCGTCCAGAGCGCCCAATGGCTGCGTCTTCCGTAGCGTCTCAATTAGCCATCACATCTAGTCCACTCTCTGCAGCTGTTGTTTTCTATCTAGGTAAAATTACTGCAATGCCTGGTTTTGAGCATATTAGTTTGTTAGATATTATTTGTGTAACAGTTCCTGCAACTTTAGCGGGTACGATAGCGCTTTCTTTATATAGTATGCGTCGTGGTAAAGAGTTAGAACAAGATCCTGAATATCAACGTCGCTTACAAGATCCAGTATGGCGTGAACGTATTTTAAATACCACAAGCACAACATTGAATGAAGCCCTTCCACAAGGTGCTAAAAAATCAGTTTATTTGTTCTTATTAGCATTGGTGGTGATTGTTGCAATTGCGATGATTCCTGAAATTCGTACTATCGGTAGCGGAAAAGCGATTTCCATGTCGCTAATCATCCAAATGATGATGCTTTGTTTCGGTGGTGTGATTTTACTCGCAACGAAAACAAATCCTCAAATCGTGCCAAATGGCGTGGTATTTAAGTCCGGTATGGTGGCAGCGATTGCGATTTATGGTATTGCTTGGATGAGCGATACTTACTTCCAATATGCAATGCCAGAATTTAAAGCTGCGATTACTGATATGGTTCAAACTTATCCTTGGACATTTGCCTTGGCATTATTTGCAGTTTCTGTCGTAATTAACAGCCAAGCTGCGACTGCAGTCATGTTATTACCTGTTGGTATTGGTTTAGGCATTCCTGCACCAATCTTGGTTGGTTTAATGCCAGCAACTTATGCTTATTTCTTTATTCCAAATTATCCATCAGACATTGCAACAGTAAACTTTGACGTAACGGGTACAACGAAAATTGGTAAATATTATTTTAACCACAGTTTCATGGTGCCAGGTTTAATTGGGGTTGTTGTTGCTTGCTTGGTTGGTGTTTCTGTGGCGGAATTAGTGATTCGCTAATTTACACACAAACTAAATCCTTTTAATATAAAAGCACCTTTGAATGGTGCTTTTATTTTTATGACAACCTACATCGCCTACGGCAATATAAATCAACCTTTTTCTTTGGAATCCTTACCCGATGAACTGATTCCAGAAAATCTATATCAAATTGAAATGAATAGCTCGCGTGTATTTCAGCGTCATCAGTGTCGTCGGCTTGCTCATTTATTACTTTTCCAACTTCTAAAAATATCTGGAAAATCCACCGCACTTTTATCTCAAATTCATCGTACTGAAAGTGGCAGACCCTATTTTCTTGATGAGCGAATAGATTTTAATATCAGCCATTCAGGTGATTGGGTGGCAGTAATATTAGATATTAGAAATGAAGAAAAAAGTGCGGTGGGAATTGATATTGAATTTCCTAAAATAAGAAATTTTACGGCGTTGATGGAACATATTGCACCAAAAGAAGAAATTGATTGGTTTCATCATCAGCAGGATTCTTTGAAGGCTTTTTATCTTTGTTGGTGTTTGCGCGAAGCTGTATTGAAATCTCAAGGATTTGGGATCGTAAAATTATCCAGTGTTCGTCATTTTCCTGAACAACAAAAAATTTTTTCAGATTATTGTCCGCAGGGGCAGTTGTGGTTTACTGATGAACTCCCCGTTTATTTAGCTGCTTTTGTCAATCATCAAGAAAAATTACCGCACTTTTATGAATGGAGTGGAGAACAATTGCAACTTAAAATACTACAAGAATTCAGCTTTTATCGTGTGAACTAGAGGGATTATTATATTTAAAACCTCACCAAACGATAGGTTTTGGATTAGGTGGGGATATTCTTTAGGCGGAGAGGGCATGAAAAGATGGGGAGAGTAAAAAGTATAGCTGTCGTGATATTTCTTATTTTATTTTTTACAATAACATCTATTTATTCATGTAGTGATAAGGGGAAGTTAGTTACATATAGGTCACAAGCTGGAGAAAGATTACTAAATTTTTTATATAAAGAAAATTTATCTAGGGATATATTGAATGTAGATAATTTTAGGTTTTATGAAATTAATATAACTTTATCTGGAGAAAAAGATAAATATGAGAGTTTTATTATTAAGCATGGTTATCTAAAAATGGATAATTTAACTTTTTGTAAAGATGGTAATTCAATAAAAGTATTGTATTTGAATAAAAATACCTTATTAAGGTATTCATATGATAATCATTATTGCAAAGAGACAGTAGATGGATAAATAAATCCTAAACAAGTATTGTGGAATATAACAGAGTCCAGAATAACTAAAGATTTTAACTATAAGCAATTTGCACTGTTGATATAAAATGTTAGGAATAAATTTAACTACGGCTTACTTATTAAAAGGAAAAGGAGCTATTCTTACTGTAGGGGGAAATACAGTAGCAAGGGTAATTAATTCTTATGTCACTGATCAACCTGTATTCGATGGCGCAATCTCTAGTGGTATTGGTAGTGTTGTAGGTTATGGAATAGGTAAAGCTATTGATATTCCATTAAATAAAAAATACCCAGATTTAACTTGGGTTAAATATAATCCTCAGCCTTTGAATGATAAACTCCCTTATGTTTATACATATAGAATAAGTATTGTTCCTAGTATTTCAGGAAGTTTAGGAGGGGAAAGTTTAAATAGAAGCGCACAATATATTTATAATGAGTCTCAAAAAGGAAGTGAATAATGAAAGAATCATGTTGGATATTCTACTTTCTATTTTTATTGGGGTTTCTTTTTCATTATTATCGTTGATAGTTGGTAGATTGATTTACAATATTGATAATTCAATATCTATTTTTGAGCTAGAATTGATTTTTTTGGTATAAAAAACTTTCATTTTTAATCAAAATGACATTGTTTGTATCAAGTCTTTACTTTATTCTTTTTTTCTATGGTAGGAATTTAAAGTAGCAAGATAATTTACTTAAATAATTATTTACTCCCCAAGATAGCGCGCGTCTCCTGACGCGTGCTTGTATCGAGTTAAAAAATAAACAAACTGAAATTATTCATAAAAATAGTGAAAATCTGAATCAAATGAAATTGATGTTTAGGCTCGCGTTGGGAAACGTGCGCCATCGTTGGAGCATTAAGTGAAGGACGTTAAAGAAAAGTTTAGAAATATTGATATTTGGTCTTTTGATGGAAAAGGCGATATAAATAACATATTGAAATTTCAATCTATATTCAACATTACTCTGCCAAATACTTATAGAGAATTAATGACTAGGTATAATAATCCTAAGTTTGAACAAGACACTTTTGATTTCTATGATCCCTATCATGAACGAGAATCTTTAGCATCATTTGGATTTGATGGGTTTAATTCCCAATATGAGAATATTTATAATCAATTTATTTATTCAGATGAAAATGGATATGAAAATGTGTATTCATTTGCTCATACATCTGAAGGAAATTGGTTATGCTTTGATGATAGAGATTCCCCCACAACATCAGAACCAAAGATCTCTTTAGTTATTCATTATGAATATAACGATGAAATAGGAAAATGGCTTATTTTACCTGTGGCAAATAATTTTGATGATTTTCTCGATAGTCTTTACGATTTTAATGAGCGCTATCCTGATTAGCAAGGAGTAACAGTGTTTCTCTAAAAAATATAAATGGCGAAAGTGTATATGCTTGTACTAATTAAGAAAGTGATTTAAAAATCGGGCAATTTAGTCATGTAAAATCGCTAATCATCGATTTAATTAACGCAGTTGAAAGTGCGGTCAATTTTCAAAGAGTTTTAAAACTTCTCGAAACTGACCGCACTTTTGTATTTTCAGAGCTGTTTATCTTTAAGCAAATCTTATAATTTCACATTCAACTTCGCGTAAGCAAACCCGACTTTTTCTACGGAAATATCACAAGAGAGCAAGCCACCTAAGCTGCGATGAGAATTAACATCTCTTTTTCTGAAAATGTGCGTATTGCTATTAAAGGCAATCTTAATTTAAAAACCTGTTAAAGCTGTAACTGCTATGATAGTAAACAGCAAAAGCTATCTAACGCTAACGGAAAAAATCTCCGCGCCTAAGGGGGATAACTTGAAAGTGAGGCGAAATTAATGGTTATCCCCTCTTGCATTTTCATAGACGCGCCCCATTTATTTAGCTAAACTCTTAACAATTTTTTGACAAATGGAGAATGAAATGTCACAGAACGGTTCAGATCGCGATCCTTGGAGTAAACCAGGGCAAAGCAACGACCAACAGCCGGGAAATTCATCCAATAATAATGGATGGAATAACAATCAAAATCGTGGAAATCAAGAACAATCTCCGCCAGATATTGAGGAGATTTTTAATAATCTTCTAAAAAAATTAGGTGGTGGAAATAAAAAGAGCGGTCAAAACAATGGTAGTTCTCAAAACAGTACGCCATTTAATTTTGGAAAAGTGGTGCCGCTTGCTGTTGCCATTGGTGCGATTATTTGGGGCGTAAGTGGTTTCTACACCATTAAAGAGGCTGAGCGTGGTGTAGTGCTTCGTTTTGGTGAATTACATTCTATTGTTCAACCAGGTTTGAACTGGAAGCCAACATTTGTAGATAAAGTATTGCCAGTGAATGTAGAGCAAGTTAAAGAACTTCGCACACAGGGTTCCATGCTGACTAAAGATGAAAATATGGTTCGTGTGGAAATGACTGTGCAATATCGTGTGCAAGATCCTGCTAAATATCGTTTTAGCGTGACGAATGCGGATGACAGTTTAGGTCAAGCGACTGACAGTGCATTGCGTTATGTGATCGGACATATGTCAATGAATGATATTTTAACAACAGGCCGTGCGGTTGTTCGTGAAGATACGTGGAAAGCATTAAATGACATTATCAAATCCTATGATATGGGACTTGAGGTTATTGATGTTAACTTCCAATCTGCACGCCCACCTGAAGAAGTAAAAGATGCCTTTGATGATGCGATTAAAGCGCAGGAAGATGAACAACGTTTCATTCGTGAAGCGGAAGCCTATGCCCGAGAGAAAGAGCCGATTGCGCGTGGTGATGCACAACGTATTATTGAAGAAGCGACAGCTTATAAAGATCGTATCGTGTTAGATGCACGAGGTGAAGTGGAACGTTTGCAGCGTTTGTTGCCTGAATTTAAAGCTGCACCAGATTTACTGCGTGAGCGTTTATATATTCAAACCATGGAAAAAGTCATGGCAAATACGCCAAAAGTGATGCTTGATGGCAATAATGGTAACAATTTAACTGTGTTACCGTTAGAACAAATTATGGGTAAAAAACTATCAGCTAAAGCGCCAGCCGTAACTGAAAGAGCGGTAGAATCTGCGCCTGTTTTATCACAGCCAGAGCGTATTAATCATTCTTCAAGCCAACTACCAAGCACTGTTGAGCCGATTCGCCAAGGGAGATTTAACTAATGCGTAAATTTTTATTACCAGCTATTTTTGTCATTGCGGCAGTGGTGTATTCCAGTGTCGTGGTCGTGACGGAAGGTACTCGCGGTATTATGTTGCGATTCAACAAAGTACAACGTGATGCAGATAACAAAGTGGTTGTATATGAACCAGGCTTGCATTTTAAAGTGCCTTTGATTGATAGCATTAAAGTTTTAGATGCACGTATTCGCACCTTAGATGGATCAGCAACACGTTTTGTTACTGTTGAGAAAAAAGACTTGCTAGTAGATTCTTATGTGAAATGGAAGATTAGTGATTTTGGTCGATTCTACACATCTACTGGTGGTGGCGATTATACTCAAGCTTCAAGCTTGTTAAGCCGTAAAGTAAATGACCGTTTGCGTTCTGAAATTGGTACAAGAACCATTAAAGATATCGTTTCTGGTACGCGTGGTGAATTAATGGAAGGTGCAAAAAAAGCTTTAAATTCAGGGCAAGATAGTACGGCAGAATTAGGTATTGAAGTGATTGATGTGCGTGTAAAACAAATTAATTTACCGGACGAAGTATCTTCTTCAATTTATCAACGTATGCGTGCAGAACGTGATGCAGTCGCGCGTGAACACCGTTCTCAAGGTAAAGAAAAAGCTGCATTTATCCAAGCAGATGTAGATCGTAAAGTGACGTTGATTCTTGCTAATGCAAATAAAACTGCACAAGAATTACGTGGTTCAGGCGATGCAGCGGCGGCAAAATTATATTCAGATGCTTTTGCACAAGAGCCACAATTCTTTACTTTTGTACGTAGCTTAAAAGCCTATGAAGCAAGTTTTGCAAATTCTGACAATATGATGATTTTGAAACCAGATAGTGATTTCTTCCGCTTTATGCAAGCACCGAAGAAATAGATTTAAAATTGATAAAAACACCTTCCTCGTGAAGGTGTTTTTTTATAGCCAGCATCTTACTTTTTGTTTGTAACGACGATATTCATTGCCAAATTTACTTTCCAAATAGGCTTCTTCTCGGGCTATTTGACAGTGGTTCATAACTAGTATAAAGACAATCACGCCTAACCAAGCCAAACTATTACCCAACCAAAGAGCCCACGCAATTAACATTAACAGCAAACTTAAATACATTGGATTACGGCTAAATCGAAATATGCCTGTAGAAACTAATTGTGTTGTGTGTTTAAAGTCATGAGGATTGATGGTCGTTTTGCGTATAAAAAATTGAAGCACACTGCCCCCAGCAATTAAAAATGAAAGCGTAATGACAAAGGCAATAACTGCAAAATGGATAGAATAACTAGCTACTTTTGGCAAAAAATACATTGCTGTGCCAATTAATAAACAGAGTAGTGGTGGTGGAATAAATAACATCGCTAAATCTCATTAATAAAAATGCCGCCTAGTGATAGACGGCATGTAAAGTGCGGTCAAAATTTATTTTAATTTTGCTTTAATTGCTTCTGCTACAAGTTCAGTTTCAGGCCCTAAAATGACTTGTAATCCATCATTACCTAATTTTACATTACCTTTTGAACCAAGCGCTTTAAGTTGATCTTCATTAATATTGTGATGATCAACTAAAGTTAAGCGTAAACGAGTGATACAAGCATCTACGGTTTTGAAGTTTTTTGAACCACCTAAAGCAGCGATAAATTTCACCGCTCTTTCTTCGCGAGATTGGTTGCTTTGTGTTGGGACTGCAGCTGTTTCTGCTTTATCTTCACGTCCTAGCGTTTTGAGATTAAAGGCATTAATTGCAAAACGGAACACAAAATAATAGATAGCAAAAAATACAATACCTTGTACAAGTAACATATACCAACTAATGGCAAGTGGGTTGCGGCTAGAAAGTACCATATCCACTAAACCAGCACTAAAGCCGAAGCCTGCAATCCAGTGCATGGTGGCTGCAATGAATACAGAGATACCCGTTTTAATAATGCATGCAATACATAAAGTATAGGCGCAACAAACATGAATGAGAATTCAAGCGGTTCAGTGATCCCTGTAAAGAAAGAAGCCAGTGCACCCGCAAGCATAATTGAGGCCACTTGTACTTTTTGATTTGGTTTTGCACAGTGGTAAATCGCAAGAGCAGCACCTGATAAACCAAACATCATGACAGGGAAGAAACCAGCTTGATACATACCAGTTACCCCCACAGTTGCAGTGCCTTCGGCAATGGATTTAGCACCGTCTAAGAAGTTTGGAATATCGTTGATACCCGCTACGTCAAACCAGAATACAGAGTTTAAGGCATGGTGTAAGCCAACAGGAATTAATAAGCGATTGAAGAAACCGTAGATCCCCGCACCGACTGCATCTAAATCTTTGATGGATTCACCAAATGAAACGAGCGCGTTAAAAATATGCGGCCAAATATAGAGTAAGGCAAATGATACGGCGATCATCACGAAAGAAACCAAAATTGGGACGAGGCGTTTTCCGCTAAAGAACGAAAGTGCTTTTGGTAATTCAACTTGATAGAAACGGTTGTAAAGTTCAGCTGAAATCACACCAATTAAAATCCCGATAAATTGGTTATTGATTTTTTTGAATGCTGCAGGTACTTCATTAATATCAATGTGTTGTAATTGTGCTACACCAGCAGGGGAAAGCAGGGTGGTTACTACGTAGAAACCCACAAGACCTGAAAGTGCGGCGGAGCCGTGTTTGTCTTTTGCTAGGCCAAAAGCAACACCTACAGCGAAGAGTAAGCCCATGTTGTCAATAATTGCTGCACCAGATTTAATTAATAATGCCGCTAATTGACTGTTTGCTCCCTAACCATCTGGGTCGATCCAATAGCCAATACCCATTAATAATGCCGCAGCAGGTAAGGCCGCCACAGGCACCATTAAGGCTTGAGCCCATTCTTTGTCTCAAGCCTTATACATTATTCTATGCCAAATTATTCAACGGTCAATTTTTTACCATCGTAGCTAATGGCTTTAACGCTGGTTAACGCTTTACCACCGTCAGTTTCACCACCGATGAGTAATACTTTATTGTTGTAAGACACAGAGAAACCATAGCCAATATTCATTGGTAATTCACCAACGATACTCCATTTACCATTATTTAAAGTATAAACTTCGTTATGCCATGTTTTGGTTAAACCTTTATGCGCATGAAGTTTGCCTTCTTTGAATTGTTTAATTGAACCAGGGAAGTTAGCTCCACCCGTGACTAAATAATGGCCATGGCTATAGCCTGCGAGTGCACCGGCTAAACCATCTTGTGATTTACCTTTTGGCGCAGGTAAGTCAGGTAAGTTTTTCCATTGCACACCTTTAGTAGTGAATTTACCTTGATGCGTTTCTGCGGTACGAAGCCCTGGTTTAACTTCACCATTGACAACCACTAAGTCATTACCTTGGATAGTGAATGCCGCACCAGCACGACCAGAGAATGGAATACGACCTTCATTGCGCCATTTATTGGTTGATGGTTCATAGCTCAATAATTCTGTTGTGAAGAAATAATCTTCTGGACGTTGATCGAAATAAGCTGCTGCGATTTCATCTTTTTTCGCTTTATCTTCACCTGCTGCCACGGTGTCTTGGAAGAAACCATTAAATATAGAGAGGTTAGAACCACCTAAAATATAAACTTTATCACCGTGAGATGCGCTGCTTGAACCGACTAAACCACGCGGAGAGCGAGTAGGAAGTTTCACCCACGTATTATCAGCTGGATTGTAGCTGTAAGCGTCATTAATAAGTTGGAGTTCACCTTTTTCATTTTTTTGCAACCCACCGAATACATAAAGTTTTCCATCTACGGCTGCTGCAACAGGTTGATTACGTTCACCACCAGGGAATGCTGCAATTTCTTTCCATTGTGCAGTAGGATCTTTTAAGTCTAAAGAATAGAATTTATTGCCACCAGAACCTAAGCCTACATATACGGTATCGCCGATGAGTGCACCCGTTCCGCTTTTGATGCCTACTGGTAAATCTGGATAGGCTTGTGCGCTAGCTGAAAATGCAACAGTTGCAAAAAGCGCGGCGCATAATGCTGTTTTTGTCAATTTCATAATAAACCTCATTTATTAAGTTATGTTTATGGTTTGCTATTCATAAAACCGCATTGAATAGGATTTATTTTATAAAAAAAGTGCGGTTATAAAAGCCTTGCTTTTTTTAACCGCACTTTAGTGTTAAGACATCAATAGATTTGGTACAAAAGTAATGATTTGTGGGAAAATCGTAATTAATACTAATGTTAAGAATATCGGTATTAAGAACGGCAATACGCCTTTCGTTACAGTGGATACTGACATATTACCCACACGTGCCACCACAAAGAGAGCCATACCCATTGGCGGTGTTAAGATACCGATCATCATATTCAACGTAGTCATTACACCGAAGAATACTAAGTCGATATTAAATTGCATTGCGATTGGAATTAACATTGGTAACACTAAGAATTGCAATGCTAATGCATCAATGAACATACTCAAGAAGAGTAAGAGCGCATTGATCATGACTAATACCATAAGTGGAGAATCAGCTACAGCAACGAATACATCTGCAATACGCATTGCAACTTGTTCACGCGCGATCATATCTCCGAAGAAAGTTACAGTCATAATCATTAATGCAACCACACCAGTAATTGCCATTGCTTCAACGCAGCTATTAAAGAGCATTTTCATGGTTAATTCTTTATAAACGAATTTACCGATGATTACGGAATAAGTCGCAGCAACAACGGCAGACTCTGTTGGGCTAAATAAGCCAGAGAAGATACCACCGATGATGAGTAATGGGGTTAAAATTGCCCAGAATGCTTTTTTGAATGATGTGCAAAGTTCTTCACGAGTTGCTTTTAGTGTTCTTGGATAACCACGTTTTTTGGATACGTAGTAGTTCATGATCATCAAGGCAATCGTAACGAGTACGCCTGGTACAAAACCTGCAACGAAGAGTTTCGCAATGGATTCGTTGGCGATTACACCGTAAATAATCATGGCGATACTTGGTGGAACTAATGGACCGATGATACAAGATGCCGCAGTGATACCACCACAAATATCATCATCATAACCAGCATCGCGCATAGCCTTGATTTCTAACTGACCTAAGCCACCTGCATCAGCAAGTGCAGAACCGGACATACCTGAGAACAATAAACTTGCGCCAATATTTACATGACCCATACCACCAGTGTAGTGACCGAGTAAGGCTTTCGCGAAATTAAAGATACGTTCTGTGATACCGCCAGTATTCATTAAAATACCCGTTAGGATATAGAACGGCACAGCAAGTAATGAGAAACTATCTAAACTCATGGTTAGTTTTTCAGCTGCAGAGTTTACCACGTTCCATCTGGTCATTGAGAAATAGAGTAATGTGGTGATGAATAATGACCAACCTACTGGCACACCAAGGAACATAATAACTAGCCAGAATATTAGGGCAACGTATACAGAGTTAGACCCAAATTTCACATATTCTGTAATGCGTAATACTTTGTACCACTCTGGGAACGTAAATAAAATGCCTAATAAAATGACCGCACTTACAATGAAGAACGTCGCTGGTAAATAGCTTTTATCTTCTTTAAAATTGTTTGCTTGTGCTTGGAAGAACCGCACTAACATTAGAATAGAAATGATCGGTAAAGAAGCGTAAATCCATTTTTCTGAAATTCCACCTAATGCATCAATCGGGAAACTAGAACCTAGGAAAGTTTTGATACCAAAATGAATAAAGAAAATAATACCAAGGAAAATCACTAACTGTACAAAAGAGTTTGCGACTTTTTTAACTGAAGGTGGCATTAAATTGGTTAAGAAATCAATGTAAACGTGTTCTTGTTTGCGAATTGCCACGCTAATACCGAGCATTCCTACATAAACAAACAATAGTTTAGCGAGTTCTTCACTCCAAATTAACGGCGAGTGGAAAGCTTGACGGAATAGAATTTGGGCTACAAGAATACCGAAGATGACAAGGAACAGTGCGCCACCAATCCATTCTTCAAGTTTGTTAAAAAATTTCATACTTCACTCCGAGAGATTGTGGAGAACGAAATGGTGCGCCAACCAAATTGCTGGCACACCTGATAGAGATTATTTAATAGCTTGGATTTCTTTTAATGCTTTTTCACCTTTCTCACCAGTTTGTTTTACAAACTCAGCATAGAATGGTTTCATCGCATCTTTGAATGGCGTTAAATCAGGACGAGTTACTTTCACCCCTTGTTTTTCAAAGAATGTCACTAAATCTTTTTCGCCATCTATGAATAATTTAGTATGGTATTTTGCTGCATTTTCAGCGGCATCTTTGACTACTTTTTGAAGATCTTCAGGTAATCCTTTATAAGTTTCGTTACTCACTAAATAAAGTTGGTCATTCAAAATGTGGTTAGTCATCGCTAAGAATTTTTGCACTTCATAGAATTTTTGTGCTTGTACTGTCGCTAATGGGTTTTCTTGACCATCTACAGAGTTAGTTTGAAGTGCAAGATATACTTCAGAGAACGCCATAGGTGTTGGAGATGCGCCTACATATTTTGCGTACGCTAAGTTAGTTGCAGCATTTGGTACACGAAGTTTTAAACCTTTCATATCTGCAATGCTGTTGATTGCTCTATTTGAAGTTGTTTGGCGAGTACCATTATAGGCTTGAGAAAGTAGAGTAACACCAAGATCTTTATCCATTTTCTTAATTAAATCTTTACCAAATGCGGTGTCAAATAAGGCTTTTTGCGCAACGTTGTAGTCGGTGATTACATAGGGTAATGCGAACACTGCAGCTTCAGGATAGAATAATTGGAAACGAGCTGATTCAGCAAAAGTGAAGTCAAGAGAACCGTCTTTTAATTGTTTTAACATTGCACGGTCATCACCAAGTTGTGAACTTGGATAAAGTGAAACTTCGATTTTACCATGTGATTTTTCTTTTACTTCTTTCGCAAACATTTCTGCTGCTTTGTACTCATTAGATGAAGTACCCGCATTCATACCAAATTTTAAGTTATAATCTGCGGCAAAAACGGCTGAAGAAACACCTAATGTGATAGCAGTTGCAAGGAAAAGTTTAGTAAATTTCATAATGTTCGCTCCTGTGTGAACTTCTGTTGATATAAGCCATAATTGGCTTGGATTGAAAGTGAATGCTTGATGTTTTAGACATCAAAAAAACTACTCGGGCGCTATTCTAAAGTAAAAAAATACTTTTTGAACTGCTCTTTGAAGTTTTATTTTAAAATTGAGAGGTAGATCACATTTACAAAAAAATACTTCAAAAAAACTTTTAAAATGGAGTTATGTTTTTATATAATGCTGAGCACTGACGAAAATGTGGGCTCAGTTATATTTTTGAGGATGATTGAGTCTAAATAATGCTAACGCCTAGATGGCTTGTAATAAAGCATTTAAGCATTATCGGCCTCAATATATTTAGGAGTGATATTATGTCGAAATTATCTCATCAAGATGTGCTTTCTCAAATTCAATACGGTCTCATTGCTTCTTGCCAACCCGTTGATGATGGCCCAATGGATAAACCTGAAATTGTTTCTGCTATGGCCCAAGCTTCCGTTGCTGGTGGCGCATCAGGTTTACGTATTGAAGGTGTAGATAACCTTAAAGTGACACGTCCTTTTGTAAACATTCCAATTATCGGTATTGTAAAACGCGACTTACCTGATAGTCCGATTCGTATTACGCCATTTCTGCAAGATATTGAAGATCTTGCCAATGCTGGGGCAGATATTATTGCGGTAGATGGCACTAACCGTCCTCGCCCAGTTGATATTGAAAGTGCGGTGAAAAAAATTCATGAAATGGGCTGCTTGGCTATGGCAGATTGCTCTAATTTAGAAGAAGGCTTGTATTGTCAAAAACTCGGTTTTGATATTGTGGGGAGCACAATGTCCGGTTATACAGGTGGTCCAGTTCCCGAAGAACCTGATTATCAATTAGTGAAAGATTTAAAAGCCGCGGGTTGTTTTGTGATGGCAGAAGGTCGCTATAACACGCCTGAATTGGCAAAAGTAGCCATTGAAATTGGCGCAGATTGCGTCACTGTTGGTTCTGCCTTAACTCGCCTTGAGCATATCGTGAGTTGGTTTGCTAATTCTGTGAAATCTGCAAGATAGTCGTAAGACGTGTGAGAAAATACTTCATACTATAAGGATAAGTTATGCGTTGTTTAGCTCTAGACATTGGCGGTACAAAAATCGCGGCGGCTATCGTAAAAAATGGCGAAGTTGAACAACGCCAACAAATTCATACACCGCGTGAAAATGTGGTAGAAGGAATGCATCAAGCATTAGAACAACTTCTTACTCATTATGCAGGGCAATTTGATTATGTGGCGGTGGCTTCAACCGGTATTATAAATGATGGTGTTTTAACCGCACTTAATCCTAAAAATTTAGGTGGTTTGAATCAATTTCCACTAAAAGAAAGTATTGCTAAACACACGGATAAACCAATTGGCTTATTAAATGATGCGCAAGCCGCAACCTATGCGGAATACCAACTCCAAGATTCAGAAAAAGTATCAAACTTTGTTTTTATTACTGTTTCAACTGGCGTGGGTGGCGGTGTCATATTAAACCAACAATTACAAACTGGTCCAAAGGGAATCGCAGGACATATCGGGCATACATTAGCGGATCCAAATGGTCCAATGTGCGGTTGTGGTCGTCGTGGTTGTGTAGAAGCCGTTGCTGCTGGTCGTGCAATTGAAGCGGTGTCTTCCCAATGGGACGATCCTTGTGAGCCAAGAGAAGTTTTTGAACGTTTTAGAAAAAATGATGAAAAAGCGACCGCACTTATAGAACGTTCAGCCCAAGCCATTGCCAATTTAGTGGCGGATTTAGTGATTGGATTGGATGTGCAAAAAGTTGTTATAGGTGGTAGTGTTGGGTTGGCTGAAGGTTATTTACCATTAGTCAAACGTTTCTTACAGGATATGCCTGCTGTATATAGCTGTGACATTGAATCTGCTAAATTTGGTCAAGATGCAGGATTAGTCGGCGCAGCTTATTGGATGAAAGATGTTCTGCTTGATAAACCAAAAGGAACAATTTATGGCTAAATCTGGAAATGTGTTAAACACCATTAGCTCGCTTTACCACAGTCTAACCAAATCAGAGAAAAAAATTGCCGATACGATTTTGCGTTCGCCTGATTTGGTGTCTCAATGCCCTCTTTCAGAAATCGCTAAGCATTTGGAAGTTGGAGAAGCTACGCTCGTCCGTTTTTGTCGAACCATTGGTTTTAAAGGTTTCAGCGATTTTAAATTAGAACTCTCTATTGAGCTTGCCACGAAAGATAACAATGATGAAACTGTGCTCGAAACAGAAATTATGCCGAGCGATGATTCTTTAACGATTGCACAAAAGTTGCAAGCGGCAGTTTCTAATGTAATGGAAGAAACGGTTAATTTATTAGATTTAAAACAGCTTGAGCAAGTGGTTAAAGCCATTAAAAAAGCACGTCGTATCTTTTTATTCGGTGTGGGATCATCTGGTGTGACAGCTGAAGATGCAAAAAATAAGTTGATGCGTATCGGTTTCCAAGTGGATGCAACAGGCAATAATCATTTTATGTATATGCAGGCGGCATTACTTACGTCTTCTGATGTGGCAATTGGTTTAAGTCATTCAGGATATTCCGCAGAAACAGCGCACACACTCAAAATTGCTAAACAAAATGGTGCAACGACAGTGGCATTAACTCACAGTTTGCGTTCACCCGTTACAGAATATGCTGATTATGTTTTGGTAAATGGTAATAAACAAGGGAAATTACAAGGTGACTCCATTGGTACCAAAATTGCACAGCTTTTTGTATTAGATTTAATTTATGCTTTGTTAGTGCAGGGCGAAGAAGAACTTGCAGCTCAAACCAAGCAAAAAACCCTCAATGTGATTCTTGAACAACGTATAAAATAGGAGAAAACTTATGCGTGATTTAAAAGGTATTTTCAGTGCATTATTAGTGTCATTTAATGAAGATGGCACAATTAATGAAAAAGGTTTACGTCAAATTATCCGCCATAATATCGACAAAATGAAAGTTGATGGTTTATATGTAGGTGGTTCAACAGGCGAAAACTTTATGCTTTCAACTGAAGAGAAAAAAGAAATCTTCCGTATTGCAAAAGATGAAGCAAAAGATCAAATCGCGCTAATTGCTCAAGTGGGTAGCGTAAACTTAAAAGAAGCAGTTGAATTAGGTAAATATGCAACAGAATTAGGCTACGATAGCTTATCTGCAGTTACTCCGTTCTACTATAAATTTAGTTTCCCTGAAATCAAACATTATTACGACACCATTATTGCAGAAACAGGCAATAATATGATCGTGTATTCTATTCCGTTCTTAACTGGTGTGAATATGGGAATTGAACAATTTGGTGAACTTTACAAAAACCCGAAAGTATTAGGGGTAAAATTCACAGCAGGTGATTTCTACTTATTAGAACGTTTGAAAAAAGCTTATCCAAACCACTTAATTTGGGCTGGTTTCGATGAAATGATGTTACCTGCGGCCGCACTTGGTGTTGATGGTGCAATCGGTTCAACTTTCAACGTAAACGGCGTTCGTACTCGTCAAATTTTTGAATTAACCAAAGCGGGTAAATTAGCCGAAGCGTTAGAAATTCAACACGTAACCAATGATTTAATCGAAGGCATTTTAGCGAACGGTTTATATTTAACCATCAAAGAATTGCTTAAATTAGAAGGTGTGGATGCGGGTTATTGCCATGAGCCAATGACAGCAAAAGCAACAGATGCTCAGCTTGCTAAAGCAAAAGAGTTGAAAGCAAAATTTTTATAATTAATGGAATATCGTGAGAACCTAGGGGAGTGATTTCCCTAGATCACTCATAATTTATCCCTATTGGGGTAGCAATTCTCGTTTCCTGCTTCTCAGTTTTTCTATTTCGTAGTGGGGAACCATTATGTTTAACCGTTGGTTTGTTTATCCACGGTATTGAAAATAAAGGAAGTATAGTATGCGTCTTATCCCTCTACACAACGAACAACAGGTGAGTCGTTGGGCTGCACGCCATATTGTTGATCGTATCAATCATTTTAATCCTACAGCTGAACGTCCTTTCGTTCTCGGTTTACCAACTGGTGGCACGCCATTAAAAACTTACCAAGAACTTATCGCACTTTGTAAAGCAGGGGAGGTGAGCTTTAAGCATGTGGTAACATTCAATATGGACGAATATGTGGGTTTACCAGAGGAACACCCTGAAAGTTATCATAGTTTTATGTATAACAATTTCTTCAATCATATCGATATTCAGCCAGAAAATATCAATATTCTTAATGGCAACACGGATGATCATGATGCGGAATGTCGCCGTTATGAAGAAAAAATTAAATCTTACGGCAAAATTAATTTATTTATGGGCGGAGTAGGCAATGATGGCCATATTGCCTTTAATGAACCTGCGTCATCATTAAGTTCCCGTACTCGTATTAAAACGTTAACTCAAGACACGCTGATCGCAAATTCACGCTTCTTTTATAATGATGTGAATAAAGTGCCAAAGTATGCTTTAACTATTGGTGTAGGCACATTATTAGATGCCGAAGAAGTGATGATCCTTGCAACAGGCCATCATAAGGCGCTTGCAGTTCAAGCTGCTGTAGAAGGTGGTGTGAACCATATGTGGACAGTGAGTGCACTTCAGCTACATCGCCATTTTGTATTAGTTTGTGATGAGCCTGCACAACAAGAATTGAAAGTAAAAACTGTTAAATATTTTACTGAATTAGAACAACGCGCCATTCATAGCGTGTTATAAGATCCTACCGCTCAAAAGAGCGGTAATTTTTCTGATTATTTTATTTAAGGACAAAAAATGAAATATGCACTAACGAATTGTGTGATTTACACAAAATATGATGTTTTACGTGATTTTGCTGTAATTATTAACGGTGAAATTATTGAAGCGGTAGTTCCACAAGCTGAATTAGAAACAGGTATCAAAACCATTGATTTACAAGGTAATAATTTAACCGCTGGTTTTATTGATCTTCAATTAAATGGCTGTGGTGGGGTGATGTTTAATGACCAAACTAGCGTTGAAACCTTGGAAATTATGCAGGAAACTAACTTGAAATCAGGTTGTACAAGTTTCCTTCCGACTTTTATCACGGCACCAGATGAAAACATAAAAAGTGCGGTAAAAATTATGCGTGAATATTTAAATAAGCATAAAAATCAAGCACTTGGTTTACATATTGAAGGGCCGTTTATCAGTGTTGAGAAAAAAGGGGTGCACCGTCCCGAATACATTCGTGAAATTACGCCTGAAATGAAGGATTTCCTCTGTGAAAATGGTGATGTCATTACAAAAATTACCATTGCCGCAGAAAACCCAACCATTAACTATACGCCTGATTTTGTGAAAGCTGGCATTATTGTCTCTGTAGGTCATTCCAATGCGACTTATGAAGTCGCTAAAGCCGCATTCCACAAAGGCGCAACTTTTGCGACTCACTTGCATAATGCAATGTCGCCAATTAGTTCTGGACGTGCAATGGGCGTAGTAGGTGCGGTACTAGATTCAGATGTTTATACGGGTATTATCGTAGATGGTGTGCATATCAATTACGGTAATGTTCGTATTGATAAAAAAATCAAAGGTGACAAACTTTGTATTGTGACTGACTCTCTTGCTGCAGCAGGTGCGCCACCTGAATTGGAAACATTCACTTTCGTAGGAAAAACCATTTATATCCGAGATGGCCGCTGTTTTGATGCGAACGGTACGATCGCTGGCGCATCAATTACCATGATCGAATCTATTAAGAATGCAGTGGAGTTTGTAGAAATTCCGCTTGCTGAAGCAATTCGAATGAGTAACCTTTATCCTGCACGAGCAATTGGTGTGGATGATCGCTTAGGTTCGGTAGAAAAAGGAAAAATCGCAAATTTAGCCGTGTTTACGTCAGATTATAAAGTGACAGCAACCGTGCTCAATGGTGAATGGAAACCTAATTGATTTAAAGTGCGGTAAATTTTCCTGATATTTTATAACCCAACCAATCGGTTGGGTTATTTTTTGCTTTACCACTTTAATAAGAATAATTTTCATCTATAATATAAAAACCAAGTTAATTACTAGGAGATAGATATGGCAAAAGATGAAGTAGGGCATAATTTTCTTGCACGTTTAGGTAAAACTCGGTTGCGTCCAGGCGGTAAAAAAGCGACAGACTGGTTGATAGCCAATGGCGATTTTAGCCAAGATAAAAAAGTGTTAGAGGTTGCCTGTAATATGGGAACGACAGCAATTGGATTGGCGAAACAATTTGGTTGCCATATTGAAGGTGTTGATTTAGACGAACATGCATTAGAAAAAGCACAAGCAAATATCGAAGCAAATGGCTTGCAAGAAAAAATTCATGTGCAGCGAACGAATGCGATGAAGTTGCCTTTCGAGAATGAAAGTTTTGATATTGTCATTAATGAAGCGATGCTGACGATGTTACCCGTGGAGGCTAAGAAAAAAGCCATTACAGAATATTTTCGAGTGTTAAAACCGAATGGCTTATTGCTTACTCACGATGTTATGTTGGTGAGGAATGATCATCAAACTATTCTAGAAAATATGCGCAAAGCGATTAACGTGACGGTCACACCGTTAACGAAAGATGGCTGGAAAGGCATATTCCAAGAAAGTGGCTTTAGAAATGTTGATACTTTCTCTGGTGAGATGACCTTACTTTCACCAAAAGGAATGATTTATGATGAGGGCATTCTCGGGACGTTAAAAATCATCCGTAATGCTATGAAAGCGGAAAATCGTGAGCAATTTAAAAGAATGTTCAAAACCTTCAATGATCCCGAACATAAATTACATTTTATTGCTGTATGTAGTCAAAAATAACATAAAAAAACGAACCGCACTTTTATGTGCGGTTCGTTTTTTTTACGATAATTTTTTTACTAGGGTTGTTTAGATTTATTTTGAATAATCCCTTGCACCAAAAATCGCAGTACCAATACGTACCATAGTAGAACCGCATTTTATTGCGCTCGGCATATCATCCGTCATTCCCATAGAAAGTGTGTCAATTTGTTGATTAGGTAAGGCTTGTTTTAGTTGTTCAAATAGATCTGACATTTTTCTGAACACGGTTTCTTGTTCAGCGATTTTATCGGTCGGTGCGGGTATTGCCATTAAGCCACGTAGGCATAAGTGTGGTAAATTTTCGATGTGTTTTGCCAGTGTTAGCATTTCCTCAGGTTGAATGCCAGATTTACTTTCTTCATCGCTGATATTAATCTGAATCAAGACATTTAACGGTGCTTTGTTAGTTGGTCGTTGTTCATTTAAACGATCTGCAATTTTTGCTCGATCAAGCGTTTGCATCCAATCAAAATGTTCTGCAACGAGACGGGTTTTATTCGATTGTAATGGACCGATAAAATGCCATTCAAGGTTAATACCTTGAGATTCAAAATATTGGATCTTTTCTACACCTTCTTGCACATAATTTTCTCCAAAGGCTATTTGTCCAGCTTGATAAGCTGAAAGAATCGAGGAAATAGGTTTGGTCTTAGATACGGCAAGTAATTTTACGGTATTTTGATTGCGTTTAGCTTCTTTGCAAGCCGTTTCAATTTTTTGATGAATTAGGTTGAGATTATGCTGGATATCCATAGGTTCTCCTTTATAAAAGTTCGGTTAGTTTACACGAAATTTATTTACTGAGAAAATTTCTGAAAAATTTGTTACTTTCTGTTTGACAAGCTCGGGAAATTTCGGTATTTCTTTACACATTCATTTTTCAAGATAAAACATAATGAAAAATCACCGCACTTTATCCGTAATCATTAGCACGATTACCACCATTATGATGACCATTACTATGATTAATGGCGCGGGTTAGTGCACCAAAAAACAGGATACAGAAAACCCGCGATTCAACTGAATAGCGGGTTTTTTTATAAATTTAAAAACACAATATCTCTAGGAGAACCAATCATGCGCGTACTTAAATTTGGCGGCACTTCGCTTGCAAATCCAGAACGTTTTTCCCAAGCAGCGAAATTGATCGAGCAAGCTCATTTAGAAGAGCAGGCAGCCGGTGTTTTATCCGCACCAGCCAAAATAACTAATCATCTCGTCGCCCTTTCTGAAAAAGCTGCATTAAATCAACCAACCGATACACATTTCAACGAAGCAATCGAAATTTTCTATAATATCATCAATGGCTTGCATGCCGAAAATAATCAATTCGACTTAAATGGCACCAAGGCGCTTATTGATGCTGAATTTGCTCAAATCAAAGAATTATTAGAAGAAATTCGTCAGGCAGGAAAAGTAGAAGATGCAGTTAAAGCGACAATTGATTGCCGTGGTGAAAAACTTTCTATCGCAATGATGAAGGGGTGGTTTGAAGCGCGTGGCTATAGCGTACATATTGTGGATCCTGTCAAACAATTATTGGCAAAAGGCGGTTACCTTGAATCTTCTGTTGAAATTGAAGAATCAACAAAACGTGTTGATGCAGCAAGTATCGCAAAAGATAAAGTGGTGCTTATGGCAGGCTTTACTGCAGGTAACGAAAAAGGTGAGTTGGTGCTGCTCGGTCGTAATGGTTCAGATTATTCTGCAGCCTGTTTAGCCGCTTGTTTAGGCGCAAGCGTATGCGAAATTTGGACTGATGTGGATGGCGTTTATACTTGCGATCCGCGTTTAGTACCTGATGCACGTTTATTACCAACTCTTTCTTATCGTGAAGCAATGGAACTTTCTTATTTCGGTGCGAAAGTGATTCATCCTCGTACAATTGGCCCATTGTTGCCACAAAATATTCCTTGTGTCATTAAAAATACAGGAAATCCTTCTGCGCCAGGTTCGATTATTGATGGCAATGTGAAATCAGAAGGTTTACAAGTCAAAGGTATCACTAACTTAGATAACTTGGCGATGTTTAATGTATCAGGCCCAGGTATGCAAGGCATGGTAGGCATGGCATCTCGCGTATTTTCAGCCATGTCAGGCGCAGGCATTTCAGTTATTTTAATTACTCAGTCTTCGTCTGAATATAGTATTAGTTTCTGTGTGCCTGTGAAATCTGCAGAAGTAGCGAAAACTGTACTAGAAATTGAATTTTCTAATGAATTAAATGAACATCAATTAGAACCAATTGAAGTGATTAAAGATTTATCCATTATTTCTGTGGTGGGCGATGGAATGAAGCAAGCGAAAGGCATTGCTGCTCGTTTCTTCTCTGCGTTAGCACAGGCAAATATTAGCATTGTGGCGATTGCACAAGGTTCTAGTGAACGTTCAATTTCTGCCGTTGTGCCGCAAAATAAAGCGATTGAAGCGGTGAAAGCTACCCATCAGGCTCTTTTCAATAATAAAAAAGTAGTGGATATGTTTTTAGTCGGCGTTGGTGGAGTTGGCGGAGAATTAATTGAGCAGGTGAAGCGTCAAAAGGAGTATCTAGCAAAGAAGAATGTTGAAATTCGAGTTTGTGCTATTGCGAATTCCAACCGCATGTTGCTCGATGAAAATGGATTGTGTTTAGATGATTGGAAAACCGATTTAGAAAATGCGACTCAGCCATCAGATTTTGATGTATTGCTTTCTTTCATTAAATTACATCATGTAGTGAATCCAGTATTTGTAGATTGTACCTCAGCCGAATCTGTAGCGGGGCTTTATGCTCGTGCATTAAAAGAAGGTTTCCATGTAGTCACGCCAAATAAAAAAGCGAATACACGAGAATTAGCTTATTACAATGAGTTACGCCAAAACGCTCAAGCAAGCCAACATAAATTCTTATATGAAACGAATGTGGGCGCGGGTTTGCCAGTAATTGAAAATCTTCAAAACTTACTTGCTGCAGGTGATGAACTTGAATATTTTGAAGGCATTTTATCTGGCTCCCTTTCCTTTATTTTTGGTAAATTGGAGGAAGGACTTTCTCTTTCAGAAGTCACCGCACTTGCGCGTGAAAAAGGCTTTACTGAGCCTGATCCTCGTGATGACCTCTCTGGACAAGATGTAGCGCGCAAATTATTAATTCTTGCTCGTGAAGCAGGAATTGAGCTTGAACTTTCAGATGTTGAAGTTGAAGGTGTATTGCCAAAAGGCTTCTCTGAAGGAAAATCTGCAGATGAATTTATGGCAATGTTGCCACAGCTTGATGAAGAGTTTAAAGCTCGAGTTTCCACTGCTAAAGCTGAAGGCAAAGTATTGCGTTATGTTGGAAAAATTTGCGAAGGTAAATGTAAAGTATCTATTGTTTCAGTCGATCAGAATAACCCACTTTATAAAGTGAAAGATGGTGAAAATGCTTTGGCATTTTATACTCGTTATTACCAACCTATCCCACTTTTATTACGTGGTTATGGTGCAGGCAATGCGGTGACGGCGGCAGGTATCTTTGCAGATATTTTAAGAACATTACAACATTAATAAGGATTCCCAATGTTAAGAATTTACGCCCCAGCATCTAGCGCGAATATTAGCGTAGGTTTCGATACTTTAGGCGCTGCGATTTCTCCTATTGATGGTTCATTGTTAGGTGATGTGGTTCAAATAGAATCTATTTCAAGTGGTTTTGAGTTAGAAAGTGCGGGGTATTTTGTTCGTAAATTACCGAAAGAACCACAAAAAAATATTGTTTACCAAGCTTATGTGCTATTTAGCGAGCAATTAAAATTACGCGGAGGAAATCTGAAGCCCTTGCGTTTAACGCTCGAAAAAAATATGCCTATTGGATCTGGTTTAGGCTCTAGTGCTTGTTCTATTGTTGCTGCCTTAGTGGCATTAAATCAGTTTCATGATGAACCTTTTTCGAAAATGGAGTTGCTTGAAATGATGGGAGAATTGGAAGGTCGTATTTCTGGTTCAATCCATTATGATAATGTCGCACCTTGCTATCTTGGCGGTGTGCAATTTATGGTGCAATCGTTAGGCAATATTTGTCAAAAATTGCCATTTTTTGATAATTGGTATTGGGTGTTGGCGTATCCAGGAATTGAAGTTTCTACTGCTGAAGCTCGTGCAATTTTACCGAAAAGCTATACTCGACAAGATGTGATTGCCCATGGTCGTCATTTAGGTGGCTTTGTGCATGCTTGTCATACCCATCAGGAAAACCTTGCGGCGATTATGATGAAAGATGTCATTGCTGAGCCTTATCGTGAATCTCTGCTACCTAATTTTGCTGAAGTAAAACAAGCTACACGCGATTTAGGTGCACTTGCCACAGGTATTTCTGGCTCAGGCCCAACGATTTTCTCTATTGCCCCAGATTTACAAACTGCAATTAAACTTTCAACTTATTTAGAGAATCATTATTTACAAAATAATGAAGGTTTTGTGCATGTATGTAAGGTTGATAACGAAGGCGCAAGAGAAATTAAATAAGTATAATTTAAATAGATAAAATTAAATTAAAAACGGATTAAATATGAATTTATACAATATCAAACATCCCGAAGAACAAGTCACTTTTTCTCAGGCTGTTCGTCAAGGACTTGGTCGGGATCAAGGTTTATTCTTTCCTGAAGTTATTCCTCAACTTAATAACATTGATGAATTACTTGAATTGCCTCTTGTGGAGCGTAGCCAAAAAATTCTAGGTGCATTAATTGGTGAAGAATTACCGAAAGCAACGTTAGATGAGATGGTGAAAAATGCGTTTACTTTCACCGTACCGTTAGAAAAAGTGGAAGATAATATTTATGCACTTGAATTATTTCATGGGCCTACATTAGCATTTAAAGACTTTGGTGGCCGTTTTATGGCTCAGGCACTTGCAGCAGTTCGTGGTGATGGAAAAATCACCATTCTAACGGCTACGTCTGGCGATACTGGAGCTGCTGTAGCACATGCGTTTTATGGATTAGAAAATATTAATGTAGTTATCCTTTATCCAAAAGGTAAAATCAGCCCATTACAAGAAAAGCTATTCTGTACTTTAGGTGGGAATATTCGTACTGTTGCGATTAACGCTGATTTCGATGCATGTCAGGCTTTAGTTAAGCAAGCCTTTGATGATGCTGAATTGCGCCAAGCTATCGGGCTTAACTCTGCAAATTCTATTAATATTAGCCGCTTATTAGCTCAAGTTTGTTATTATTTTGAGGCTGTCGCACAATTGCCAAAAGAAAAATGTGATAATGTTGTGGTTTCTGTGCCAAGTGGTAATTTTGGTAACTTAACTGCGGGATTAATTGCAAAAACCTTAGGCTTGCCAATAAAACGCTTTGTCGCCTCAACAAACGTAAATGATACGGTGCCACGTTACTTGAAATCAGGTAATTGGGATCCTAAAACGACAGTTGCAACCCTTTCTAATGCAATGGATGTTAGTCGTCCAAATAACTGGCCGAGAGTGGAAGAATTATTTAAACGAAATGGTTGGAATTTAAGTGATTTAGGTTCGGGGATGCTAAGTGATAGCGAAACAGAAGATACCTTAAAAGCGATGAATGCTGAAGGTTATGTTTGTGAACCTCACGGTGCGATAGCTTACCAAGTGCTGAAAGATCAACTTAAAGCGGGTGAAACAGGGATTTTCCTATGTACAGCGCATCCTGCAAAATTTAAAGAATCTGTCGAACGAATTCTTGGTATTCAGCTTTCATTACCTGAAGCTCTGGATAAACATAACCAGCTACCATTGCTTTCTGATGAAATGGATAATGATTTTGCACAACTACGGGCTTACTTATTGAAGTAATAAAGTGCGGTAAATTTTATTGTATTTTGGATAGCGCTTGATTTTCAGGCGCTATTTTATTTTAGAAAATATACGTAGCAATAAAATATATTAATTATTTTAGATTGGATAGAGAGAATAGCTATTTTTCAATAAGCCAGTAATTTGCAAAGTAGTACCAGATATTAGGCAATAAAAAAACACCTTTCGGTGCTTGATTTATTTTTAAGTGGTGGGT
>MDJB01000002.1 GCA_001752465.1 Haemophilus quentini
TTACGTGCGGATTGTTATTTGTTTTCACCTGAAGAATACAAGCGATTCTTATATAAATAACTGCCTAATAAAGCGTGAGCTAATGCCTCTTTTTTCATTGCATCGGGTACGTCTTTTGGCGTTAAAGTTTCTGAAGCTTTATCATAATGATAACCTTTCGCTGCTTTATTTGGCATTTGAATCACCACATCATTATTGCCTTTCATCATTGCTTGAGTTTGATCATATTGCATAAAGGCACGATCTGGGTTTACATCTTGCGTTAAATCAAAACCAATCATTGGATAATTGCCACTTACGCCAGCTAAAGAAAGTAATGTGGTTGGCATATCAATTTGGCTCACAAGACGGCTGTCACGGCGTGGCGCAATGCCATCACCAAGAATCAAGGCTGGAATATGAAAATGCTTAATTGGCACAAGACTTGCTCCGCCTACACGAGAATCGTGATCCGCAACAATTAAGAAAATCGTATCTTTCCAATAATTAGACTGTTTTGCCATTTTAAAGAAATGACCTAACGCATAATCCGCATATTTTGCCGCGTTATTACGAGTGGCTTTTGGTTGCTCATAAAGCTCAATTTTGCCATCTGGATATTCAAATGGATCGTGATTGCTGGAGCTAAACACTAAACTAAAAAACGGTTTACCTTCATTTTGTAATTTCGTGAAAGTTTCATTGGCTTTATTAAATAAATCCTCATCACTCACGCCCCAAGTGCCAGTAAATGTTGGATTTTGGTAATCTTGTTGATCCCAAATATCTTTAAAGCCATTGCCATAGAAAAAGCTCGCCATATTGTCGAAGTGCTTTTCACCTCCATAAATAAATGAAGTGTTATAGCCTTGTTTATGTAATAAATCCGCAATAGTAAAGAAACCACTTTGAGCATTATTAAGTTTCACGACTGCACGAGCTGGCGTTGGCGTAAAACCTGCGGTTGTTGCTTCAATACCGCGTACTGAACGCGTGCCTGTTGCATAAAGATTTTCAAATAACCACCCTTCTTTTGCGAGCTGATCCACATTTGGAGAAAGTGGTTTGCCACCGAGTGTACCAATAAATTGAGCTCCGAGACTTTCTTGTAGCAAAATCACGATATTTTTAGGTTTACCCTGATAAGTCGCAACATTTTTCGTTAAAGTTGGGTATTTATCTGAAATGTAATCGCTGTCTGGACGGCCTCGACTTGCTTTAACAATACGAAACATTTCATCTGCATCCATTTTTCCGTACATCTCTGAAGATTTTTCTTCATCTTTAAATTGCTGTGCCGCATAAATGACGGAATAGCCCGAATTAAGCACCAAAGAATTCACTAACGCATCAGAAGAAAAAGCCACCATGGCGGGATTGATACCGCGGTGTTGAAAGCTTGAACGCGCCCCTAGGAAGCTCACTGCAATAACATGTAAAGCAATCACAGGACGAAGTTTCCAACTGATTGAACGTAAATTTTTGACTGCCCAACCAGAAATTTTCCAATAAATCACGACAGCTAAAACTGTGAAAACAAGGCTAAAAATCACCGCACTTAAATGCCCTTCAGCAAGCATTGAAAAAACTTCTTTCGGATAAATCAGATATTCGATAAATAAACGATTTGGACGGTAATCGTAGGTTTCAATAAAGGCAGGTGTGGCAATTTCCATAAAGATAATAAACACGCTGCCAAGCGTTAACCAAACGCGTAAAATTTTTCCCCAAACTTTGCTGCTATGAAATAACGTTGTGAGCAATGCTGGTACACCAAATAAATAACAGAGTGCCACAACATCCATTCGTACGCCTTGCAAAAATAATTGCAACCAGCCATCTACGGCAGATACACGCTCTGATTGCCATACTGCAAGTCCCAAACGGGATAAGGAAAGGATGATGAGATTAATCAACACAAATGTGAAGATGGGGAATAAAAGAGAATGCGCTTTTTTCATTGTAAAAACCACTAACAAAACGGCATCCAAGCCGTATTAAATTGAAGAAATATAGGCAACTGTCTATCGGTCGGTTCCTTTTCGACATGACAAAAGTCTTAAAGTGCGGTCAATTTTCGCATAGTTTTACTTAATCTCAAATGTAGACAATATGCCGAATTCTGTATAACGCAATTTTATCTAATCACATTCACTAGAAAGTAAAAATAAAGCCTCGAGAAAAATCGAGGCTTCATTAAATAAACAGCGGGAATTTACCGCACTTTTTCGATTACTCTTGTTGTGCTTTCACCGCAGCATAGGCAATCATATTAATAATACGGCGAACAGATGCACCTGGATTAAGAATATGCGCAGACTTGTTCATACCCATTAAGATTGGGCCAACAGTAATTGCCGTAGTGGTACCGCGCAATAAGCTATAACTAATACGTGATGCGCTCAAATCAGGGAACACTAATAAATTTGCGCTTCCTTTCAATGGACTATCAGGCATGACTTCTTTTCTATGAGCTTCATTCATCGCTAAATCGCCACGCATTTCACCATCGATCATTAAGTGCGGATTACGCTCTTTTACGATCTGTAATACTTCACGCATTTTTGGTGCACCGAGTGAATCAGATGAACCAAAATTAGAATGAGAAAGCAATGCAACCGCAGGTTCAATACCAAAACGATGGATTTCTTCTGCTGCCATTAAAGTGATTTCAGCTAATTCTTCTGTTGTTGGATTACTGTTTACATGGGTATCAGTTAAGAATACGTTACCAGTCGGTAATACAAGGCTATTTAAAGCAGCGGCAGTTTTCACGCCATCTTTTAAGCCAATAATATCGCGAATAGAGGCAAGGTGTTTTCCGTATGAACCAAATAAGCCACATACTAAAGCGTCTGCATAACCTAAGCTAAGCAACGTAGAAGCTAATACAGTTGTATTAGAACGCACCACGCGTTTTGCGATTGCAGGTGTAATGCCTTTACGTTTGGTAAGCTCGTAGTAATGTTTCCAACATTCTTCATAGCGAGGATTATCTTCGTTATCCACAATTTCAAAATCGACACCGGCGGTTAAACGTAAACCAAGTTTTTTAATTTTTTCTTCAATCACACTGCGGCGACCGATTAAGATTGGATTTGCCAAGCCCATTGAAATCACTTCTTGAGTGGCATGCAATGCTTTATTTTCTTCCCCTTCCGCTAAAATAATGCGTTGTTTTGCCGCTTTTGCTTGGTTGAAAATAGGGCGCATAAACAAGCTCGTTTTGTAAACAAACTGAGTTAGTTTTTCAACATAAGTATCCCAATTTTGAATTGGACGAGTTGCCACACCAGATTCCATTGCTGCTTTTGCTACCGCTGGTGCGATACGCACAATTAAGCGAGGATCAAATGGGCGAGGAATCACATAATCTGCACCAAAAGTCGCGCCTTCACCACCGTAAGCAGAAGTTACAACTTCGTTTTGCTCTTCTAACGCAAGGTCAGCAATGGCATAAACTGCCGCACGTTTCATTTCTTCATTAATAGTGGTTGCGCCCACATCTAATGCGCCACGGAAAATGAATGGGAAACAAAGCACGTTATTTACTTGGTTTGGGTAATCAGAACGGCCTGTACATACAATCGCATCAGGACGAACCGCTTTCGCTTCTGGTGGGGTAATTTCAGGATTTGGGTTAGCCAAAGCAAGAATAATTGGATGTGCAGCCATGGTTTTCACCATATCTTGTGTAAGCGCACCAGCTGCGGAACAACCTAAGAAAATATCTGCATTTGGAATCGCATCACCAAGTTTACGCCAGCCATTATCTTCAATTGCATAATCTTTTTTGGTTTGATCCATTTTGTCATCACGGCCTTTATATACTACGCCTTTCGAGTCGCAAACCGTGATATTTTCACGTTTCATACCTAAAGAAAGCAATAAGTTCAAGCACGCAATAGATGCAGCCCCCGCACCAGACGCAACAAGTCGAACATCTTCAATTTTTTTACCTACAATACGAAGAGAATTGATGATCGCGGCAGCACTGATGATCGCTGTACCATGTTGGTCATCATGGAATACAGGAATATTCATTCTCTCACGCAATTTTTGTTCAATATAGAAACATTCCGGTGCTTTAATATCTTCTAAATTGACCCCACCGAAAGTCGGCTCTAACGAAGCAATAATATCTACAAGTTTATCGGGATCATGTTCATTCACTTCAATATCAAATACGTTGATACCAGCGAATTTTTTGAACAATACGCCCTTCCCTTCCATTACAGGTTTGCCCGCAAGCGCACCAATATTGCCAAGACCAAGTACCGCTGTACCATTAGAAATAACAGCGACCAAATTTCCACGCGCCGTATATTTGTAAGAGGCTGTAGGATCTTTTTCAATTTCTAAACAAGGCTCTGCCACACCTGGTGAATAAGCTAAAGCCAGATCGCGTTGTGTTGCTAATGATTTTGTTGGGGTAACTTCAATTTTTCCAGGAATTGGAAATTCGTGGAAATCCAAGGCTGCTTGACGTAATTGTTCACTCATAATAAATGCTCCATTTTATTGAAACAGGATTGAAATATTACGTCGATTATAGCGGTTTTTTATTCAAAAAATTGTGACAGACTGCAAATTTTCACAAAATCATTACAAAATTTTTTGATGTGAGGCATTAGCTAGACTTTTCATTTTTCAGCAAAAAAGGTAGGATTTTCACAAGAGAATCATAGAGGATAATAAAATGAATCCATTTCAAAAACTTAAAAGTACGGTGAATAAATGTCAAAGATTTTTTATCAATCGTTCATTACAACGTAAATTGACTAACCAAGGCATGACTGTCATTTCTGCCAATTGCGTGGGGGCTTTTATCTTACATGATTTGCACCAGCCGTTTAATTCTCCATTTGTGAACCTCTATCTCTCGCCACAGGATTTTTTGCGTTATTTACAAAATATGGATTTCTACCTCACTCAACCTCTTACATTTGTACAAACAGAAAAAAGTTATCCACTGGGAAAACTTGCCGATCTTGAAATTCATTTTATGCACTATCACAGTGAGCAAGAAGCCAATGAAAAATGGCAACTTCGTACGTCACGAATGAATTTAGACAATCTTTTTATTATGATGACAGATCGAGATGGTGTAACCGAAAAAGACATTCAACTTTTTGATCAACTCCCTTTCAAAAATAAAGTAATTTTTACTCACACCCCCTACCCTGCTTTTAAATCGGCTTATTATATAAAAGGCTTCGAGAAGCAAAATCAGGTGGGCGATATTTTTGAGTTTTCTGGCTGGAATGGGAAAAAATATTACGATCAATTCGATTACGTGAAGTGGTTTAACCAAGCTTAATAGATAAAGGTTGCATTGCAGCCTTTTTTGTTTCGTTCTAAAAGCAAAAACCTGTACAATGCCTAGCGAATTTTAACAAGAGAAAACATAATGAGATTAGATAAATTTATTGCTGAAAATACGGGATTAACCCGTTCTCAAGCAACAAAAGCAATCCGCCAAAGTGCGGTAAAAATTAATGGTGAAATTGTCAAAAGTGGCTCCGTACAAATTTCACAAGAAGACGAAATTTATTTTGAAGATGAATTATTAACTTGGGTGGAAGAAGGTCAATATTTTATGTTGCATAAGCCACAAGGCTGTGTTTGTTCTAATGATGATGGCGACTACCCAACAATTTATCAATTTTTTGATTACCCTTTAGCGGGGAAATTACATAGCGCGGGTCGCTTAGATGTGGATACGACAGGTCTCGTCTTGCTTACCGATGATGGACAATGGTCACATCGCATCACGTCCCCAAAACATCATTGTGAAAAAACCTATTTGGTGACATTGGCTGATCCCGTAGAAGAAAATTATGCGGCGGCTTGTGCGGAAGGCATTTTATTACGCGGAGAAAAAGAACCCACTAAACCAGCGAAATTAGAAATTTTAGATGATTACAATGTGAATCTGACGATTTCCGAAGGTCGCTATCATCAAGTAAAACGTATGTTTGCCGCACTTGGGAATAAAGTTGTTGGATTACATCGCTGGAAAATTGGGGATGTTGTACTAGATGAATCATTAGAAGAAGGCGAATACCGCCCATTGACTCAAAGTGAAATCGAAAGTTTGGTGAAATAAGATGAGTCAGCAAAAATCTACTTTTATCTTTATTCTTACGCTCGGTATTCTCTCTATGCTACCGCCTTTTGGCGTGGATATGTATTTGCCGTCTTTTTTAGAAATTGCGAAAGATCTCGGAGTGAGTCCAGAACAAGTACAACATACACTAACCTCTTTTGCCTACGGTATGGCATTCGGTCAGCTTTTCTGGGGGCCTTTTGGCGATAGTTTTGGACGAAAACCGATCATTTTACTCGGTGTCATTGTAGGTGCGCTAACCGCTTTAGTGCTCACCGAAATAAATTCAGTCGGAAATTTCACCGCACTTCGTTTTGTGCAAGGTTTCTTTGGTGCCGCACCTGTTGTGCTTTCAGGCGCATTATTACGTGATTTATTTAGTAAAGATCAGCTATCTAAAGTGATGTCCACCATCACGTTAGTGTTTATGCTTGCACCTTTAGTTGCGCCAATTCTTGGGGGTTATATCGTCAAGTTTTTCCACTGGCATGCGATTTTTTACGTCATTTCACTGGTGGGATTATTAGCCGCTGCATTGGTCTTTTTCATCATTCCAGAAACCCATAAAAAAGAAAATCGCATTTCGCTGCGCTTAAATATTATCGCTCGCAATTTCCTTCTGCTTTGGAAGCAAAAAGAAGTGCTCGGCTATATGTTTGCCGCCTCTTTTGGATTTGGCGGGTTGTTTGCTTTTGTGACTGCAGGTTCGATTGTCTATATCGGCATTTATGGCGTTCCCGTCGATCAGTTTGGTTATTTCTTCATGATGAATATCGTTACGATGATCTTTGCCTCTTTTTTAAATAGCCGATTTGTCACTAAAGTGGGCGCAGAAACAATGTTACGGATAGCCCTCACAATTCAATTCCTTTCTGGAATGTGGCTAATTTTGACCGCACTTTTAGATCTCGGTTTTTGGCCTATGGCAATTGGCGTCGCCTTTTTCGTCGGTCCAAACCCAGTGATTTCATCAAATTCAATGGCATCAGCTTTAGAAAGATGTCCTCAAATGGCGGGAACTGCAAATTCTTTGATTGGCAGCGTACGTTTTGCAGTGGGCGCAATTATGGGAAGTTTAGTTGCATCAATGAAAATGGATACCGCCGCACCAATGCTCTTTACTATGGGGGCATGCGTCGCGATTTCCTTGTTGGCGTATTACTTTCTAACCAGCCGAAATCTTAAAAAATCTGAGAAAAAATAAGCTCACAATTCATCATTGTTCCCTCAATGTTAGTGAGGGAACATTAATTTCTAACGTTTTGATCCTAAATAAATCGCAAATAAAGTGAGCAATGCACCAAGCCATTGCCAAAGATTAATCGCTTTATCCAAATAGAAATAATCAATCAACAATGCCGCTACTGGCTCCGTGAGTAACAATAATCCAGTAACACTTAGCGAAAGCAAAGGGATTGAATAAGCAATCATGCCCCAAGCTACGCACTGCATCACCGCACCATAAATCACGACTAATCCCCAATCCTGCCATGTTGTTGGATAAAGATTATTTGAATTGAAAATTAAAGATGGGATAAATAGCACTAAGGCACCTGTCAAACTGATCATTAACATCAACGGAAATAATGCTGTTTGCTCTTCTTGATGAACTTTTTTCACCATCACCATAGAACCAGCCAACATTACCGCTGAAATTAAACCAATCACAATGCCATAAATTCCGTCAATATTATGCTGTAATTCTTCGACAGAAATTAACGCTACGCCAACTATCGCCAAAAACAAACTTAATATTTGTAGTTTGCTTTGACGTTCTGCAAAAAAGACAAAACCAATGGCAGCCAAACAAAAAATTTGCAAGCTATTTAATAAGGTAGAAATGCCTGGACCTACGGCGTAAATACTTTCATGCCAAAAGGCAAGATCAAACGCTAAAAATACTCCAGAAAGTGCGGCAAAAAATAAGGCTTTTTTACTTTTTGGAAAATGTTGGCGTTTTAATTTCATTAAAAAATAGAAAATGCCTGATGCAATTAATAATCGCCAAAAAGCAATTGCATAAGCACCGACAGGCACAAACTTAACAATTAAGCTACCTAGTCCGAATAAAATACAACCAAACACCAACAAAAATGAAGCGATATTACTTTGTTTTTTCATTAAACGAAGACCATCCATAACGGCAAGCAAACCGCAATAAATAATAGGATAAATAAACTATTGGCAGATAATTTCCACTTTTGGAAACTATGCAGAATCAGAATAGCCGCAATAACAAAATGGCAAACAAAATAAATGATGTAAGCAAAAATACTATCAGAATTAACCGCACTTTCCATGCCATTTAAAAGTAAAAATAAAAACATTGCCAAAGCATTTAAGGCGAGCAATATAATCATGGCTAAGGGCAACAATGCAATAAAACCTTGTAAACGATTTCGTGCAATAACAAGCGCAAGATTTGCCAAAATCACGCCAGATAAAATCGGTGCAAAAGGGTTATATTTAGCAAAATCACTCGCAGGAAGCACGGTAAAAATCATTAAATAACTCAAGCAACCTAAACCCGCAATTAATGCAGCCATCAATAAAAAGCTATTACGGATTTTTTCAGTTTTTGGTTGTTTCCAAATAAAATACACGACAGAAAGACCAGATACGCTCATCACATTAGTAAGCGTGTGATTATTCTGTAATAGACTTATCAGCAACCACACCGCCCAATAAATAACAAAAGTCAGATTCACTTTGATTAAACGACCACGTTGTCCTGGGCAAATTTCGCCACGATAAAACACCAATAAAGAAATTAACTGTGCAACCAATACACCTACACTCAAGTGAGGTATTACTTGCTTTTCAACTTGCAAAGAAAAAATAAATAGATCGATGCCAAGCACCATTGAGATCGATAATACCGCAAGCAATGCCGCAATATATTTAGAAGATTGTTCTGACATAATTTTGACGACTGAAAAATAATGCACCATTATGCTAAAAATTCATTAAATTTTAAAGTAGAATGAAACCAATTTTAACCGCACTTAGGTACATGAATGTTACTTAGTATTTTATATATCATCGGTATCACCACTGAAGGAATGACAGGCGCACTTGCAGCTGGTCGTGAAAAAATGGATATTTTTGGCGTGATAATTATCGCATCCGTCACTGCCATTGGCGGCGGCTCTGTGCGTGATGTACTGCTTGGGCATTATCCTCTCGGCTGGGTTAAGCACCCAGAATATTTTTTAATGGTGGCAAGTGCGGCGGTAATTACCGTATATGTTGCGCCATTCATCAATCATTTTATGCGCTACTTTCGCACTATTTTCTTGGTGCTCGATGCGATGGGTTTGGTGGTGTATTCCATTATTGGCGCACAAATTGCGATGGATATGGGACATAGCCTCACCATTGTAAGCATTGCAGGCTGTATTACAGGTGCCTTTGGCGGGGTTCTACGCGATATGCTATGCAATCGAATTCCTCTCGTATTCCAAAAAGAACTCTACGCCAGCATTGCGCTATTTGCCACTCTGACTTATTACGCATTAAGCACACTTCAAGTAGAACATACGCTTGCCGTGTTACTCACACTAATTAGCAGCTTTACTTTACGTCTTTTAGCTATTCATTTCGAATGGGGTTTACCCGTGTTTAATTACCAAGAACTCACATCGGAAGAACAAGATAAGCTACCAAATAAAAAGAAATAAATAAAATAAAGGGAATAACTATGTTAGAACAAATGGGCAAACAAGCCAAAGATGCGGCATTTATCTTGGCTCAACTCACCACTGCTGAAAAAAATCGTGCATTATCCATTATTGCAGAACAACTCGAACAACAAGCACCGCTTATCTTAGCCGAAAACGCAAAAGATATTGACCTTGCCAAACAAAATGGATTATCAGATGCTTTGATTGATCGCCTACTGCTCACGCAAGAACGTTTGCAAGGCATTGCTAATGATGTACGCCACGTTATTTCTCTTGCAGATCCAGTGGGTAAAATCATAGACGGCGGTACACTGGATAGTGGACTTAAAATCGAACGCGTACGCACTCCGCTCGGTGTTATTGGCACAATTTATGAGGCTCGCCCAAATGTGACCATTGATGTGGCAAGTCTTTGCCTCAAAACGGGTAATGCAGTAATTTTACGCGGCGGTAAAGAAACACAGTTTTCTAACAAGATTTTAATCGAAGTTGTACAAAATGCTTTAGAGCAAGCCGGCTTACCAAAATTTGCAGTGCAAGCCATTACCGATCCAAATCGTAAACTCGTTATGCAATTATTAAAACTAGATCGCTATGTGGATATGATTATTCCTCGTGGTGGCTCTGGTTTACATGAATTGTGTAAACAACATTCGACTATTCCAGTTATTGTGGGGGGCGTGGGTGTTTGCCATACTTTCGTTGAAAAAAGTGCGGATCAAAATAAAGCAATTTTTGTTATTGATAACGCCAAAACACAACGTCCAAGCACCTGTAACACATTAGAGACTTTATTAGTTCAACATTCTATTGCTGAAGAATTTTTACCTAAACTCGTCTCTCACCTCGTGTCCAAAAATGTAAAATATCATGCAAAATCCACCGCACTTAATATATTGAAACAAGTGGGTGCGAATGTCTGCGAAGTGACAGAAAAAGAATTACGCGAAGAATGGGGATCATTGGATTTGAATGTTGTTGTTGTGGAAGATATTCATGCCGCTATTGAGCATATCCGCCAATATGGCACACAACATTCTGAAAGTATTTTAACTTCCTCACAAAACCTAGCACATCAATTTATCAATCAGGTCGATGCCGCTGCCGTTTATGTGAATGCAAGCACACGATTTACTGATGGCGGACAATTTGGATTAGGTGCAGAAGTTGCCGTGAGTACTCAAAAACTTCACGCTCGTGGCCCAATGGGATTAGAAGCATTAACAAGTTATAAATGGGTTTGTGAAGGCGAATATACCGTTCGCAAATAAAACCCAAAGTGCGGTAATTTTTAGAAGAGATTATTTGCATATAAAAAAGCCCGCGAAATGCGGACTTTTTCATTACCTTTATTTGTCAGATTTACCCAAATTATCAAAGAATTTTTTCACACCGTCCAAAAATCCTGAAGATTTTGGTGCGTGTTTACTTAAATCTTTACCTTGTAAACTTTCCTCAAGTTTTTGAAGTAATTCTTTTTGTTCGCTGGTTAAATTAACTGGCGTTTCGACCACGATACGGCAAATCAAATCGCCCGCATAGCCGCTACGTGTAGATGCGACACCTTTGCCTCGCATACGGAATAATTTTCCAGTTTGCGTTTCAGCGGGGATTTTAAGTTTCACTCTGCCATCTAAGGTCGGCACTTCAATTTCACCGCCAAGGGCTGCAGTAGCAAAACTAATCGGTACTTCGCAATATAAGTTGTTACCGTCACGTTCAAAAATGTTATGTTCTCTCACGTGAATCACAACATATAAATCCCCAGCTGGTGCACCATTTTCGCCTGCAGCACCTTTTCCTGCTAAACGAAGTTGGTTACCCGTATCTACGCCTACAGGAATTTTTACTGAAAGATTTTCTTTCTTATGAACTCGCCCTTCTCCATGACAGCTGCGACAAGGTTTTTCAATTTTCTTACCGCTACCATGACAAGTTGGACAAATACTTTCAGATACAAAGAAACCTTGTTGACGACGAATTCGACCAGAACCATGACAATGCGGACAAGTTTCAACTTTAGAGCCTTTTTCTGCACCAGAGCCACCACAGCTATCACAATGTGCAAGGGTGTTAATTTGAATATCTTTGGTTGTACCTTTTACGGCTTCTTCTAAAGTGATTTCTAAGTCATAGCGTAAGTCTTCGCCACGAACAACTCGCTGACGACCACGGCCACCGCCACCAAAAATATCGCCAAAAATATCACCGAACATATCACCGAAATCAGCACCACCAAAGCCACCACCGAAGCCACCAGCGCCACCACCTTGTTCAAAGGCAGCATGGCCATATTGATCATAAGTTGCACGTTTTTGATCGTCGCCTAATACTTCATAAGCTTCATTAATTTCTTTGAATTTTTCTTCCGCTTCTTTACTGCCTTGGTTTTTATCCGGGTGATGTTTAGACGCTAAACGTTTATACGCACGTTTAATATCATTCTCACTCGCCCCTTTTTGTAACCCAAGGACTTCGTAGTAATCTTTTTTTGCCATAGTGTTTCCGTATTTTTATTTGTAAATATTTTGTCATTTCTGACCGTTTACATTCGCTATTTTTAGCAATGTGGGTAAATTGAAATGTAAATATCCACTTTTCCATTTGGATAATATTTCTCAAAATCCACTTTATAAGCACGTTTTAATAAGCCTTGCTTTTCTTTATTCCAAATGCGTTGCCACGTTTGAACTACTGATTCATAAGTCGTGGGGAAGATTTCATACCAAGTCAGATCTTCAATTTCAATGGTTGAAAAACTGCCCTCAGGTTTACTTTCTTGAGCAACAGCAACATCATAATAGCCCGTAAAATCCGATTCATAATTCAGATAAACACCATAATAAGGATCATTTTGAGGCAATTTTGCAAAATTATTCTGCCAAATCTGTCCAATCTTTTCTGCGGGATTTTCCTTTGTGTTATGCGTACGAATTGTAGCAAGAGGATAAAGTGTAAGTGGCATAACTATTCCTTAAATTTACAAAATTCTGGGTAAATTTGACCGCTTATAACATACTCCCCTCTTTAGCAAAGAGGGGGATCATTTATATACACCAAAAGGGCGTGTTCCCACGCCCTTTGTTTGTGCTAAGAAGAGCGGTGAATTATTTATTATCTTTATCTTTCACTTCTTCAAATTCAGCATCTACCACGCCATCATCTTTTGCTGATGATTGTTGTGGTTGCTCGCCACCAGCTTGTTGAGCTTTTGCTTGAGCTGCTTGCATGAGTGGTTCAGACGCTTTGATTACTGTTTCAATTTTTGCTTCAATTTCTGCTTTATCTTCACCTTTTGCTGCTGTTTCAAGCTCAGCTACTGCAGCTTCAATTTTCTCTTTGTCTGCGGCACCCAATGCATCGCCAGCTTCTGCAATTTGTTTACGTGTTGCGTGTGCAATACCATCAGCTTGGTTACGCGCTTGAACAACTTCTTCAAATTTACGGTCTGCATCGGCATTTGCTTCTGCATCACGCACCATTTGTTGAATTTCTTCATCAGATAAACCAGATGATGCTTGAATACGAATTTGTTGCTCTTTACCCGTATTTTTATCTTTTGCAGATACGTTGATTACGCCGTTTGCATCGATATCAAATGTTACTTCGATTTGTGGCATACCACGCGGTGCAGGATTAATACCTTCTAGGTTGAATTGACCTAAAGATTTATTATCTGCCGCACGTTTACGTTCACCTTGAAGAACGTGAATGGTTACCGCACTTTGATTATCTTCCGCTGTTGAGAATACTTGCGATTTTTTAGTTGGAATCGTAGTATTTTTCTCAATTAAGGTGGTCATCACACCGCCCATAGTTTCGATACCAAGTGATAACGGAGTAACATCTAATAAAAGAACGTCTTTCACATCACCTTTTAATACACCACCTTGAACTGCCGCACCGATTGCCACCGCTTCATCAGGGTTAACATCTTTACGCGCTTCTTTACCAAAGAACTCAGCAACTTTTTGTTGAACAAGTGGCATACGAGTTTGACCGCCCACAAGAATAATATCGTGAATTTCACTCACGCTTTTACCTGCATCTTTTAATACAGCTTTCAAAGACTCAATTGAGCTTGCCACTAAATCTTCTACTAATGCTTCTAATTTTGCACGAGTGATATTTAATGCTAAGTGTTTAGGGCCAGTCGCATCTGCAGTGATGTACGGAAGGTTCACTTCAGTAGATTGAGCTGATGAAAGTTCAATTTTTGCTTTCTCTGCAGCTTCTTTCACACGTTGTAATGCCATTGCATCATTACGTAAATCGATATTTTGTTCTTTTTTGAACTCATCAATAATGTAATCAATTACACGGTTATCAAAGTCTTCACCACCTAAGTGAGTGTTACCACCAGTTGCTAACACTTCGAAAGTTTGTTCACCATCAAAGTTATCAATTTCGATGATTGAAATATCGAATGTACCTCCACCTAAGTCGTAAACTGCGATTACTTGGTTCTCTTTGCTTGAACCTAAACCGAACGCTAACGCAGCCGCCGTTGGTTCATTGATGATACGTTTAACGTCTAAACCAGCGATTTTACCTGCATCAATCGTTGCTTGACGTTGTGCATCGTTAAAGTATGCAGGAACAGTAATTACCGCTTCTGTTACAGACTCACCCAAGAAATCTTCTGCCGTTTTTTTCATTTTTTTCAATACTTCAGCAGAGATTTGTGGTGGTGCTAATTTATCACCTTTTACATTTACCCAAGCATCGCCATTGTCAGCACGAGTAATTTCGAAAGGCATAATTTTAATATCGCGTTGAACTTCTTCGCTTTCAAAACGACGACCAATTAAACGTTTAATAGCAAACAATGTATTTTTCGGGTTAGTGATTGCTTGACGTTTTGCTGGCTGACCAACTAAGGTTTCATTATCTGTATAAGCAATAATTGAAGGAGTTGTACGTGCACCTTCCGCATTTTCAATCACGCGTGCTTTGTCGCCGTCCATTACTGCTACACAAGAGTTTGTTGTACCTAAGTCAATACCAATAATTTTTCCCATTTTGTACTCCTAGTAAAAATTTTAAAATTCGGGGAAGGGCTTTTAGACCCATTTATTACGAATTGTAAGATGTAGATATTCTTTCGCATTTCAAGAGAAAATTTTAAAAATTTTTTATTTCTTAAAGTGCGGTGATTTCCGTTCTTGTTTTCAAAATAAGTCTCAAATGATGAACTTCAAGGGGAAAATAAAAATTTTCAGGCAAGAAAAAGGGATTTGTGATAAATTTGGCGAAAATTTTTACTTTAAAATAGGAAAGAAATAAATGAAAAAATCAAAAATTGCTGCAGGCGTAGTCGTTGCTCTTGCTGCCGTTTGGTGTGCAGGTGCATGGTTTACAGGGAAAAAAGCCGAAGAGGAATATTTACATCAACTAAAACAATTAGATCAACTATTTGCCAAAACAGATGTATTAGAAGAAAGTAAAATTTTTTATAAAAATATAAAATTTGATAGAGGATTATTTGCGTCTCATATTCAAGATCAAATAGAAATCCACAAGGCAAATGAAACGATCATTATTCCTTTATCATCAACGCTTTATCACGGGCCTTTGCCGCTTGATCGTGTGGCGAAACTGAATTTCGTTCCAGCCATTTTTTCAAGCCAAACCTTGTTAGGAAAAAATGCAACAACTCAGGTACTCTTTGATATCACAAAATCAGAGAAACCATTACAACTGAATTTCGCAATGAATTATGTATTAAATGGTAATGCGGAATTAAAACTTGCATCGGGGCAATATCACAATGAGCAATCTCAATCTAAGGCAGATTTTGATTGGTCAAATGTCGTATTAAACGTTGATTTAGATAAAAATGAACCCAGTAATTATACGCTATCTGTAGATTCATTTAATTCAAACGACCCTAATCATTCAGTTTCAACGGCTTCATTAATTAAAATAAAAGATCTTGTCGTACAAGGCTCACTACAAAGCACAAAATGGCCATTTATTTATAGTGGAAATATCAATAGTAAAATAGGCTATTTTGAGCAAAATACCGAATCTGCAGAGACTGGCGAAAAATTCTCTCTTATGCAGAAAAACAGCCAAGCAAATTTAACTACACAAGTTGAGGGCGATACAGTAAATATCATCAATAAAACAAATCTGGATGAATTACATATTAATGGTAACAACTTAGGTAAAGTGACCAACAATGTAGAATTCAACCATATTGATGGCAACGCATTACAAGAACTTTTAAATATTTTAGTTGCAATAGGCAAAGCCGACTCAGATACGCCTTTATCTAAAACATTAGTGCAAAAATTACAACAAGCAGGCATGACCATTGCAAATAATCAGCCTCAAATTAAATTTGCCCCTCTTTCTATTTCTGATGAAAAAGGAAAAGTGGCGCTAGATCTGAATATTGCTTTAGTGCCAAACCCTAAATTTGATTTAATGCGCAGCGGCTTATACAAACAATTCAAAGATTTTTCGATCAATTTTGATGTGAATAAAGAAACTGCAATTTCATTATTATCTAAATTTGTACCAGAAAACCAAAAGCAAGATTTAGCTTACAGAATGGACGAATTAGTTGCTGAAGGAGAAGCAAATGGCATTATCGTAAACGCCGATAAAACCGTCACATTAACGCTTGCTTTAGAGAATAACGAATTGAAACTAAACGGCAAGCCAATCCCAGAAGAACAATTGAAAATGATCCTCTTTATGCTTGTAATGGGGGGAATTGGGAGATAACCGCAACAGGACGATAAATTATCGCCCTGTTTCACGATGAAGAGCGGTCAATATTCTTTATCTTTTTAAGCTAAACGCTCTTTTAAATACCCTTCATAATCTGGCACTTCAATTTCGATATCTTGTTCGAATAAAACTGAAGTTAACATAAAATCTGCAGAGCTTTGATTAATGGCAACAGGAATATTCCACACTGTTGCAATACGCATGAGGGCTTTCACATCTGGATCATGTGGTGCGGCATTCATTGGATCCCAAAAGAAGATCATCATGTCGATTTTCTTTTCTGCGATTAATCCACCAAGTTGTTGGTCGCCGCCCATCGGACCACTTAATAAAGATTGAATGCTTAAACCTGTTTCTCGTTCTAAAATATGGCCTGTTGTACCTGTTGCATAAAGTATATGAGGCTTAAGTGCCTTTTTGTGTTTTTGCGTCCAATTCAGTAAATTTTTTTTGCAGCTATCATGAGCCACAAGCGCAATACGTTTATGTTGGGTGAGCGTTCGAGTCGTTATATGCATGATTAATTCCTTTTTGAAATAAGTTTGAAAACTTTAAAGCAAAGCCCTACAGAATGCAATGTTTTACTGATGATTTTAATAGGCTTTACAAAAGGCGAGAAAAATTACCGCACTTTCAAAAGATTACCGATTAACACTGTACTCAACAGGGATATTTGATGAAAATTTACTATCTTTATCTCAAAAAATCTTCTAAAATTTGTTAAATGTTTGTAAAAAGGCAAGCATTTCTGATATTCGTGTTTAGTGCTTACTAAACTAATGTTCACTTAATTAACAGATAAGGAAAACCTATGTCTGAGATTTTAAAAAATGACGTTGATCCAATCGAAACTCAAGATTGGTTACAATCATTAGATTCTTTGATTCGTGAAGAAGGCGTAGAGCGTGCACAATATATTATTGAGCAAGTTATTGGCCAAGCTCGCACCAACGGTGTTTCATTACCTACAGGTGTAACGACCGATTACGTCAATACTATCCCTGCTTCTGAACAACCTACTTACCCAGGTGATCATGCTATTGAGCGTCGTATTCGTTCTGCTGTGCGTTGGAATGCTATTGCTATGGTATTGCGTAGTCAGAAGAAAGATCTTGACTTAGGTGGTCATATCTCAACTTTCCAATCTGCTGCAACCATGTATGAAGTTTGCTATAACCACTTCTTCAAAGCAGCAACGGAGAAAAACGGTGGCGACTTAATTTTCTTCCAAGGCCATGCTGCTCCAGGTATGTATGCGCGCGCATTCTTAGAAGGTCGTTTAACTGAAGAACAAATGGATAACTTCCGTCAAGAAGCCTTTACCGATGGTTTATCTTCATATCCACACCCTAAATTAATGCCTGAATTCTGGCAATTCTCTACGGTTTCTATGGGGTTAGGCCCTGTGAACGCCATCTATCAAGCGCGTTTCTTAAAATACTTAGATAACCGTGGCTTAAAAGATACCAAAGATCAAAAAGTCTATGCATTCTTAGGTGATGGTGAAATGGATGAAATTGAGTCTAAAGGTGCATTAACTTTTGCAGCTCGTGAAAAATTAGATAACTTAATCTTCACTATCAGCTGTAACTTACAACGTTTAGACGGCCCTGTGAATGGTAACGGTAAAATCGTTCAAGAATTAGAAGGCCTATTTACTGGTGCTGGCTGGGAAGTGATTAAAGTTTTATGGGGAAGCGATTGGGATAAATTATTTGCTAAAGATACTTCAGGTAAATTAACTCAGTTAATGATGGAAGTGGTAGATGGCGACTATTTAACTTTCAAATCTAAAGATGGTGCGTATATTCGTGAACACTTCTTTGGTCGTTATCCAGAAACTGCCGCATTAGTTGCAGATATGACCGATGATGAAATTTGGGCATTACGCCGTGGTGCGCACGATAGCGAAAAATTATATGCAGCCTATGCAAAAGCACAAAATGCAACGAAACCAGTTGTAATTTTAGCGCATCAAGTTAAAGGTTATAAAATTCCTGAAGCGGAAAGTAAAAACACCGCTCACCAATCTAAAAAAATGTCTTACGAAAGCCTTAAAGGTTTCCGTGACTACTTCGATTTACCATTGACTGATGAGCAAGTAGAAAAATTAGAATACATTAAATTTGCTGAAGGCACCCCTGAATACGAATATTTACATGGCCACCGTAAAGCATTAAACGGCTATGTTCCTGCTCGTCGCACTAAATTTGATGTTGAATATAAAGTTCCTGCATTAGAGGAATTTAAAGCATTATTAGAAGAACAACCGCGTGGTATTTCAACCACAATGGCGTTTACTCGTGCCTTAAATATCTTATTAAAAGATAAAAACATTGGTAAAACTATCGTTCCAATGATTGCGGATGAAGCACGTACGTTTGGTATGGAAGGTTTATTCCGTCAAGTGGGTATTTATAACCCACATGGTCAAAACTATGTTCCTTCAGATCGTGATTTAGTGGCTTACTATCGTGAAGCAAAAGATGGTCAAGTTCTACAAGAAGGTATCAATGAATTAGGTGCAACCGCATCTTGGTTAGCAGCAGCGAACTCCTACTCTGTCAATAACCAACCAATGATTCCATTCTTCATTTACTATTCAATGTTTGGTTTCCAACGTGTGGGTGATATGATGTGGGCTGCTGGTGACCAATTAGCTCGTGGTTTCATGGTGGGTGGTACTTCTGGTCGTACAACCCTGAACGGTGAAGGTTTACAACACGAAGATGGCCATAGCCATATTCAAGCAGGTATCATTCCTAACTGTGTCACTTACGACCCATCATTCGCATTCGAAGTTGCAGTAATTATGCAAGACGGTATTAACCGCATGTACGGCGAAAAACAAGAAGATGTATTCTATTACATGACAACATTAAATGAAGTCATGGATCAACCTGCAATGCCTGCTGGTGCGGAAGAAGGTATCCGTAAAGGTTTATACAAATTTGAAACAGTGGAAGGTAAAAAAGGCAAAGGCCACGTTCAATTGTTAGGTTCTGGTGCCATCATGCGTCATGTTCGTGAAGCGGCACAAATTCTTGCAAAAGATTATGGTGTCACCTCAGATGTATTCTCTGCACCGTCATTCAATGAATTAGCGCGTGAAGGTCAAGATGCGGCACGTTGGAACTTATTACACCCAACAGAGACACAACGCGTACCATACGTTGCTCAAGTATTAGCTGATTTACCAACCGTTGCTTCAACTGACTATGTTAAAACATACGCAGATCAAATCAGTGCATTCGTACCAAGTCGTCATTATCATGTGTTAGGCACAGATGGTTTCGGTCGTTCAGACAGCCGTGCAAATTTACGTGAACACTTCGAAGTTGATGCACGTTATGTTGTGGTTGCTGCACTTTCTCAATTAGCGAAAGAAGGTACAGTATCTAACCAAGTTGTTGCAGATGCGATTGCGAAATTCGGTTTGAATGTAGATCGTATCAATCCGCTTTACGCGTAATTGATGAAAACTGCGGTCAAAAAACATCGTGTTTTATGACCGCACTTTAAAAGGAACAAAAAATGTCAAAACAAATTCAAATTCCTGATATTGGTAGTGATGAAGTTACAGTAACAGAAGTCATGGTAAACGTAGGCGATACCATCTCTGTTGATCAATCTATCATTAACGTTGAAGGCGATAAAGCTTCAATGGAAGTGCCAGCACCAGAAGCAGGTGTTGTAAAAGAAGTTTTAGTCAAAGTCGGTGATAAAGTCACAACCAGCACCCCAATGCTCGTATTAGAAGCCACAGGCGCTGCACCAGCGGCTGAAGCACCTGTAGCCCCAGTAGCCGTTGCCACGCCAACCGCGTCGGCTGTTGTTGAAGTAAACGTACCAGATATCGGTTCTGATGAAGTAAACGTTACTGAAATTATGGTTAAAGTGGGGGATAGTGTTGAAGTTGATCAATCAATCATCAATGTTGAAGGCGATAAAGCTTCAATGGAAGTTCCAGCACCAATCGCAGGTGTGGTAAAAGAAATTTTAATTAATGTTGGTGATAAAGTTTCAACTGGCAAACTCATCATGAAATTTGAAACTGCATCAGCTGCTCCAGTTGCTGCGGCTGCGCCAGCTCAAACAGCTGCACCTGTAGCTGCCACAACATCTGCAATTAAAGATGTGAATGTGCCAGATATTGGTGGTGATGAAGTCAATGTGACTGAAATCATGGTTGCAGTTGGTGATACTGTTTCAGAAGATCAATCATTAATTACCGTTGAAGGTGATAAAGCGTCAATGGAAGTTCCAGCTCCATTTGGCGGTGTCGTAAAAGAAATTCTCGTGAAATCAGGTGATAAAGTATCGACTGGTTCATTAATTATGCGCTTTGAAGTAGCGGGGGCAGCGCCAGCTGCGGCAACATCTGCGCCAGCATCACAAGTTGCATCGCCTGCGCCGGCGGCACAACCTGCTCAATCTGGCAATGTATCTGGCTTAAGCCAAGAACAAGTGGTGGCAAGCGCTGGCTATGCGCATGCTACTCCAGTTATTCGTCGTTTAGCACGTGAATTTGGCGTAAACTTAGATAAAGTAAAAGGTACAGGTCGTAAAGGTCGTATCGTTAAAGAAGATATCGAAGCTTATGTGAAGACCGCGGTTAAAGCTTATGAAAGCGGTGCAACAGCACAAGCTGCTGGCAATGGCGTAGCGAATGGCGCTGGCTTAGGCTTATTACCATGGCCAAAAGTTGATTTCAGTAAATTCGGTGAAGTAGAAGAAGTCGAATTAAGCCGTATTAATAAAATTTCAGGCGCTAACTTACATCGTAACTGGGTAATGATTCCACACGTTACTCACTTCGATAAAGCAGATATCACGGATTTAGAAGCATTCCGTAAAGAACAAAATGCATTAGCAGAAAAACAAAAACTTGGCGTGAAAATTACTCCAGTTGTGTTTATTATGAAAGCGGTGGCAAAAGCATTAGAAGCGTATCCACGTTTCAACAGTTCAATTACCGAAGATGCACAACGCTTAATCCTGAAAAAATATATTAACATTGGTGTCGCAGTAGATACACCAAATGGCTTAGTCGTGCCTGTCTTCAAGAACGTGAACAAAAAAGGCATTATTGAACTTTCACGTGAATTAATGGAAGTATCGAAAAAAGCCCGTGAAGGCAAATTGACTGCATCTGATATGCAAGGTGGCTGTTTCACTATTTCAAGTCTTGGTGGCATTGGTACAACTCACTTTGCACCAATCGTAAACGCGCCAGAAGTGGCTATCCTTGGTGTATCTAAATCATCAATGGAACCAGTATGGAATGGTAAAGAATTTGCGCCACGCTTAATTCTTCCAATGTCATTATCATTCGACCACCGTGTCATTGATGGTGCGGATGGTGCACGATTCATCAGCTATATCAGTGCTGTATTAGCAGATTTACGCCGTTTGATTATGTAATAACGTCTCTTTCTTCTAATTAGAAGAAAGGGCGTTTTAGCAAATCCATTATGATCGCAAAGATCGCAAAAAGTGCGGTCAATATTTTGAACGTTTTTACGAGGTAAAAATGAGTAAAGAAATTAAAACCCAAGTCGTCGTACTTGGTGCTGGCCCAGCAGGTTATTCTGCTGCGTTCCGTTGTGCGGATTTAGGTTTAGAAACTGTATTAGTTGAACGTTATTCAACTCTTGGTGGGGTATGTTTAAATGTAGGCTGTATCCCATCGAAAGCATTGTTGCACGTAGCAAAAGTGATTGAAGAAGCAAAACACGCAAGTAAAAATGGTATTTACTTTGGTGAGCCAAGAATTGATTTAGATGAAGTTCGTGCAGGTAAAGAAGCGGTTGTCGCTAAATTAACTGGTGGTTTAGCGGGTATGGCAAAAGCGCGTAAAGTCACTGTTGTTGAAGGCTTAGCTGCATTTACTGATCCTAATACTTTAGTCGCGCGTGACCGTGATGGGCATCCAACTACAATTAAATTTGATAATGCTATTATTGCAGCAGGTTCTCGCCCAATTGAATTACCATTTATTCCACATGAAGATCCACGTATTTGGAACTCAACTGATGCGCTTAAATTAAAAGAAGTACCTAAAAAACTTCTCATTATGGGCGGCGGTATCATCGGTTTAGAAATGGGGACGGTTTACCACGCATTAGGTTCAGAAATTGAAGTTGTGGAAATGTTTGACCAAGTTATCCCTGCCGCGGATAAAGATGTTGTTGCAATTTACACCAAACAAATCGAGAAAAAATTCAAGTTAATGCTTGAAACCAAAGTGACCACTGTTGAAGCAAAAGATGATGGTATCTACGTTTCAATGAAAGGCAAAGCATGCAATGACACCAAACATTATGATGCGGTGCTTGTCGCTATCGGTCGTGTACCAAATGGCAAATTGATTGATGCAGGTAAAGCAGGCGTTGAAGTGGATGATCGTGGTTTCATTCATGTTGATAAACAAATGCGCACCAATGTGCCACATATCTTTGCAATCGGCGATATTGTTGGTCAACCAATGTTAGCGCACAAAGGTGTTCACGAAGGTCACGTTGCTGCAGAAGTCATTGCGGGACAAAAATACTACTTCGATCCTAAAGTTATTCCATCCATCGCTTATACCGAACCAGAAGTAGCTTGGGTAGGTAAAACAGAGAAAGAATGTAAACAAGAAGGTTTAAACTACGAAGTAGCTAAATTCCCTTGGGCAGCATCAGGCCGCGCGATTGCCTCTGAATGTTCAGAAGGTATGACGAAGTTAATCTTTGATAAAGATACTCATCGTGTACTTGGCGGTGCAATCGTAGGTTCTAACGGTGGTGAATTATTAGGTGAAATTGGTCTTGCCATCGAGATGGGTTGCGATGCAGAAGATATCGCATTAACTATCCACGCTCACCCAACTTTACATGAGTCTGTTGGTTTAGCTGCGGAAGTATTTGAAGGCTCAATCACCGACCTTCCAAATGCAAAAGCGAAGAAAAAATAATTTCTATTTAAGAAGTTTTAATTCAGCTAAAATTGTAAATTCAAGCCTAAATAAAAATCCCCAATAGGGGATTTTTATTTTCCTATCTTTTTATTTTTTTATGATAAGATATTGTCCTAAAAACGTTTCTTTTTTTACCGCACTTTTGAGCATTATTTATGACTACACAACTTGATTTAATTAAATCTTCTATCAAATCAATTCCTAACTATCCAAAAGAAGGCATTATCTTCCGCGATATTACTACCCTTTTAGAGGTTCCAGCAGCTTTTAAAGCAACAGTAGATCTTATTGTGGAACAATATCGCGATAAAGGAATCACCAAGGTGCTTGGAACTGAATCTCGTGGTTTTATTTTTGGCGCACCAGTTGCCTTAGCACTAGGTTTACCTTTCGAATTAGTACGTAAACCTAAAAAATTACCACGTGAAACCATTTCTCAATCTTATCAATTAGAATATGGTCAAGATACTTTGGAAATGCACGTTGATGCAATTTCAGAAGGTGACAATGTTTTAATCATTGATGATTTATTAGCAACAGGTGGCACCGTTGAAGCGACGGTAAAATTAGTACAACGTTTAGGTGGAGCGGTAAAACACGCTGCATTTGTGATTAATTTACCTGAATTAGGTGGAGAAAAACGCTTAAATAATTTGGGCGTTGATTGCTATACACTCGTCAATTTTGAAGGTCATTAATTAAAGATTCGATGAGCTATCAAGTCTTAGCCAGAAAGTGGCGACCAAAAACATTTGCTGATGTCGTTGGGCAAGAGCACATTATCACGGCATTAGCAAATGGATTAAAAGATAATCGACTACATCACGCTTACCTCTTTTCAGGCACGCGTGGTGTAGGGAAAACCTCTATTGCCAGATTATTTGCAAAAGGATTAAATTGCGTACATGGTATAACGGCTACGCCTTGTGGTGAATGTGAAAATTGTAAAGCGATTGAGCAAGGCAATTTTATTGATTTAATTGAAATTGATGCGGCATCCCGCACAAAAGTTGAAGACACGCGTGAATTATTGGATAACGTGCAATATAAACCTGTTGTCGGAAGATTTAAGGTTTACTTAATTGATGAAGTCCACATGCTGTCCCGTCATTCATTTAATGCGTTGCTCAAGACGTTAGAAGAACCACCAGAATATGTAAAATTCTTACTTGCGACAACGGATCCACAAAAATTACCTGTAACTATTCTTTCTCGCTGTTTACAATTTCATCTCAAAGCATTAGATGAAACCCAAATCTCCCAGCATCTTGCCCATATTCTGACGCAAGAAAATATTCCTTTTGAAGAGCCTGCATTAGTTAAACTTGCAAAAGCGGCGCAAGGAAGTATTCGTGATAGCTTAAGTTTAACCGATCAAGCCATTGCTATGGGTGACCGACAAGTTACTAATAGTGTTGTAAGTAATATGTTAGGGTTGCTTGAGGATAACTATTCTGTTGATATTTTATACGCCTTACACCAAGGTAATGGTGAACTCTTAATGCGAACACTACAAAGAGTTGCAGATGCGGCAGGCGATTGGGATAAATTACTTGGCGAATGTGCAGAAAAATTACATCAAATTGCACTCATGCAACTTCTTCCACAAAAATCTTCAGATGACAATGAACATTTTTCATTTTTAGCCAAACATATCTCTCCAGAAGATGTTCAGTTTTTTTATCAAGTCATTGTTTCTGGTAGAAAAGACTTATCAAATGCGCCAAATCGTCGTATTGGCACAGAAATGACATTATTGAGGGCATTGGCATTCCACCCAAAGTTCCTTACGGCAGTACCAAAGGCTAACACGACAATTACTCCACCGCCATCAACTCCAAGTGCGGTTGAAAATACAGGTAATTATGTAGATGTGCCGGTACTGTCGCAAAGTATCAAATCAGCGTATTCTCAAGCAAAACCAAATAAAACGAGCATTCCAAATTTGGCAAGCCTTTCGGCTTTAGATGCGCTTGAACATTTAACACAACTCGAAAACCAAGAACGTCAAGAACACAAAGCTGAATCATTAGCTGCAGTAAGCGAAACGTTACATCACATTCAAGAACTGGACGAAGAAAAATCTCATAAAAAAATGACCGCACTTCCCGTGCGAGAAATGACTGAACCGAAGCCTAAGCACATAGAAAAGCCGACATTACCATCAAATGCTGCACTGGCTCCACAAGAAAATAGTACTGAAGAAAATTCAAGTGATGATAATGTAGAAATTGCTCAAGATGAGCAAGAAATCTTAAGTGCAGACACCTATCGTTGGGAATGGAGCAATCCAGAACTTGCTAAAGCCGATACAGGCGTTCGTCCTTCTGATATAAAACAGGCGATTTTGAAAGATATTACGCCTGAATTACGTTTAAAAATCATCACTCAAACTCAACAACAAGATGAATGGGCAGATATAGTTGAACGTTCTGGAGTAACAGGATTTAGTAAAGAATTAGCGTTAAATTGTTTCTTACAAAACAAAACCGATGATGAAATCAATCTTGGACTACATTCAGAAAAATCTCATTTACGTCAAGACAGAAGCATAAAAAATTTGGTTGAAGCTTTAAGCAAATTGCAAGGTAAAGACATTCGATTAACAATTAATATTGATGATAGCAATATCACTACTCCAATTGAATATCGTCGTAATATTTATCAAACATTGCGGGAAAAGGCTCAAAATGAGTTGCAAAAAGATAGTAAATTACAAATTCTGCTCAATGAGTTTGATGCAAAATTAGATATAGAGAGTATTCGACCAGTTTAAAGACAATATTGTATTGAGAACTCCCGTTTCAAGTCAGAATATTTTTATAAACCTCTACCATTTTGTCTTTTTTTAATCTAGAATTCGTCAATTTGTTTTTTAAGCGCCAAAAGGAGAGTGAAAATGAAACTGGTTGAAGTAAAACACCCACTTGTAAAACACAAACTAGGTGTGATGCGTGAAGCTGAGATTGATACAAAAAAATTCCGTGAACTGGCAACAGAAATCGGTAGTCTATTAACCTATGAAGCAACGTCTGATTTAGAAACTGAAAAAGTAACGATCAACAGTTGGAATGGCCCAGTAGAAATTGATAGAATTAAAGGTAAAAAAGTAACGGTTGTGCCAATTTTACGTGCAGGTTTAGGTATGATGGATGGAGTACTTGAACATGTACCAAGCGCACGTATCAGTGTAGTGGGAATCTACCGTAATGAAGAAACCCTTGAACCAGTCCCTTACTTCCAAAAATTAGCTAGCGATTTAGAAGAGCGCCTTGCAATTGTTGTCGATCCGATGCTTGCAACTGGTGGTTCAATGATTGCAACCCTTGATCTTTTAAAAGCAAAAGGTTGTAAACACATCAAAGTATTAGTGTTGGTCGCTGCGCCAGAAGGTATTAAGGCTCTTGAAGCTGCACATCCTGACATTGAACTTTACTGCGCTTCTATTGATAGCCACCTAAATGAACACGGTTACATTATTCCGGGTCTAGGTGACGCGGGTGATAAAATTTTTGGGACAAAATAATCCCCAAAAATAAAAGATGGACGGCATTCTTGCCGTCTTTTTGTGTGCGTGAAACACAAGAAAAACTGACCGCACTTTAAGTTAATTCAAACAGAGAGTTGAAACTAAATGACAAATCAAACTTCTTCTTTCCCTTCGGAAAAACAAAGTACATTAAAACAATCATTCGTTGGTCTACAGATGCTCTTCGTCGCGTTTGGTGCGCTCGTTCTTGTACCATTAATTACAGGCCTTGATTCCAATACAGCATTATTAACCGCTGGCGTTGGTACCCTACTCTTCCAACTTTGCACTGGCAAACAAGTTCCTATTTTCTTAGCCTCATCTTTTGCCTTTATCGCACCGATTCAATATGGTGTTCAAACTTGGGGCATTGCGACCACTATGGGGGGGTTAGCATCCGCTGGGCTTGTATATCTAGCACTAAGCATGTTAGTAAAATTACGTGGAACAGAGGCATTACAACGCATTTTCCCACCGATTGTAGTTGGCCCAGTAATTATTATCATTGGTATGGGTCTTGCACCTGTGGCAGTTGATATGTCATTAGGCAAAAATAGTGCTTATGCTTATAACGACGCTGTATTAGTTTCAATGGTAACTCTTCTTACTACTTTATCTGTGGCAGTATTTGCCAAAGAATTGATGAAACTCATCCCGATTATGTTTGGTATTACTGCGGGCTATATTTTATGTTTATTCCTAGGTTTAATTAATTTCCAACCAGTGATCGATGCGCCTTGGTTCAGCTTACCAAAATTAACTGCGCCTGAATTTAACCTAGAAGCTATTCTTTATATGTTACCTATTGCCATTGCACCTGCAGTAGAACACGTGGGCGGCATTATGGCAATCAGCTCTGTGACAGATAAAGACTTTTTAAAAAAACCAGGATTACACCGTACTTTATTAGGCGATGGTTTAGCGACAGCAGCTGCATCTTTAGTGGGGGGGCCACCAAATACAACCTATGCGGAAGTAACTGGTGCCGTAATGTTAACCCGAAATTTCAATCCTAATATTATGACTTGGGCTGCGGTTTGGGCTATTGCGATTTCATTCTGTGGAAAAGTAGGCGCATTCCTATCAACGATCCCAACTATTGTAATGGGTGGCATTATGATGCTTATTTTCGGTTCAATCGCAGTCGTGGGCATGAGCACCTTAATTCGTGGCAAAGTTGATGTTACCGAAGCACGTAATCTGTGTATTATTTCTGTCATCATGACATTTGGTATCGGCAATATGTTTGTAGATGTGGGTAACGTATCACTAAAAGGTATCAGCTTGTGTGCGATTGTTGCTATCATCTTAAACCTTGTTTTACCGAAAGCAAAAAATGAAGTAGAATAAGATTCCTTTTAAAAGGGTTAAATACCAATTTAGCCCTTTTTCTTACTTATAATCTGTAATACATAAATATTTGAATAAGCAGCTTCCCTTACCCATTCATCAAATTGATGATGCCACATTAGAAAACTTTTACGGCGATAATAATCTTTTATTGCTCGATTCTTTACACAAAAATTCAGCTGAATTAAAACAACAGTTTTTCTATATTTGGGGAAAAAAAGGTTCTGGAAAAACTCACCTGCTTAGAGCATTCAGTAACGAATATTTAATCAATCAACGTACTGCTATTTATGTACCGCTCAGCAAATCTCAATATTTTTCTACCGCAGTTCTTGAAAATCTAGAACAGCAAGAATTAGTATGTCTAGATGATGTACAAACCGTGATCGGCAATGATGAATGGGAATTAGCTATTTTTGATCTATTCAATCGAATTAAAGCAAGCGGAAAAACGCTTTTGCTTATTAGTTCAGATAAATCGCCTTCCGCACTTTCTGTAAAATTGCCTGATTTGAACTCTCGCTTGACTTGGGGGGAAATTTATCAATTAAATTCCCTAACTGACGAGCAAAAAATTAGTGTTCTGCAACTTAATGCTTATCAACGAGGAATTCAATTACCTGATGAGACAGCTAATTTTTTACTTACACGACTAGCACGAGACATGCACACATTATTTGAAGCGCTTGATCTACTAGATAAAGCCTCGTTACAAGCACAACGAAATCTTACGATTCCTTTCGTTAAAGAAATTTTAAATCTTTAACAAAAAAGGCGCTAATGCGCCTTTTAATCATCCACCTGATAATTTAACGGTAAACCCTTTTTGCTCTAACAATTGCTTGAGCAAATCACGCTTTTCACCTTGAATCTCAATTATTCCATTTTTAACTGAGCCACCACATCCACAACGTTTTTTTAATTCAGCCGCTAATTTTTTCAATTCCTCATCAGATAAATCTAAACCAGTTATAACCGATACGCCTGCACCTTTCCTACCACTCGTTTGTTTTTGGATACGTACAATACCATCTCCTTTTGGGCGAACTACAGAAGTCTTTTCCTCTTTAATTCGACCTATATCTGTTGAATACACTAAAACAGAATCTGACATCATAATTACCCAATAGATGCATTAATAGAACGAAGAACCTCTGCAGGATTACCAGCTTTAGTAATAGGACGTCCTATTACTAAATAATCTGAACCAGCACGAATCGCAGCAGTAGGTGTCATCACACGTCGTTGATCACCCAAATCCGCTCCAATTGGACGAATCCCAGGGGTCACTAATTTAAAGTCTTCTCCACAAGCGTTACGTAAAATTTCAACTTCTTGCGGAGAGCAAACCACACCATCCAAACCTGCTCGTTGGGTTAAATGAGCTAAGCGTAAAACTTGTTCCATTGGCGATGCATTAATCCCAATTTGTAATAAATCCAAATCTTCCATACTGGTTAATACCGTCACAGCAATAAGCAATGGCGCATCTTTCCCATAAGGTTCAAGAATTCTCTTAGCTTCTTCCATCATTCGTAGCCCACCGCTTGCGTGCAAATCTACCATCCATACCCCTAAATCAGCTGCAGATCTTACCGCTCTTGCTACAGTATTTGGAATATCATGATATTTAAGATCTAAGAAAACATCAAAATTACGTTGATGTAATTGTTTTACAAAATTAATACCAAGTGTAGTAAACATTTCTTTACCCACTTTTAATCGACACAAACTCGGATCAATTTGATCAACTAAAGCAAGAGCCTCTGCTTCTTTCTCATAGTCTAATGCCACAATAATTTTGCTTATCATAATGTTACCTCGCTGAGTATCAATTAATTATGTTCTTGACTTGAAACTGGTTTAATACTTTCCCATTGACGGCAAGATGGGCAATTCCATAATAGCTTATGTATTTGATAACCACAATTTGTACAACGATAGGCCGATGTTTGTTTAATTCGTTCACCAACCATTTTATGTAATAAAATTAGGCTTTCTTTTCCCCGCCCGTCTTCTGCATCATCAATTTGATACTGCATAAAACGATGGAAAATTAAAGTACTTGGCTTTTTCGTGAGTTGCTGATAAAGCTTAGCCTGAGCTGCAGACTTGCCATCTTTTTCTTCAATTAATTTGACCAAAGCTAGCTCTACTTCATCATTATTAGTAATTTTGCCAGCGCGAATTAAGAATAACTCAAAGTTATCTAACTGATTTAATTCTTCATAACAATGTTTTAAAGGTGACAAAATTTCACCTGTATAATCTGGATTTTGTTCTAAAACATTTTCTAGTATTTTTGCCGCTTGTTGATATTGACCTTCAAGCATTTCTAAATTTGCGAGTAATAAGGAAGCGCGAACACAAGTAGGAGAAACTAGCAAAGCTTTTTGTAAAATACTGCGTTTTTCAACCGCACTTTCAGGCTCTAAACTTTGTGAATATTCACAATAACATTGCGCAAGTTCAATATTATTCTCTTGTGGTTTTATTTTAGCGAGTTTTTCAGCAATATTAACCGCTTTTTTCCATTCTTTAGTTTTTTGATAAATTACTAAAAGTTGCTGTAAAGCATTTTCTGCAAATTCAGGCTCATCCACTAGTAAAATATAAAGATTTTCAGCCCGGTCAAAAAAACCAACCACCATAAAATCTCTAGCAAGCTGCTGCTTTGCGAGTAATTTTTGCTCAAATGTATAATTAGGGCTGAGGTCTAAAGCTTGGTGAATACGCAATGCGCGATCAACTTCACCTCTAGAACGGAATAGATTGCCAAGTGTAAGCTCCGCTTCAAATTGAGAGTGGCTTTCGATTTCATTTTCGGTTTCTTGTTTCTGAAGCATGTCCAAAAACAAATCTACAGCTTTATCGGTTTGATTGGAAAGTAAGAAGTTTACCCCCGTAACATAATCTCGGGAGAGTTTATTACTAATGTCATCTTGATCTTTCTTTGCACTACGCTGCCCCATGTACCACCCATAGGCTGCAGCAATCGGCAATAGTAGAAAGAGTAATTCTAGCATCAGGCGACCTTATCTCGCACGGTAGTCAATTCGTTGATTTGTAAAGTTTGACGCTTAACTTGACGAGCTAATGCCATATTTTTAAGTTTTAACTTAAGATAGAAAAAAGCGGTGATTAACCAGCCAAGAATTAAACCTAATCCAAATAAAATAGCAACAAGAGTGGATAGTTGGAGTTGGCTTTCCGCCACAATATAATTAAATGTAATAACTTGATCGTTATTTGCTCCAATGGTAATTGCAACCAACACGATAGCGATAAAAATCACAATACCTAAAATATATTTAATCATAACATTTCCTTAAAATATGGCTTTGCTAAATAATGGCAAACGTTGTAGTTTGAAAGGCATATTCGAGCATTTTAATTTTATTAATAAATATCTACACGCTCTTTTAATTCTTTACCTGCTTTAAAGTGCGGTACAGATTTAGCTTCTAATTTAACAGAATCACCCGTTTTTGGATTACGCCCTAAACGAGGATTACGATAATGCAGTGAAAAACTTCCAAATCTTCTCAACTCGACACGATCGCCATTTTCAAGAGATTGAGAAATAAACTCCAAAATATCTTTTACCATATTTTCGATTTCTTTTACGGGTAAAGTCGGATGTTTCGCTAATAATTTTTCTATAAGTTCTGACTTAGTCATCGTCTTTTCTCCCTTAATATTATTCAAATTGAGATTTATTGCTAATACATTATTTCAATGTATTAGCAATAAGCCCTAAAAATAAGGCTGGACATCAGCCCAGCCTTATCACGTGAATTAATTATTCACCTTTAGCTGCTTTAAATGCTTCAGCCATTGCGTTTGGAATAGCAACTTCTTCTTGTTTGTTATTCACATTTGCAACTGCAGCAGCTTCTTCAGCTTGGTCTTTTGCTTTCACTGATAAGTGAACGATACGAGATTTACGATCTACACCAGTATATTTAGCTTCAACCACATCACCTGCAGCAACTTCATTTGTTAAATCAGCTGCGCGGATATAACCTTCAACGCCGCCCGCTAATTCAACTTTAGCACCTTTTGCATCTGCTTCAACTACTGTTGCAGATACTACAGCGCCTTTTTTGTTGATTGCGACGAAGTTATTAAATGGATCTTCTTCAAGTTGTTTGATACCTAAAGAGATGCGCTCTTTCACTGCATCAACTGCTAATACTACTGCAGAAACTTCGTCACCTTTTTTGTAGTTACGAACTGCTTCTTCACCTGATACATTCCAAGAAATATCAGATAAGTGAACTAAACCATCGATACCACCTTCAAGACCAATGAAGATACCGAAATCAGTGATAGACTTGATTTTACCAGTTACTTTATCGCCTTTATTGTGAGTTTCAGCAAATTGAGTCCATGGGTTAGCTTTACATTGTTTTAAGCCTAAAGAAATACGACGACGTTCTTCATCAATTTCTAATACCATTACTTCTACAGTATCGCCTAAGCTAACAACTTTAGATGGGTGGATATTTTTGTTAGTCCAATCCATTTCAGAAACGTGAACTAAACCTTCAACGCCATCTAAGATCTCAACGAAACAACCATAGTCTGTTAAGTTAGTTACTTTACCAGTTAATTTGCTGTTTACTGGGTGATTTTCAGCAATTGCGGCCCATGGATCTTGACCTAATTGTTTTAAGCCTAAAGATACACGAGTACGATCTTTATCAAATTTTAATACTTTAACAGTAACTTCATCGCCAACATTCACGATTTCGCTTGGGTGTTTAACACGTTTCCAAGCCATATCTGTGATATGTAATAAACCGTCAACACCACCAAGATCAACGAATGCACCGTACTCAGTTAAGTTTTTAACGATACCTTTAACTTCTGAACCTTCAACAAGATTTTCTAATACTTGTTCACGTTCTTGGCTATTTTCAGATTCAATCACTGCACGACGAGAAACAACAACGTTGTTACGTTTTTGATCTAATTTGATTACTTTGAATTCTAATTCTTTACCAAGTAAATGATCTGCTTCACGCGCTGGACGAGTATCAACTAAAGAACCTGGTAAGAATGCACGAACACCGTTTAACTCAACTGTGAAACCACCTTTCACTTTGCCGTTGATTAAACCGATAACGGTCGCTTTTTCTTCGTAAGCTTTTTCTAATTCAATCCAAGATTCGTGACGAACAGCTTTCTCACGAGAAAGTTTAGTTTCACCGAAACCATCCTCAACTGCATCTAATGCAACATTTACAGTATCGCCAACTTGGATTTCAAGTTCGCCTTGTGCATTTAAGAATTCAGCAACTGGAATTGCAGACTCAGATTTTAAACCTGCATCAACAAGCACAAAGCCTTTTTGGATAGCTACTACAGCACCGCTAACGATTGAACCTTGACGAGTTTCAAGGCCTTTTAATGATTCTTCAAAAAGTTGAGCAAAAGATTCTGACATATAAATAATCTTCTTAATTTAAGTTAATAACATCCACATTAAAATCCATAAAATGCGGGGTTGAGGATAAATGCTTATTCTTCCTTGAACAAACAGTTAAATCGAAACTGACACCTTTTCTTGAATATAAGCCAACGCCTGATCAATAACTTCACCAATACTCAACGTTGTGCTATTCAATAACAAAGCATTATCAGCCGGTTTTAGAGGCGCAACCTCTCGATTTCTATCACGAAAATCACGCTCTTTTATCTCGGCTAAAATCTGCTCAAAGTTACCATTTATTCCTTTATTTTGCAACTGTTTATAGCGTCTTTTTGCACGTTCTTCAGCACTCGCATCTAAAAATAACTTCACTTGAGCATTTGGGAATACCACAGTCCCCATATCTCTGCCATCAGCAATTAATCCATCATTTTTCGCAAAATCTTGCTGAAGTTGTAGCAAAGCTGACCGCACTTGGGGAAACACTGCTACTTTAGATGCGGCATCAGCGACTTCTTGAGTGCGAATTAAATGACTTACATCCCTGCCTGCAAGCAAAATATTCACCTCACCATTTTGAGGAATAAATTGAATATCTAAGTGACGAGCTAATTCAGCTAGTGCCGATTCATTTGTTAAATCAGTTTTACGTTGTAATGCAGCTAATGCTGTAACGCGATAAATTGCTCCACTATCCAATAATGCATAACCTAGCTTTTCTGCCAAAGCGTAACAAAGCGTCCCTTTCCCAGCACCACTAGGACCATCAACAGTAATAATCATTCCCATACAAATTATCCTTTCATTCTCAAAATTTTGCGCATTATAGTGAGAATTTGGTAATCCTGCTAATGTTAATATGGTATTAAAACAATCTTTATCATATTCTATATTCTTCTATTAAAACTATAACTAAACACAAATAGTAATAAAAATGTAAAAATGAAAACAAAATGTTAAATTTTATGAGACATTGATTCACATTTTCTTAAAATAGGTATATGCTTTTGTATATAAATCTATAAAATCATCACATCTTTTACTCTAACTCTGAGGGTATTTTATGCTGTCTCTTATTCTAAGTATTTTTCCTATCGTTTTACTGATTTATCTTATGGTAAAAAGAAATGCGCTACCTTCTTATGTTGCCTTACCTTGGATTGCGACATTAGTTATGGGTGTTCATCTTTTACACTTTAATACAGATATTGTCACTATTAGTGCAAATGTTGTTTCTGCAATTATTGCGGTACAAACACCTATTACAGTAATTTTTGGTGCGATTCTCTTTAACCGTTTCTCTGAAATTTCAGGCGCAACAAATATTATGCGAAAATGGCTAGGAAATATTAATCCAAATCCCGTTGCACAATTAATGATTATTGGTTGGGCGTTTGCTTTTATGATCGAGGGAGCAAGTGGTTTTGGTACACCAGCGGCAATTGCTGCACCTATTTTAGTGGGATTAGGTTTTCATCCATTAAAAGTGGCGATGTTGGCACTTATTATGAACTCAGTTCCCGTATCCTTTGGTGCGGTAGGTACACCAACTTGGTTTGGTTTTGGTGCTTTAAAATTATCAGAAAATATGATTTTAGAAATTGGGTCTATTACAGCATTTATACACTCCGTTGCTGCACTTATTATCCCATTATTAGCACTTCGTATCTTAGTAAATTGGGATGATATTCGTAAAAACATCGTATTTATCTATATTAGCGTACTGGGTTGTGTAGTACCTTATTTCTTGATTGCTCAAGTCAATTACGAATTTCCATCACTAGTTGGGGGGGCAATCGGCTTATTTATTTCTGTATGGACTGCTAATCGCAATATTGGTTTAGCAAAAGTAACAAATAACCTTGATAATAATGCGGTAAGTGCGGGAGAAATAGTTAAAGCATTATTCCCTACAGGTTTACTTATTGCATTTTTAATTGTGACTCGTATTCATCAATTACCATTCAAAGCAATGATGAATGACGCAACTATTTGGTTCTCAACCACATTAGGTTCGTTAGGATCATTTGAAATTAGCAAAGGTTTAATCTTTAGCTTAAAAAATATTTTTGGCTCAAATGTTTCATCAAGCTATAAACTTCTTTACGTACCCGCATTGATTCCATTTGTCATTACAGTACTAATTGCGATTCCTTTCTTTAAAATTTCCAGTTCAAATGTTAAACAGATTTTTGTATCAAGTTTACAACAATCTAAAAATCCATTTATTGCCTTAGTTGGTGCCTTAGTGATGGTAAACCTAATGTTAGTGGGTGGCGAACATTCAATGGTAAAAATTATAGGTAGAACTTTTGCTGAAATTTCTGGTAGTAACTGGACTATTTTCTCCTCTTTCTTAGGTGCGATTGGATCCTTTTTTTCAGGTTCAAATACCGTATCCAACCTAACATTTGGTAGTGTTCAACTTTCTACCGCAGAAACAACTGGCATTTCTGTCGCACTTGTTCTTACTTTACAATCTATTGGTGGGGCAATGGGGAATATGGTATGTATAAATAACATTGTAGCGGTAAGTTCAGTGTTAAATATTTCAAACCAAGAAGGCACAATTATTAAGAAAACCATTATACCTATGATCATTTACGGTATCATTGCTGCACTTGGCGCGCTGTTCTTAGTACCTTTATTTTATAATCTATAAAATTTACTCCAAAAATGACCGCACTTTTGCGGTCATTTCCTATTTTTTCTCTTTTTTACAGCAATTAAAAATTTAGTTGAAACCTTTGAAATGAACAATGACTCCAATCGTGGTTCTTATGTTTCTACTATCAAAACTAACCTTTAACCCATTAAAGTGCGGTTGATTTAGCGAATGAATTTATCCATTTAGCGAAAACTAAACTTTCTTTTTCTTTATTCCCCCGACATCTTTTCTCTCTAAAAAATTAATTTTTTTCATTTTTTTAGAGTTTTATATTAACTTTAATAAAAAACTATTGAGTTTCACAAAATACAATAAGATAATGCGAATCTTTCTCAAAAAAAACAATAAGGATATGTAATGAAGAAGGTTATTAAATTAAATTTAATCACACTCTGCTTAATCAATACCCTTAGTGTTTCTATCGTTGATGCAAAAGCTGAAGAAACATTAGAGCAAATTGATGTAGTAGAAAAAAATGTCGCTAACGATAAAAAACCTTTTACGGAAGCAAAAGCGAAAAGTACCCGAGAGCATATTTTTAAAGAAACCCAGACTATCGATCAAGTTATTCGAAGTATCCCTGGGGCATTTACTCAACAAGATAAAGGCTCTGGCGTAGTTTCTGTTAATATTCGTGGCGAAAATGGGTTAGGTCGTGTTAATACGATGGTCGATGGAGTCACACAAACTTTTTACTCTACAGCCATGGACTCAGGTCAATCAGGTGGTAATTCTCAATTCGGTGCATCGCTTGATCCTAACTTCATTGCTGGTGTCGATGTCAATAAAAGTAACTTTTCAGGTTCTAATGGCGTAAATACCTTATCTGGTAGTGCTAATTTTAGAACATTAGGTGTTAATGATGTTATTACCGATGACAAACCATTTGGCATTATTCTGAAAGGAATGACAGGGAGCAATGCCACTAAATCCAATTTTATGACAATGGCTGCAGGCAGAAAATGGCTTGATAATGGTGGTTATGTTGGTGTGGTATATGGTTACAGTCAACGTGAAGTTTCACAAGATTATCGTATTGGCGGAGGAGAACGATTGTCTTCGCTAGGGCAAGATATTCTTGCTAAAGAAAAAGAAGCCTATTTCCACAATGCAGGTTATGTTTTAAATTCAGCTGGACAGTGGATTCCTGATCTAAAGAAGAACATTTGGTCTTGTAACCAGACAAAGCCTAAGTTAGCAGAGAACATAGGTGATGGTGTTAACTGTACATTTTATAATCGTTTTGATCCTAGCGCAAAAGATAGACAAGAAATTCTCAAAAAATTAGAACAACACGTAAACCCAGAAAATATACCAAAATTACAAGATGACATAAAAAAAACTGACAAATCATTTGAAGATAATAAAGATCAATATAGTGTTGCACCAATTGAACCTGGTAGTTTGCAATCACGCTCGCGTAGCCATTTGTTAAAATTTGAATATGGCGATGATAACCATACCTTAGGTGCACAAATACGTACCCTTGATAATAAAATTGGTTCTCGAAAAATCGAAAATCGTAATTATCAATTAAATTATAATTTTAATAATAATCGCTATCTTGATTTAAATCTAATGGTAGCACATAACTTAGGTAAAACCATTTATCCTAAAGGCGCATTCTTTTCTGGTTGGCAAGTAGAAGATAAATTAATTACAAAGAATTTGGCAAATATTATTGATATTAACAATAGCTATACTTTTTTATTGCCAAAAGAAATCGATTTAAAAACTACATTGGGCTTTAACTACTTTATTAATGAGTATAGTAAAAACCGTTTTCCTGAAGAATTAAGTTTGTTTTATAACAATAAATCACACTCCCAAGGAAACTATAGCTATTTAGGTCGCTTCCAAGGAAGCAAAAGCGGATTACCACAACGTTCAGTGATCTTACAACCTTCCGGTAAACAAAAATTTAAAACTGTTTATTTTGATACCGCACTTTCTAAAGGAATTTACCATTTAGACTATAGTGTCAATTTTACGCATTATGCATTTAACGGTGAGTATGTAGGTTACGAAAATACACCAATACAAATTAATGAACCTATTTTGCATAAATCAGGTCATAAAAAGGCATTCAATCATTCTGCTACATTAAGTGCAGAACTGAGTGATTATTTTATGCCGTTTTTCACCTATTCGCGCACACATAGAATGCCAAATATTCAAGAAATGTTCTTCTCTCAAGTATCTGATGTTGGCGTAAATACGGCATTAAAACCTGAGCAAGCTAAAACTTATCAACTTGGATTTAATACCTATAAAAAAGCTGTTTTTACAGAAGAAGATGTTCTAGGTTTAAAACTAGTGGGCTATCGTAGTTTCATCAAAAATTATATTCATAATGTATATGGTGTATGGTGGAGAGATGGCGTTGTTCCTGACTGGGCAGCTAATAATGGATTTAGATTCACCATTGCTCATCAAAATTATAAGCCTATTGTGAAAAAGAGCGGTGTTGAGTTAGAAGTAAATTATGACATGGGACGTTTCTTTACAAATCTGTCTTATGCATATCAACGAACAAATCAACCAACCAATTATGCAGATGCAAGTCCACGTCCTAATAATGCGTCAAAAGAGGATATTCTAAAACAAGGTTATGGTCTATCTCGTATCTCAATGTTACCTAAAGATTATGGAAGATTAGAACTTGGCTCTCGCTGGTTTGATCAAAAATTAACTCTTGGTATCGCAGCACGTTACTATGGGAAAAGTAAACGAGCAACCATTCAAGAAGATTATATTAACGGTTCTCAATTTGAATTAAATACGAGCCATAAACGAACTTATTATGCAATCAAGAAAACAGAGGAAATTAATAAACAACCGATTATTTTAGATTTGCATGTAAGTTATGAACCTGTTAAAGATTTAATTATCAAAGCTGAAGTACAAAACCTACTAGATAAACGTTATGTTGATCCTTTAGACTCAGGGAATGATGCTGCTTCACAGCGCTATTATTCAAGCTTAAATGATTCAATTTGTAGTAAAAATAATACTTGTGAAGATGGAGGAAAAGATAAATCTGTACTTTATAACTTTGCACGTGGAAGAACTTATATTCTGAGTTTAAATTATAAATTCTAATTAGCTCATATAAAAAGGCATAGCTTATTAGCTATGCCTTTTTAAATAATGATTAGGATTCAATTTTAGGATTTATTATCTTATTAAAAGATTATTACTACAGTCTATCAATCATCCCCAACACTAACACCGAAGACTGTTTTGCGGCCAACGGTAAGAACTCTTCAAAAGACATACTTGCTTCACCATCTCCTCCATCAGAAATTGCTCGAACCACCACAAAAGGCACATTAAACGCATAGCAAACTTGTGCAATTGCAGTGGCTTCCATTTCAACACCTGTCACATTCGGGAAATCTGCTTTTATTTGTGCAATTTTGTCTTCGCTATTAATAAAACTATCTCCAGAGCAAATTAAACCACGTTTTACTGATTGTCCTTGCTTTTCTGCAATTTCTTGAGCGAGATCTGCTAATTTTTTGTCGGATAAAAATGCCGCAGGATTAGCAGGCAACTGACCTTTTTCATAGCCAAAAGCGGTCACATCCGCATCGTGATAGCTTGTTTCATCAGAAATCACAATATCCCCCACTTTCAAGCCTTTTGCTACCCCACCTGCAGAACCAGTATTGATCACAAAATCTGGTTTGGCTAATTGCAATAATGCCGTCGTGCCAATTGCAGCGGCCACTTTGCCAATTCCTGATTGCAATAATGCAACATCTTTACCATTAATTTTGCCTTCAAAAATTACCGCACTTGCTACTTGAGTTTCAGTTATCTCTGCCATTAAATTTTTTAAAATTTCTACTTCTTGCGCCATTGCGCCAACAATTCCGATTTTCATCACTTTTGTCCCTGTTCTATTTTATTTACCAAAAAATCTAGCACAGCCACGCTATAGTCATCATTATAAAGCGTACTCGCAGTGAGTACATATTTTCCCCCAATGACAACGTAAGGATAGGTAAACACACCATATTCTTCCGTCAATTCAATCGCATCTTGAATTTGTTCTTTTACTCTTTCTGAATTTTCAGCCTGAATAAATAACTGTTTATCTAGACCTTGTTCTTCCGCCCATTGTTGAATTTTATTTGTCGAAGACAACTCTGCATAACGGGATTTTTCTGAAGTTTCAAACAATAAAACATTAGATAATTCCCCCGCACTTAATGCTTGCAAAGTATAAAAAATACGTGCGCTAAACTGGCTATCCGCAGTTGCAATAGGATATTGTTCCAACGCAACTTTATTTGTACGCATTTGACTATAAAGCTCCAAAATATCTTGCGCTGAAGAACATACGCGGCAATCGTAATCAAAAAAGAATTGAATCCGTATTTTTTTATCCGCTCTAAGTGCTTGTTCAATGGGTTCTTGATAAGAAAAATAATCCCGCCCATCTTCAAAATAAATTGTGTCCCGTGATGGCAAGTACGGAGAATTTTGTACTGAAAATTCTTTCTGATTGACTTCTGCTAAAACAAACGACGATAAAAAAAGCAAACAAAATGCCAACAGCCCTTTTAATTTCATTCTATCACTCATCTATCGGCTCAATATAATCTACCAATAATTGTACGCTACGATTGCCACGAAATTCGTTAATCTCTAATTTATAGGCTAAACGAGCCTGTTTAATTGAAAGATCAGGATACAATTTTGTATCAATATTAAACGCAACCGCATCTAATAAAACCCCGCCCTGTTTCGGTTCTAGCAACATTTTTAGATGATTTTTATTTTGCCCAATCGCGCGCTGATCCAAAATTTTAAATTCACCATCAAAGCAAGGCTCTGGGAAAGCTTGTCCCCAAGGGCCTGATGATTTTATCAGTTCCGCCGTTTCAAGATTAAATTCATTTGAATTTAATTCGCCATCGGTCCAAATTACACCTTGTAAATGTTCTTGATCAAGCCAATCGGCAACGGTTTGATTAAAAATATGTTGGAAATCGTCAAAGTGTTCTTCTCGAAGGCTTAAGCCCGCAGCCATCGCATGGCCACCAAATTTTAAAATCATATTAGGATATTGCGAATGAATACGCTCTAAAACATCACGCATATGCAAACCTTCAATAGAACGCGCAGAACCTTTCAAGACTCCCTCACCATCTTTCGCGAAGGCAATCACAGGACGGTGATATTGTTCTTTAATTCGAGAGGATACTATTCCCAACACACCTTGATGCCAATCTGGTTGATAAAGTGTAATCCCCGAAGGTAACTCTTTAAAAAGTGCGGTGAGATTTTGGCAAATTTCTAACGCCTCAAGCTTCATACCAGCTTCAATTTCTTTACGCGTTTGATTGAGTTGGTCAAGATCTAAAGCGAATTCTCTGGCTTTTAGCATATCATCCGCCAGTAAAAGCTCTACCCCAATCGACATATTGTCTAAGCGCCCCGCTGCGTTTAAACGAGGTCCGATACAAAAACCGAGATCACTTGAAGTAAACTGTTCAACATTACGGTTAGCCACTTCAGCCAACGCAACAATACCTGGACGGCAACGCCGTGCACGAATCCGCATTAAGCCTTGATAAGCAAGGATACGATTATTCTGATCTAAAGGCACTACATCCGCGATAGTACCCAATGCCACCAGATCGAGCAAGTCAGTAAAATTAGGTTGTGTTTCTGCAGTAAAAATACCGAGTTCTCGAAATTTTGCTCGTACGGCTAACATCAAATAAAACGCAACACCAACGCCCGCTAAGGATTTTGAAGGAAAACCACACTGACTTAAATTAGGGTTAACAATGGCATCAGCTGGCGGCAAAATTTCCGGTGGTAAATGATGATCCGTCACTAAAACTCGGACACCTTTCTCTTTCAAAAATGCAACACCGTCAAAAGATGAAACGCCATTATCCACCGTCATTAACAGCTGAACACCCTTTTCAATCACCATTTCAGCCACAGGAATACTCAAACCATAACCCTGTTCAAATCGATTTGGTACAAGATAATCCACATCCGCAAAACCAAGTTGTCTTAAAGCCAGCACACTCAATGCTGTACTAGTTGCACCATCAGCATCAAAATCCCCAACAATCACTATTTTTTGCTGTTGTTGGTAAGCTTCCACTAATAAATTTACCGCTTGCTCAATACCATATAGCTGATTTGGATTCAGCATTGATTTTAAAGTACGGTCTAATTCTTCGGTGTTTTGAATATGGCGTGCGCGATAAAGGCGATCTAATAACGGATGGTTTGAAACAGAATTTCCAATTGGAATTTCACGGCGTTTTATAAGTTTTTTCACTGGATATTAATTCATATCTAAAAGCAAAAAGCTGTTGAAATCAACAGCTCTTTTATCTATACTTTTCCCGTCGGTCAGGGCTTTTAACCCTGAATGCTGACAGGGGTTAAAAGCCCTACTGACCATTAGTCTAACTATTGTGTCAGCTAAGGATTTTAATAATGCCTAAATTATGTAGTTATATCATAGTCTTCGTATTGTTAATGCTTTTAAGCTCCCCAGCATATTGAGCATAACCGACTAAATACAAGGGGTAGGCATCTGCCCCTTGCTTTTCATTATAAAATCATTTCGCTGTTTCTTCAAGTGCGCTCAACAAATCAGCTGGTTTTAAATAACCGCCAATAAGCTCACCAGTTGAGGTAATAATACTTGGTGTGCCATTTACGCCAAATTGCGCGCCTAATTCATAATGCTTTTTCACAACATTTGGGGTTTTAACTTCTTTCGGTAAATTGCCTTTTTCTGCTTCATTTAAAGCAAAAACAGGATCTTTAGCCGTCCAAATTGCTTCCATTTGTTTTGCAGTTTGGTTATTCATACCCGCACGAGGGAAAGCTAAATAACGCACGGTAATACCAAGATCGTTATATTCTTTTAATTGCTGATGTAATAAATGGCAATAATGGCAAGTAATATCCATAAATACCGTCACAACATGCTTTTCATTTTTAGCGGGATAAACAATCATCTCATTTTTATAAGAATTAAGTTTATCTACTAAAATTTTACCCGCCACATCAACAGGGCCATTATTTGTGAGTTCGTAAAGTTTACCTTGGAAAGCATATTTTCCATCTTCCGTCACATAAAGTACGCCTTGATCTGTTACGGCAGTTTTGATACCTGAAATTGGCGAGGATTTTACATCAATATTTGATGCGCCAAGAGACTGTAATTTGCTTTTAATCGTGGCATCGTTTGCCATTGCATTAGCCGCAGCCATGCACAAAAGTGCGGTAAGAATTTTCTTCATTTTTTGTTCCTAAATTAGCTTAAGTAAGAAAGCCTGAAATTATAGAGAGATTGCTAATTTCTGCAAGGTCAAACTATCCAAAAATCAGAAAATAGCATATAATTCCACACTTTATTACACAGTGAATTTATTATGTTTGAAATCAATCCTGTAAAAAATAAAATCACCGACTTATCCGACCGCACTTCGGTGCTTCGGGGGTATCTTTGACTTCGATGCCAAAGTTGAGCGTTTAGAAGAAGTCAATGCGGAATTAGAACAGCCGGATGTTTGGAATGATCCAGATAAAGCCCAAGCGCTTGGTAAAGAACGCGTTTCTTTAGAACAAGTTGTAAATACCATCAAAAATTTAGAACAAGGCTTAGAAGATGTTGATGGGTTGTTAGAACTTGCCATCGAAGCAGAAGATGAAGACACCTTCAATGAAGCAGTTGCTGAATTAGATGAACTCGAACAACAACTCGAAAAATTAGAATTCCGTCGAATGTTTAGTGGCGAACACGATGCTTGCGATTGCTATGTGGACTTACAAGCAGGTTCTGGCGGTACGGAAGCTCAAGATTGGACAGAAATGTTGCTCCGTATGTATCTCCGTTGGGCTGAAAGCAAAGGTTTTAAAACAGAACTGATGGAAGTCTCTGACGGTGATGTAGCTGGATTGAAATCGGCAACGATTAAAGTGAGCGGTGAATATGCCTTTGGTTGGTTACGAACAGAAACGGGTATTCATCGTTTAGTGCGTAAAAGTCCATTTGATTCCAATAACCGTCGCCACACATCATTCAGCGCAGCATTTGTCTATCCTGAAATTGATGACGATATTGATATTGAAATCAATCCTGCTGATTTACGTATTGATGTTTATCGAGCATCGGGAGCAGGTGGGCAGCACGTAAACAAAACTGAAAGTGCGGTGCGAATTACCCATATGCCAAGTGGCATAGTTGTGCAATGTCAAAACGACCGTTCACAGCACAAGAACAAAGATCAAGCGATGAAACAATTAAAAGCGAAATTGTATGAGCTTGAATTACAGAAAAAAAATGCGGATAAACAAGCAATGGAAGATAATAAATCCGACATTGGTTGGGGAAGCCAAATTCGCTCTTACGTATTAGACGATTCACGCATTAAAGATTTGCGCACTGGTGTGGAAAACCGTAACACCCAAGCCGTATTAGACGGTGATTTAGATCGATTTATTGAAGCGAGTTTAAAGGCTGGGCTTTAAGCATGATTGGCTGGATAAGTAAAGACGCGTTACTTATCCCATCATAAGAAATAACCCCAAAGCGCGGTTATTTTTGAAGATATTTTTAAAGTTAAAATTAAAGGTAAACAACATGTCAGAACAAGAAGTTAAAGAATTAGATCTCAATGGCGAAATGCTCGTTCGTCGTGAAAAATTAGCTGCATTACGTGCAAAAGATAATGCATTTCCAAACAAGTTTCGTCGTGATGCTCTCGCACAAGATTTACACAATCAATATGATGCAGAAGAAGGTGAAATCTTAAAAGAGAAAGGCGTTGAAGTACAAGTTGCTGGCCGTATTATGACTCGCCGTGCAATGGGTAAGGCGACGTTTATCACCATTCAAGATATGAGCGGTAAAATTCAGCTTTATGTTGTACGCGATAATTTGCCTGAAGGCGTTTATAAAGATGACGTTGGTACTTGGGATTTAGGTGACATCATCGGCGTTAAAGGCACTTTATTTAAAACAAAAACCGATGAACTCACAGTGAAAACCACTGAAGTTCAACTTTTAACTAAAGCTCTTCGCCCATTACCAGATAAATTCCATGGTTTAACCGACCAAGAAGTTCGTTATCGCCAACGTTATTTAGATTTAATTTCTAACGAAGAATCTCGCCGCACTTTTATTATTCGTTCTAAAGTTGTCGCGGGTATTCGTGAATATTTCATTTCTAAAGGATTTATGGAAGTGGAAACACCAATGTTACAAGTGATTCCTGGAGGTGCATCTGCACGTCCTTTCGTGACCCATCACAATGCATTAGATGCGGATATGTATTTACGTATCGCACCTGAACTTTATTTAAAACGCTTAGTAGTGGGTGGCTTTGAACGAGTATTTGAATTAAACCGCAACTTCCGTAATGAAGGGGTTTCTGTTCGTCATAATCCAGAATTTACCATGCTTGAATACTACCAAGCTTATGCGGACTACCATGATTTAATGGATAACACCGAAGAACTTCTTCGTAAATTAGCAATTGATATTCTTGGTACTACCATTGTGAAATACGGCGAATACGAATTTGATTTTGGTAAACCATTCGAACGTATTACGTTACACGATGCAACGATTAAATATGGTGCAGACAAAGGTATCGTAAAAGAAGATTTATATGACTTTGATCGTGCAAAAGCCACGGCAAAACGCTTAGGTATTGAAGTACAAAAATCTTGGGGTTTAGGCAGCATTGTGAACGCAATTTTTGAAGAAGTGGCTGAACATCACCTAATTCAACCAACATTCTTAATGGCTCACCCTGCGGAAATTTCTCCACTAGCACGTCGTAATGATGAAAATCCAGATGTAACAGATCGTTTTGAGCTCTTTATCGGTGGTCGTGAAATCGGTAATGGTTTCTCAGAGTTAAATGACGCGGAAGACCAAAATGAACGTTTTGATGCACAAGTTGCAGCGAAAGAAGCGGGTGATGATGAAGCGATGTTTAAAGATGAAGACTTTGTTGTTGCGCTAGAACACGGCTTACCACCAACTGCTGGTGAAGGTTTAGGTATCGACCGTTTAGCGATGCTTTATGCAAATGCACCATCAATTCGTGATGTTATCTTATTCCCTGCAATGCGTCAGAAATAATAAAGATATAAACAAAAGCCACCATTTGGTGGCTTTTTTATCGAAACATAAAAAAGGGAGCTAATGCTCCCCTTATTTTTTAATGATTAACCATTAATAAATTTTTCACCTAATTCAATATCTGCACGTAAAGTCGGCAACATATTTTCTAAGGCTTGTTGTTCAAAATTGCTTAATGGGCCAATTGGTAAAATTTCTTCTACACCTTCTTTACCTAAACGAACTGGCTGAGAGAAGAAACGAGCATATTTTCCATCGCCTTCAACATAAGTACATTCAACAACTGTCTCGCCACTCAATCCTTTCACTAAAGAACGAGCGAAACGCGCTGCAGCTTGCGCCATTGAAAGCGTTGCAGAACCACCACCCGCTTTAGCATTGACCACTTCTGTACCAGCATTTTGGATACGTTTTGTTAATGGTTCGATTTCTTCTTCATTCCATTCAGAATATTGAACTTGAGAAAGTAATGGAAGAATAGTCACACCTGAGTGACCACCAATAACAGGAACGCTCGTACGAGAAACATTTAAACCTTTTAATTCAGCCACAAAAGTTTCAGAACGTAACACGTCTAAAGTTGTCACGCCAAATAATTTACGTTTGTCGTAAACACCTGCTTTTTTCAATACTTCTGCAGCAATCGCAACGGTAGTATTTACTGGGTTAGTGATGATACCAACGCACGCTTTCGGGCAAGTAATCGCGACTTTCTCAATTAAACCACGAACTATGCCTGCATTAATATTGAATAAATCTGAACGATCCATACCAGGTTTACGCGCAACACCAGCAGAAATTAATACAACATCCGCACCTTCAAGTGCAGGCGTTGGATCTTCACCAGAAAAACCTTTCACATTCACTGCAGTTGGAATATGGCTCACATCCACTGCCACACCTGGGGTAATAGGGGCAATATCATATAATGCTAAATCTGAACCAGCAGGCAACTGAAGTTTTAGTAATAACGCTAATGCTTGACCAATACCGCCTGCGGCGCCTAATACTGCAACTTTCATAAATACTCCTTATGTGTTAGTTAATTTAAGATGACCTGATTTTAAAATTTTCATCTCACAATTACAAACAGAGAAATATCATTCTATGATCTAGTTCACATTTCTGAGGTAATTTTTTCCTTCTCTTTGCTTTTATTCACATTCAAGTTGATGAAAATGAATTTTTATGCAATTCTTATGCAAATTTTTGACTATTGAAAAATAAAAATGACTGACAATTTAACTCGCGCTTTTAAAGAATTACTTAATCAAGAACGCTTTAGATCTCAAAGTGAAATTGTCGATGCCTTAAAGAAACAAGGCTTTACAGGCATTAATCAATCAAAAATATCAAGAATGCTCACCAAATTTGGCGCTGTTCGCACCCGTAATACCAAAATGGAAATGGTCTATTGCTTACCAGGTGAATTAAGTGTTCCTAATACCAGTAGTCCATTAAAAAATCTTGTATTAGACGTTGATTACAATGATATGTTAATTGTCATTAAGACTTCTCCAGGCGCAGCACAACTCATCGCTCGCTTACTTGATTCAATTGGAAAATCAGAAGGCATCTTAGGCACTATCGCAGGCGATGACACAATTTTTATCACACCAACACGTGGCACAAAAATTGTCGATTTACTCAAAAATGTTCAACGTTTATTTGAAAACGCGTTGTAATGAACATTTTATTAACTGGAGGCACGGGACTTATCGGTAAAGCACTTGTTGAGCAACTCTGCTTACGCAATGAACAAGTGACGATCTTAACGCGCTCAAGTACACCACACACCATCCCAAAGCAAAAAAACATCAAATTTATTACCGCACTTTCAGAACTCGATTTACAAGAACAGTTTGATGCCATCATCAATCTTGCTGGCGAGCCTATTTTTCATAAAGCTTGGACGACAAAGCAAAAATCGATTTTACGAGAAAGTCGTTTAAGCCTCACTACTCAACTGGTTGAATTCATTAATCAATATCAGCAACACCCTATTTTTATTTCAGGTTCAGCGAGTGGAATTTACGGCGATCAAGACGAACAAATAATTACCGAAGCAAGCAAAACAGCAAAAACCTTCACCGCACAATTATGCCAAGATTGGGAAGATATTGCGCGACAAGCTAATGCGAGGGTTTGTTTGATTCGAACAGGCATGGTCTTTTCTAAGAAAGGAGGCGCGCTTGCTCAAATGTTGCCTTTATACAAATGGGAACTTGGCGGCAAACTGGGCAATGGAGAGCAATATTTTCCCTGGATTGCTTTGGAAGATATGGTAAATGGCATTTTATTTTTACTCGATCATTCAGAGTGCCAAGGCTCATTTAACTTCACCGCCCCGAATCCCATAAAACAATATAAATTTAACCGCACTTTGGCTCGAATATTAAAACGTCCTGCCTTTGCAACCATTCCAAAATGGATATTACATTTCATTCTTGGCGAAAGAGCGAATCTATTACTCGAAAGCCAAAATGTGGTGCCTGAAAAATTACTCAACGCAGGATTCAAATTTAAATATTCTGATTGCGAAAACTATCTAAAAGACATCCTAAAAAACAAATAAAAAAATCACCGCACTTTTTTAATGCGGTGATTTTTATCGGACTAAATATCTAGCCTTATCGAAATTTATTGTTCATTATAAATTTCAAGATTAGATGCTTGTTTTTCTCGTTTTTTCTTTGCACTATCGTTCCGTTGACTTGCGATTTTCTCCAAATATTCTGGCGTGATGTCACCTGTAATATATTCGCCTGTGAACACTGAACAATCAAACCCTCGAATAGCCAGATTTTCTAATTGAACAGATTCGGTAAGTGCGGTCAAATCTTGGAAAATTAGTTTATCTACGCCAATCAAATGCGCAATTTCATCAACATTTCGACCGTAAGCGATCAATTCATTGCGACTCGGCATGTCAATACCATATACATTCGGATAACGAATTTCTGGAGCAGCAGAGGCGAAGTAAATTTTCTTCGCGCCAGCTGAACGAGCCATTTCAACAATTTGCTCAGAAGTTGTACCGCGAACGATAGAATCGTCCACCAATAAGACGTTTTTATCTTTAAATTCAGCTTTAATGGTATTCAATTTACGACGAACAGAACTAATACGCTGTGCTTGTCCTGGCATAATAAACGTACGACCAACATAGCGATTTTTCACAAATCCTTGGCGGTAAGGTTTCCCTAGTACGCGAGCAATTTGTAACGCAATATCTGTGGAGGTTTCAGGAACGGGAATCACCACATCAATATTATCAATTTCATCCGCCCATTCTTTTGCAATTTTTTGTCCGAGTTTTTCACCCATGTGAACACGTACAGCATAAACAGAAACGCCATCAATCGTTGAATCTGGGCGTGCAAAATAAACATACTCAAAAATACAAGGATTTAGCACCGCACTTTCGGCACATTGTTGCGAATAAAGCTCGCCATCAAACGTTACATAAACGGCTTCACCAGGGGCAATATCACGAACAAAGTCAAAACCCACAATATCTAAGGCTACTGTTTCAGAGGCAAACATATAATCAGTTTTGCCATTTTCTTCGCGTTTACCAAACACCAAAGGACGAATACCAAAAGGATCACGAAAAGCAATCATGCCATGCCCAATAATCATCGCTAAACAAGCATAAGCACCACGAACATCGTTGTGAGTTTTACGAACGGCATAGAAAATATCTTGTGGGTCGAGGTGATCTTGAGGAATATGATCGAGATGGTTAGCGAGAATATTAAGAAGAAGTTCAGAATCTGAATTTGTGTTTACATGATGGCGGGCAGTTTTAAAGACTTTTTCTTTTAACTCCACTGAGTTGGTTAAATTGCCGTTATGCACCAAAGTGACACCATAGGGAGAATTCACATAAAAAGGCTGAGCCTCTGAGACGCTAGAACTCCCCGCTGTAGGATAGCGAACATGCCCCAACCCAGCATTTCCTTGCAACCGTAGCATATGCTCTTGATGGAACACATCACTCACTAAACCGTTAGCTTTGCGTAAGCGGAAACAATTTTCATCGTCAACCGTCACAATGCCCGCAGCGTCTTGCCCACGATGTTGCAAAAGAGTTAATGCTACATAAATAGATTCATTAACCGGACTTTGGCTAACAATACCGACAATACCACACATTTTGTGTTCCTTATTGATTAAGCGTTGGATTTAAAAAACTTGAACTAGCCTGAAGTTGTTGAAAGAACCATTCAATAATAAAACCAAAGTGCGGTATTAATTGAGATTCTTTCCACCAATCAGTTTGTTCAAAATTGGTGAAGGTATCCATGAAAAATAATAACGCAGCGACAATCAGTGCACCGCGCACTAAACCAAAAGCCGCACCTAAAACACGATCGGTGCCACTTAAACCCGTCTTATCTACTAATTGACTAATCACATAATTTACTATGGCACCCACGATTAAAGTCAGTACAAATAAAATCCCGATTGCGGTTCCATTACGAATATAAATTGATTCAATTTGCGTAAGATAAGCGGCAAGATAAGGATAGAACTGACTTGCTACAATAAATGCCACAACCCAGCTACCGAGTGAAAGCACTTCGCGCACAAAACCACGTAATAAACTGACAAGAATAGAAAAAGCGATAATGCCAATAATAATGTAATCGATCATTAAAAAATCTCTCAATGAAAAACGGCCGTTTAAAACGACCGAGGTATTCTACAAAAATAAAGCCAAAAAGAAAACGTTTGCGTAAACTAAATTTCCTGCCAAAAAGCACGTTCAAATTTGCTTTGAGCTTTCTTTAAGACTTCTGCTAAATGTTGGTATGTCGGTTGATCTTGCACAAGAGGCAAGGGTTCATGTAGTTGTTTTAAGCGTTCGCAAATATCATAAAACCATACCGCACTTTGTTTTTCTAATGGCGAATTCGCACGCTTACCAAGCCAATAAAGACCTTGAAAAAGAATAAGCAAGGAAAAAAGTGCGGTCAAAACGGCAATAGAAAAGGCCATCAAATCATTTTTTGCATAAATCTGTTGCCACACCACTGCAAATACAGCAACAAAGGGCATGAATTTTTGTGCAAAATTCGTGGCTTTCATAATGCGGTTTTCTGGAAAAATAATCCCTAACTTAGCCTCCTGTGGCCAAGTATTAAGATAAATTTGTCCCTGTTTTAAAATGGAAAAAAATGCCATAAAAACACCTTTAAAAAACAACCGCACTTATCATACCCCAGTTTGCCTGAAATTGTCACCTTACTGAAAAAGTTTAATTTTTCAAAAAGTTCCATAAATCGTTGTCTTTTTATGCTGGGATGAATTTATTTTGTTTATCAAAAGGTGTATCCTATGCTAGTTTTTTTCAGTCCATCAGCAAGGTGGATTTCCATTAACTTTAATCAAATATAGGGTTCCCATGTCAAAACTTGTTCTTATCCTTAACTGTGGTAGTTCTTCACTAAAATTTGCAATTCTTGATCCTGCAACAGGTGAAGAAAAATTATCTGGCTTAGCGGAAGCATTTTTCTTACCAGAAGCTCGTATCAAATGGAAACTCAATGGCGAGAAAGGTAACGCAGATTTAGGCGCAGGTGCAGCTCATACTGAAGCACTTAACTTTATCACGTCTAATATCATGACAGATGAGCTTAAAAACTCTATCGCGGCAATTGGTCACCGTATCGTACATGGTGGTGAAAAATACACCCAATCTGTTATCGTAACTGATGAAGTCGTTAAAGGTATTGAGGATGCTGCACAATTTGCACCACTTCACAATCCAGCACACTTAATCGGTATTCACGAAGCATTCAACGCATTCCCGCACTTAAAAGATAAAAACGTAGTAGTTTTTGATACAGCATTCCACCAAACCATGCCTGAAGAAGCATTCCTTTATGCCCTTCCATACTCTTTATATAAAGAACATGGCGTTCGTCGCTACGGTGCACACGGTACTAGCCACTACTTCGTTTCTCGTGAAGTCGCTGAATATGTAGGAAAACCTGCAGACCAAGTCAATACGATTATTTGTCACTTAGGTAATGGTGGTTCTGTTTCTGTTGTGCGTAACGGTAAATGTATCGATACATCAATGGGCTTAACTCCGTTAGAAGGTTTAGTCATGGGCACTCGTTGTGGTGATATCGATCCTGCAATCGTATTCTACCTATACAAAACTTTAGGTATGTCTATGGAACAAATCGAAGAGACTTTAGTGAAAAAATCTGGTCTTTTAGGTTTAACTGAAGTAACAAGCGACTGCCGTTATGCTGAAGATAACTACGATGACGCATCTAAACCAGAAGCAAAACGCGCTTTAGATGTATACAGCTATCGTTTAGCGAAATATATCGGTGCTTATATGGCTGTATTAGGTGATGATCACTTAGATGCGATTGCTTTCACGGGTGGTATTGGTGAGAACTCAGCGCACGTTCGTGAATTAGCATTAAATCACTTAAAATTATTCGGTATTAAAGTGGATAACGAACGCAATCTTGTGGCACGTTTCGGTAAAGATGGCGTCATCACTACTGATGATTCCGCATTTAAAGCAATTGTTCTTCCAACTAACGAAGAATTAGTTATCGCACAAGATACCGCAAAACTTTGTTTCTAATTTAACAACAAGCTGCCGAATTTTTCGGCAGTTTTTATTTATAACATATACACATTAAGGTTTAACTATGTCTCGCACGATTATCCTTATCCCTGTAAGCACAGGCGTGGGTTTAACTAGCATTAGTCTAGGATTAATCCATTCTCTTGAACAAAAAGGCGCAAAAGTTGGTTTTATGAAACCAGTTTCTCAACCAAGCACAGGTGAAGATAAACTGGATCGCACAACCTCTATCATTCGCACCAGCACTAACCTTGAAACTTCTGAACCGTTTATGTTAAGCGTTGCGGAATCATTGATTGGCCAAAATCAGTCTGATGTGTTGTTAGAAAAAATTGTGGCAAATCACCAACAATTAACTAAAAACAACGATATCGTTGTAGTTGAAGGCTTAATTCCCACAAGAAAACACGGTTACGCAAATAGCATCAACTATGAAATTGCACAAGCATTAGATGCGGAAATCGTATTAGTTGCAGCACCTGCAACTGAAACCCCAACAGAATTAAAAGATCGTGTAGAAGCTGCAGCCTCTCTATTTGGTGGTAAAAACAATCCAAATCTTTTAGGCGTAGTTGTAAATAAATTTAATGCACCTGTTGATGAATCTGGTCGTACACGCCCTGATCTTACTGAAATCTTTGATTCATTCCAACACAGCCATGCTTGTGAAGCAGAAGTGAGCAAATTATTTGCAAATAGCTCAATCAAATTATTAGCTTGTGTGCCTTGGTCTGCAGATTTAATCGCAACACGTGCGATCGATTTAGTGAAATACTTAGGCGCATCAATTATCACTGAAGGAGATATTAACCGTCGTATCCGTGGTATCACTTTCTGCGCAAGAAGTTTACCAAATATGGTTGAACATTTCCGTGCAGGTAGCTTATTAGTCGCCTCAGCAGATCGTCCAGATGTACTTGTAGCAGCTGCTCTCGCAGCGTCAAATGGTATTGAAATCGGCGGTCTCTTATTAACTGGCGGTTACAAAATTGATGCTCAAATCAATAAACTTTGCCAACCAGCTTTTGAAAAAGCAAAATTGCCAATCTTCCGTATTGAAGGTAATACTTGGCAAACAGCATTAAATTTACAAAACTTCAACCTTGAAGTGCCCGTTGATGATAAAGAGCGTATTGAAAACATCAAACAATACACTAGCCAGCACTTTAATGCTGACTTTATCAATAACTTAGTTGCGGATTCTACTCGTTTACGTCGTTTATCCCCACCAGCGTTCCGTTTCCAATTGACTGAACTTGCTCGTGCGGCGAAAAAACGTATTGTGCTTCCTGAAGGCAATGAACCTCGTACAATCAAAGCAGCCGTACTTTGTGCAGAACGTGGCATTGCGGAATGTGTGCTTTTGGCAGATCCGTCATCAGTTCAACGTGTAGCTGAAGCACAAAGTGTTAAACTAGGTAAAGGGATTACAATAATTAACCCAGCAGACGTTCGTGAAAACTATGTTGCTCGTTTAGTTGAATTACGTAAAGCTAAAGGTATGACAGAAACCGCGGCTCGTGAACAACTAGAAGACACCGTCGTGCTTGGTACCATGATGTTAGAAGCAAATGAAGTGGATGGTTTAGTATCTGGGGCCGTTCACACCACTGCAAACACCATTCGCCCACCAATGCAAATCATCAAAACTGCACCGGGTAGTTCAATTGTTTCTTCTATCTTCTTTATGTTATTACCAGATCAAGTGCTTGTTTATGGTGACTGTGCGGTAAACCCAGATCCAACTGCAGAACAACTTGCTGAAATCGCAATTCAATCTGCTGATTCTGCGAAAGCATTTGGTATTGATCCAAAAGTCGCGATGATTTCTTACTCAACGGGTACATCTGGTAGTGGTGCTGATGTTGAAAAAGTGAAAGAAGCAACTCGAATTGCGAAAGAAAAACGCCCTGATTTATTAATCGATGGTCCATTACAATACGATGCGGCTGTGATGGAAGATGTGGCTCGCTCTAAAGCACCAAATTCACCAGTAGCAGGTAAAGCAACGGTATTCGTATTCCCTGACTTGAATACTGGTAACACGACTTACAAAGCAGTACAACGTTCTGCAGATTTAGTGTCTATTGGTCCAATGCTTCAAGGTATGCGTAAACCAGTCAATGACTTATCTCGCGGAGCCTTAGTTGATGATATTGTGTACACAATTGCCTTAACCGCAATTCAAGCAACACAATAGTTCAAGTAAAAACATAAAAGAAAATACCGCACTTTGCCCTAGGCAGTAAAAGTGCGGTATTTTTTTATAACGTTTTCTTACAAATCAACTAAAATCAAAATTGCGGCTTCGCCACCCCACTCCCTTGGCGCTTGACGTAATGCCCGCACTTTAGGATGTTGTACTAGCCAACGTGGAATTTGTTTTTTCAATGTAAAGGTGCCATAGCCCGTCATGATACTAGCACAATCAATATGCTCATTTTCACAAGCCAGTAAAAGTGCGGCTAATTCTTGCTTAGCTTGTTCACGGGTTAAACCGTGTAAATCTAAAAACAATTCTGGCGAAAAATCTCCACGACGAAGTTGTTTTAATAAATGGGAATCTTCCCCATCACGTAAATATTTCACAACACCATCATGCTCATTCAGTAACGGCTCATATTCATCAGAAAAATAGAACAATGTATCTTCTTTTGCTCGTAATTCTTTCAATTCTATTTTTTTCTGATCACGTTTTTGGCGTGGGGCAACAAAAGTATCTTGTTTAATTGGCTTAATGCCTTTGGTTTCCGCTCGGAATAAATCAAATTCGTCTTGCATTTTTTCTCATTAATTTCAAATTTTGCGTATCATATCATAGTTCTACATTCTCATCTGTGGTATAACTACGCCAAATTTTCATACCGAATTTTATGCTAACTTTTCTACTCACTTTTATGGAGAAATGCGATGGAAACCTCACATAACCAAGAATTAGTTGCAACTATCTTGGAAGATAATGTTGCAAACGAACTGCAAACCATCCAAGATTTTCTGCGTTGGACGTATAGCATTCTCAATCGATCTGATATTTACTTCGGGCAAGGGCACGATAATCCTTGGGATGAAAGCCTACAACTCGTTTTAAGTGGCTTACATTTACCCATTGATTTACCTACCGAATTATTTAACAGTCGATTAACCCCATCTGAAAAAGAAAGCTTAGTTCAACTTGTATTAACCCGAATCGAACAACGCGTACCAGTGGCATATTTAACAAATAGCGCGTGGTTCTGCGGTCACGAATTTTATGTCGATGAACGAACCATTATTCCGCGTTCTCCAATTAGTGCTTTAATTCAAGATCGCTTTGAAGATTTAATTTCACAAGAGCCGAATCATATTCTCGATCTATGCACAGGCAGCGGTTGTATTGCTATTGCTTGTGCTTATGCTTTCCCGAATGCGGAAGTGGATGCGGTAGATTTATCAGTTGATGCACTTAATGTCGCGGAGATCAATATTTCACGTCATCAATTAGAACATCGCGTATTCCCTATTCAATCAAACTTATTTGAAAATATTTTGGGACAAAAATACGATCTTATCGTGACCAATCCACCTTATGTGGACGCAGAAGATCTCGCCGATATGCCAGAAGAATTCCATTTTGAACCAGAGTTAGCCTTAGGTTCTGGCCATGATGGCTTAAACATTACCAAACAAATTTTGAAACAAGCGCCAAATTACTTAACTGAAAATGGCGTCTTGGTATGTGAAGTGGGCAATAGCATGGTAAGCTTAATTGAGCAATATCCTGATGTTCCATTTGAATGGGTAGAGCTTAAAAATGGCGGACTAGGCGTATTTGCTATTCAGCGTAAGGATTTAGTGAAATATCACGATCTGTTTTAATCTTTCAAGTGCGGTAAAATTTTAATATCAATTTCAACCGCACTTATAAAATTTATGGCGCGCGTTATTCAACGTGTGCTTTTCTTTTTTATCCTTTGGCTCTATGAATTTACAAAAACTTTTACTTACTCGGCGTTTCTTTTCCACCCTTGCTTTTTTTCTGTGCAAACGGTATTTCTGATTTATCTACAAAGTAAAGGATTAAGCAACAGCGAAATTGCCTTTTCCTTATCACTACTCTTTTTCTCAAACCAAGCCCTTTCCATTCTTGCTGGTATTTGAGGCAATCGTTATGGTTTAGCCAAAATGATGTTGCTCGGCTGTTTTTTAGATGTGATAGCTTATATTTTCTTTCTCGCAGCAGATAATTATTTATTACTTCTTATTGCGACCACTTGTTTTGGTTTAGGCAGTTGCTTATTTGGAACCAATGCCAAAGCCTGCTTACTTGTGTTGGCAGGAGATGAATACAAAGAAAAAACTCGCTTGCAAGGGAAATATCTAAAAGTGACCTCCATGTCATCCATGTTTGCGCCGCTTTTAGTCATCCCATTTATTAAATACGAACATATCGACTTGCTCATTTGGGTCTGTTTTTCAATGGAAGCCGTATTATTCGCCTTAATGGTGAAACCTTTCTATCAAATTCAAACCTTACAAACGTTGGTAAAATTTCGCTTTACACAAATCAAAGAAATTATTACAAAAGAATTTCTCATGGTGCATTTAATGCTATTTTTACCTCTTGCCATTGCAAGCTCTTTCTTTGTCATTTTCCCATTTTTATTTAACAATAAACTTGGCATGCCTGAACATTCACCGATAGCATTATTTGGCAACGGATTACTCACCGTGCTATTACAAAGCTATTTTTCCCGAAAAATTAATTTAACAATCAAACAAGCAACATGGGTTGCCCCTCTGTTGGCTATTGGAATTATCGTGCCTTGGTTTATCACCTTAAGTTATCTTTCCATATTTTCCGCCTATGCCTATCTCGTCATTTTTACAGTCATTGAAGTGTATGCCCTCACGGCGATGGCAAACTTATTAGTTAAATTTGATAATGGCACTAATCGTGGTTTTATTCTTGGTGCATCAAGATTATTACTTTCTATCGCAACAGTGATCGTCATGAACTTGGTACCATATTTATTTTTATTGTAACAAGTGCATTAATCAAATATACACAATACACCTTTATACATAAATAAATTGCACTTATTTACGATGTAAGTTAGACTGAGGAAGACTATAAATTCAAGAATAAGGAGATACCATGTCATTTTTATCTAAGACTCTTGGTGGATTATCAAAAGCTTACTATACTCGACAATTTCTATTTGGTTTAATATTCTTTATATTTATAGTTGCTATAAGCTATAACGGATATAATCACACTGGGAAAATATCTATTCTTGTAACAAATGCAATCCTAGGATTAATCTGCTTATTATTATATCCTTATTCTCGATTCGTTTATGAAAGTATTATCGAATATATTTTAGGTGATAATGTTTTTTCGTTAATGCACCTTTAATGCTTGTAACAAAACTAATCACAATGGCGATTTGTTTCATATTCTCAATTTTTATTGCACCAATTGGTTTAATATATCTTTATTTTTATCATTCAAAACAAGAAAAACTTCAAAATCAGAATGAACAATAAGAGTAAGAAAGGACGTTTAACGTCCTTTTCTCTATCACTTAATTTCAACAACTAATTTATCTAACGTCTAATTTCACGTTATCAAATAATTTTTTCACTGAATTGTTATCACGCAAACGCTCGGTTTTTTCCACGACGCTACGAGTTAAGTGCGGTGAAAAATATTCCATGAAATCGTACATATAATTGCGTAAGAACGTGCTATGTTTAAATGCAATATTCGTCATACTAGGGCGGAATAAATGACTTGCATCAATCGCCACAAGATCTGTATCTGATGGCGTATGAGCCATAGATGCCATAATGCCCACCCCTAAGCCTAAGCGCACATAAGTCTTAATGATATCGGCATCGGTAGCCGTAAAGACTATATTCGGCAAAATGCCTGCGCTATTAAAAGCGTAATCTAAATCAGAAACACCTGTAAAACCAAAAGTGTAAGTCACAAGCGGATATTTACCTAATTCCTCAATCGTCAATTCTTTCACTTTGGCAAGCGGATGCTCGGGCGTAACAATCACTGCACGATTCCACCAATAACATGGAATCTGAACCAAATCATCAAATAAATAAGGCGCTTCGGTAGTAATCGCCAAATCCACTTCACCTGACATTAATGCATCATGAATTTGTGTTGGCGAACCTTGGTGAATATGCAAACTTACATCAGGATATTTTTGGGAAAAACGTTCAATCACGCTTGGCAGCATATAACGTGCCTGAGTATTTGTCGTCGCAATACGTAACACACCGTGATTTGGCTGAGTATATTCATCCGCAATAGCACGGATACCTTGCGCTTTAACAAGTAACTCGCGTGCAATCGAAATAATCTTTTTTCCCGCCGGAGTAATCGATTTTATATGCTTGCCATGACGTTCAAAAATTTCTAGACCTAATTCATCTTCCAGCAACCGCACTTGCTTACTAATTCCAGGCTGTGATATATAAAGCGCATTAGCCGCTTCAGTTACATTTAAATTATGGTTAGCAATTTCAACAATATAGCGCAGTTGCTGCATTTTCATAAAAAAAGTCCTTATTTTTTATAACGTTTTCTAAGTTCAGAATAACGTTTTACCGCTTTACGAATTTGTCCAGATTTTGGACGACGACGTGGCTGTGTAACATCTAATTTCGTTTCAGTCTCAGCCGGTAATCCCACAAGCTCGCGCAAGTAATTGACGTTTTCAAGATCCATTTCTTCCCAGCCACCACGAGGCAAACCTTTCATCAGTTTGATATTACCGTAACGAATACGAATCAAGCGGCTGACTTGAATCCCTTGTGATTCCCACAAACGGCGAACCTCACGATTACGTCCTTCCATCAAGGTTACGTCATACCATTGGTTAATACCCACACCACCTGTAAATTTAATTTCTTTAAAATTAGCAGGACCATCTTCAAGCTGAACGCCCTTACGTAAACGCGCTAACATTGCATCATCCACTTGACCAAATACACGCACGGAATATTCACGTTCAACTTCACGGCTTGGGTGCATTAAGCGATTTGCTAATTCACCATCAGTAGTGAAAAGCAACAAACCCGATGTATTAATATCTAAACGCCCCACCGCAATCCAACGAGAGCCTGTTAAACGTGGCAAACGATCAAACACTGTGGCACGCCCTTCTGGGTCGCTACGAGTACAAAGTTCACCTTCAGGTTTGTAATACATTAACACGCGGCAAATTTCTTTTTGTGCGTGGCTAAGATTAATGATTTGACCATCAATACGCACTTTCACGCCAGAATGTACATCAATGCGATCGCCTAAAGTCGCAATTTTACCCTCTACGCTCACTCGGCCTGAGGCAATCATCGTTTCAATTTCACGACGAGAGCCTTGTCCAGCACGCGCTAAAACTTTCTGTAATTTTTCGCCCTCTACTTTAGGTTGATTCGAGGCTTTTACAACAGGTTTCGCTTTTGGCTTAGATAAAAATTTGTTGTCAGAATTAACCGCACTTTTTTTCGTATTTGTCGTTTCTACTCGTACGGTACGAGACACTGAACGTCTATCATTTTTAGCTGGAAAATCACTTTTCTTTGCTGAATCTTTGGAAAAGTGCGGTTGTCTTTGAGTTTGTTTTTGACTAGGTTTCATTGTTTTCCTTAAATAATGGAAAGGTCGCTTTCACAAGCGTCTATAAGTTAAATAAAAGGAGCAGTACTTCCACTTCCTTCGCGCAAAATCACTGGCGATTCTTCCGTTAAATCCACCACTGTTGTAGGCTCTTGTCCTAAATATCCACCATGAATAATTAAATCGACTTGGTGTTCCAAACGATCTCGAATTTCCTCAGGATCAGATTGCGTGGTATGTTCTTCACCTGGCAACATTAACGAACAAGATAAAATCGGCTCACCTAACGCTGAAAGTAAATCTAAAGCGATCTTATTATCTGGTACGCGTAAACCTATGGTTTTACGTTTTGATGTCATTAAACGACGCGGTAATTCTTTCGTTGCAGTAAGAATAAAAGTATAACGCCCTGGCGTATTATTTTTAATCAAACGATAAGCGGTATTGCTCACCGTTGCGTAAGTTGAAAGTTCCGACAAATCACTACACACCAACGTAAAATTATGTCCTTCAGGCAATTTACGAATCGCCACAATGCGATCCATTGCATGTTTATCGCCCATCATACAGCCTAAGGCATATCCCGAATCAGTCGGATACACAATCACACCGACTTTTTGTAAAATCTCTACGGCTTGATTAATCAGGCGCGCTTGTGGATTTTCAGGGTGGATATAAAAAAATTGGCTCATCTGTTTCTTCCTTAAAAAGTGTGCGCTGATTATAGCAGTTTTGCGCGCACTTTATAATGGCGAGCATATAAAAATAAAGGCGTAGAGAGTCAATCTACGCCTTGTCAAACCAAAGTGCGGTTAATTTTCTAAAGTTATTTTAATACCTTTCTCAAGGCTGCACCAATTTCAGCGAGACTTTTTACACAGGTTACGCCTGAGGCCTCAAGTGCTGCAATTTTTTCTGCAGTAGTGCCTTTTCCGCCACTAATAATCGCACCCGCATGTCCCATCCGTTTGCCTTTTGGCGCCGTAATACCCGCAATATAGGCTACCACTGGTTTAGTGACCTTATCTTTTATGAAGGTTGCCGCTTCTTCCTCTGCGGAACCACCGATCTCGCCAATCATCACAATGGCTTCTGTTTCGGGATCTTGTTGAAATCTTTCGAGAATATCAATAAAACTAGAACCTGGAATAGGATCGCCACCGATACCCACACAAGTAGATTGTCCAAAGCCTTCATCTGTAGTTTGTTTTACCGCTTCATACGTTAAAGTACCAGAACGAGAAACAATCCCCACTTTGCCTTTTTTATGTATATGTCCCGGCATGATGCCGATTTTACATTCATCAGGCGTAATCACCCCCGGGCCATTTGGCCCAATCATCACAACGCCAGTTTCATTTAATTTTTGTTTTACCTTAAGCATATCCAATGTAGGGATGCCTTCAGTAATACAGACAATTAACTGAATCCCTGCATCAATGGCTTCAATTATGGCATCTTTACAAAATGGTGCTGGCACATAAATGACGGTCGCTGTTGCTCCTGTATTTTCGACGGCTTCACGAACCGTATTAAATACAGGCAAACCAAGATGAGTAGTTCCACCTTTATTTGGTGATACGCCACCGACTAATTGCGTTCCATAGGCTAATGCTTGTTCAGAATGAAAAGTCCCTTGTCCACCAGTAAAACCTTGGCAAATCACTTTGGTATTTTTATCAATTAAAATCGCCATTAGTGTTCTCCTTTTGCTGCATTCACGGCTAATTCTGCGGCTTGTTGTAAACTGTGTGCGGTAAGAATATTAACGTCGCTTTCCGCTAAAATTTGGCGACCGATTTCAGCATTCGTTCCTTCTAATCGTACAACCACAGGCACTCTCACGCCCACTTCATTTACTGCAGCAATCACGCCTTCAGCAATCAAATCACAACGAACAATGCCACCAAAAATATTCACTAAAATCACCTTCACTGAAGGATCGGTTAAAATGATTTTGAACGCTTCAGCAACCCGCGCTTTCGTTGCACCACCACCCACATCAAGAAAATTCGCAGGTTTCCCACCATAGAGTTTCACAATATCCATGGTTCCCATTGCAAGCCCTGCCCCGTTTACCATACAACCAATGTCGCCTTCTAAAGCCACATAGTTTAACTGGAATTTTTCAGCTTCTGCTTCACGAGCATCATTTTGAGTTAAATCTTGCAGAGCTAAGAGATCTTTATGGCGAAATAAAGCGTTATCATCAACAGATATTTTGGCGTCGAGACAAACCAAATTGCCTTGTTTAGTTAGAACAAGTGGATTGACTTCCACTAAAGATAAATCTTTTTCTAAAAACAAACGAGATAAGCCCATAAAGATATCGGTAAACTGTTTGTTTTGCGTACCACTTAACCCTAATTTAAACGCTAATTCACGGCCTTGATAAGGCAATCCTCCAAATAAAGGATCAATGGTGACTTTGTGAAGTAAGTGCGGTGAATTTTGCGCGACTTCTTCAATATTCATTCCACCGGCAGGAGAAACAATAAACACCACTTTTTGAGAGGCGCGATCAACAACCGCACTTAAGTAAAATTCTTTATCAATATCGCAAGTTTCTTCAAAATAAATCTGGTTTACTGGCTGACCCAATTTATCCGTTTGAAAAGTGACTAAACGTTGTCCTAGCCATTTTTCTGCAAAAGATCTTGCTTCCTCTACATCCTGTACCAATTTAACGCCACCTGCTTTACCACGCCCACCCGCATGAACTTGGCATTTCGCTGCCCACTTATCGCCTGAAAGTTGAGCCAGTACCAAATCTACCTCATCAACAGATTGATAAACCGCCCCATTTTTTACGGGTAATCCATAATGCTCAAATAGTTGTTTTGCTTGGTATTCGTGTAAATTCATTCGCGACATCCTTTTGGGTTATGAAAACAATTCACTCAAGGTTTTAATGCTATATGTACCGTGATTTCTTCACGATCGTGATATAAATGTTTTGCTTGAATATCAAAATTTAAATTCTGCTCAGCCAACATAACAGCCAAGTTTTCTAAACATAATATCACTTCTTGATAGCGTTTTTTCATGGGTAATTTTAAATTGAAAATCGTTTCTCGGCACCAACCATTCAGCAACCATTTGCCAATCAATAAAGAAATACGACTTGGTTGTTCCACCATATCACAGACTAACCAATCCACTTTTTTCCTTTTAGGCGGCTGAAATTTAAAACCATCTTCCGCGCAATGTTCAATGCGCCCCGTATCATGCAAACTCGCCGCCATTTTTCCGTGATCAACTGCATAAACAAATAAACCGCGTTTGACTAATTGATACGTCCAACCGCCTGGGCAAGCCCCTAAATCAACACCAATCATATTTTCATTTAAACGTTTATTCTCTTCTTTACGCGGAATAAAAGTCAAAATAGCTTCTTCTAGTTTTAACGTAGATCGACTTGGTGCATCTGCCGGAAATTTTAAACGAGGGATTCCCATAAAATGAGAGGAATGATTATCTACATAAGAATATCCCACATAACAGCAATTCGGTTTTACAAAAAAACAATGTAAAAATTGACCGCACTTTTGAGTCGCCTTTGCAGAAAGCCAACCTTGTTTTTTCAATGCCTGACGTAAAGGCACGGTAAATTTACGACAAAAAGTGGAAAGCTCCTTCGCTTCATTTGTGTCTGCAGTTTCTACAAAAAGCTCGCTAGATTGAGCAAAATTAATTTGTTGTGATAATTCTTCAAACGCAGCCACGATGGGACTAATACGATCAGCGGGATCTAAATCTTCCAATAAATCGGAAATAACCATCATCTGACGAGCAAAAATCAAACGATTAAAAGGAATGTCTCGAGCAAGGCGATCAGCCTCATCAGGTTGATAACATTCAAAAATGACATAGCCCGAATTATCTTGTACTCGTGCAAAACCAAATACACCTAAATTGCTTGCTTGATCGGTGATCTCTGCGGCGACTTCTTTCTCAAAACCAGGGCGACAATATAATGCGAGTTTATTCATTTTCTTCTTGTTTAATTGAGTTAATAATCCACTGACGGAATGCTTGAATTTTTTGGTCATCAAGGCGATCAAGATGATTGACCACATAAAATGATTTTGGATCAGGCAAATTGGTTGGCAACACCACTGTTAAGGAGCCATTTTCAATTTCTTGCAAGGCTAATAAGCGATTAGCTAATACAATGCCTTGCCCATGAATTGCTGCCTGTAACGCCATAAATGTATGGCTAAATAACGGCCCTTGCTGAATATTTAAATCATCTAACTGTAAATGATTTGCCATCGCTTGCCAATTATCACGTGTATGAATGTGAATTAATGTGTGTTTTTTTAAATCTTCAGGCTGAATAATTGGATTTTCGGCTAACAATTCGGGTGAGGCTAAAATCAATAAATTTTCTTCGCCAAGACGATCCACTTGGAGATTCTGCCAATTTCCTAAACCATAATAAATAGCAAGATCAATTTCTTTATTTAACAAGCCTTCATCTTGATCCACGCCTGTTAAACGAACCTCAATTTGCGGATAAAGCTGATTAAATTCACTTAAATGTGGCACGAGCCATTGGATACCAAAAGTTTGTGGCACGCTAATATTTAAATGCGGATCCGTTTTTAACGTTAACAATCGTTCTGTTGCTTCATTTAAGCGGCGCAGAATTTTGTTAATATCAACAAAATAAGCTTTTCCCAGCTCTGTTAATTCTAAAGAACGATTCTTTCGCTTAAATAATTCAATTCCTAAGAACTCTTCTAATAATTTAATTTGATGACTAACGGCCGCTTGTGTCACACAAAGCTCATCTGCCGCTTTAGTAAAACTTAAATAGCGAGCAGCTGACTCAAAAGCTTTTAACGAATTCAACGGTGGCAAACGTTTATACATAAGTATTTCCATTCATAAAATTTTTGTCTATAATAGACAAGATTTAATTCGGATTAGTTTTTCTAATACTTCAAATAAAAAAACGTCATTTGTCCTTTCCTACCCTTTTTCCTTACAATACAACCATACTTAATGATTGGTAATTCCTTACTAGTTAATGAGTTTCGGACTTAAGTATGATGTTGTGTTTGCATATAGTTCGGGTAACCGAACTTGAGTAACAAAATCAAGTTACTCATTTACTTCCTGTATATTTAAACCTTATTGGTTAAACGCTGCTATTCTTGAGTAGCGTTTTTTCTTCCTGATTCTATCACAGTTACATCTTGATTTTCTGATCGACTTCACAAATTTCACAATTATTAGTTAATTTTCTAGAAATTAACCAATTTTGAAAATTTAAGATTCAAATTCCCATAATAATGATGTAGATTAACCCCTATTTCATTCATAAAAATAAATTAAGGAAGCAAAATGAAAGACTTAGACTGGAATAACCTTGGTTTTAGTTATATCAAAACAGATTATCGTTTCATCGCTCACTGGAAAGATGGCAAATGGGACGAAGGCAAACTCACCACAGACAATACCTTACATATTCACGAAGGTTCTACCGCACTTCACTATGGTCAACAATGCTTTGAGGGCTTAAAAGCTTATCGTTGTAAAGACGGCTCAATCAACTTATTCCGTCCACAAGAAAATGCAAAGCGCATGCAGCATACTTCGGATCGTTTACTCATGCCACAAGTGCCAACAGAATTATTCATCCGTGTATGTAAAGAAGTAGTGAAAGCAAACGAAGAATGGGTCGGACCTTACGGCTCTGGTGCAACCCTATACTTACGCCCATTCTTAATTGGCGTAGGTGAAAACATCGGTGTGAAAGCTGCGCCAGAATTTATTTTCTCTGTATTCTGCTGCCCTGTTGGCGCCTATTTCAAAGGTGGTTTAACACCATCTAACTTTATTACCACAGAATACGATCGTGCTGCACCAATGGGAACAGGTGGCGTAAAAGTGGGGGGTAACTACGCTGCAAGCCTTCTGCCACATGTATTAGCGGCAGAACAAGGTACGCCAGAACGTAAATTCGCTGATGCCATTTATTTAGATCCAAAAACTCACACTAAAATTGAAGAAGTCGGTGCGGCAAACTTCTTTGGCATCACAAAAGACAATAAATTCATCACACCAAAATCAGAATCTATTTTACCAAGTATCACCAAATACTCTCTTTTACATATCGCAAAAGAACGTTTAGGTATGGAAGCAATTGAAGGCGATGTTTATATCGATCAGCTAGATCAATTTGCTGAAGCGGGTGCCTGTGGTACTGCAGCAGTAATTTCACCCGTTGGTGGAATCCAACATAAAGGCAAATTCCACGTGTTCTATTCTGAAACTGAAGTGGGTCCAGTAACACGTCGCCTTTATGAAGAGCTCACAGGCATCCAATTCGGTGATGTCGAAGCGCCTGAAGGCTGGATTGTGAAAGTAGAATAATAACAATCCGCACGTAAAACGTGCGGTTTTTAGGCTCCTCTATAAGGGTCTATACTTCACAAGCCCCTC
>MDJB01000003.1 GCA_001752465.1 Haemophilus quentini
AATCTGCCGCTATTAATTAGCGGCTTTTTTATATCTCCAAAAAAATCATTATGAGCAAAGATGCAAAAATACTAATGCAACAAATCGAGCAGTTAAAGCAAGAAATTGATTTACTGAAAAAAGAAAATGAACGGTTGCGTATCCAAGCTGATTTTGGTTTAGAGCGGAAAATGAAGGTAAACCAACGACTTATATCTCAGAAGAAAGAAATTAATAAAAAGGAAAACAATGAACCTACTAAAATCCCTCGCTAGAATAATCCTCCGAAAGGAAATGGAAAATAACAAATTCCACTTTGAAAAATTAGGCAATGAAAATCTTGCCAAATCAAGACGCATTAAAGAGCTTGAAAGCGATAATGAACGCCTAAGAATTAAAGTAGAACAAATTCGACAGGACAATTTAAAACTCCGAGAAAATCGACCGCACTTTAAACATCATAAGAAAAAAGGAGGGAGAAAATGAATGAAATTAACATCAAACTCCCCTTACATAAATTCCAAACATTAATGCACCGTTATGTTAGAGACACCCTACACGATAACGGAACGCCTGTTTTAATCTGCATCCATGATGTTAAAGAGTATTGGGCTATGCTAGATAGCCACACAAGAGAAAAAATTAAGGGCGAAGTGACATTTTTTATCAAAGAATATCATCATCTACGCAATGATGAATTCTTTAAGAAAGATTTAGCTGCTTGGAGTGAATTAGCTGACTGGATAAATGAAAACCGCAGCAGCGCATCAACAACACCTACAACAGCAAAACTGCTTGTGCCTGTGTTGCCTGTGGTAAATCTTGGTAAGCAAAATGGTGTATATGGCGCACGCCCTAAATCTTAATCAAGACTGTGACGGCAAAATCTGTCACACCGAACAGACACAACAATATTAACAAACCACCGCTCTTATGAGCGGTTTTTTATTGGAGGAAATATGGATGGAACAAACTCTTACAATAAAACAAACAGCTAAATTACTTAATCTAAGCTATAGCACGGTTTTCAATCATCGCCATAAATGGGGGTTCTTCCAGATGGAGGGATCTAATATTTGGTTAGTTGAGAAATCAGTACTTGAACAACGCAAAAAAAGCAGAATAATCTATACTGCGATGTGCAGGTCGGCGATTATTCTGTGGAGAATAGAAAATGTCGATCAGAAAAAATAAATACGGCGTATGGCAAATCGATATTGCCACACCGAGCGGAGAAAGAATTAGATGCTCTGCTAAAACAACTGAAAAGCGGCTCGCGCAAGAGTACCATGACAAACTAAAACACGAGCTTTGGCAAGTTGAAAAACTAAATAAGAAACCCGAGAGAACCATTGAGGAGGCCTTAATTCGGTTTCTTGAAGTATCGCAAGGGCAAAAAGATTTTGCCACAAAAATTCGCCATGTAGAATATTGGCGTGAAGTATTGGCAGGACGCTTACTCAGCTCTTTAACAACAGATGATATTCTTAATGCCCTACCTACCCATAAAACAGGGACAAAAGAGCCAATTTCCCCATCAACTCAAAATCGTTATCGCTCCTCTATTATGCGCGCCCTATCTATTGCACAGCAATCAGGTTGGATCGATAACATCCCTTATATCCCAAGAAATAAAGAGCCTAAAGTAAGAGTACGTTGGATAAGCCAAGTCAAAGCACAAGGTCTTATCAATGCTATGCAATTGGATTGGATGAAAGATGTATGTGCATTTGCTCTAGCTACTGGTGCGAGAGCGAGCGAAATTCTTACTCTTACTTGGGATAAGATTGATTTTGAGAGACAAATAGCCATTGTAAGTAGCGATATTGCAAAATCAGGAAGAGCGAGATCGTTACTCTTGGGCACCGAGGCTATGGATGTTTTGAAAAGACGAGCCAATTTACGCATGTCACCTTATGTTTTCCATCGAGGAAAAGGAAAACGTATAAGTGAAGTCGATAAATACGATTTTAACCGCGCACTTAAACGCTGCAAAATTGAAAATTTCCGATTCCACGATTTACGCCACACATGGGCAAGTTGGCATGTTCAAAATGGCACACCATTGATGGTGTTAAAAGAACTTGGCGGATGGGAAACATTAGAAATGGTTAAGCGTTATGCGCACCTTAACGCCAAACACTTGTTAGACTACGCAAATCACGTCAAATTTACGTCAAAGTCATCATTTGATACATCAAATATCATTGCGGAAAATGATGAAATTAGCGAAAAAAGCACAAATAAAAAAGCCGTAAATCATTGATTTCCCTCGTGATTTACGACTTTACTTAAGTTGGTGCCTAGGGTCGGACTCGAACCGACACGTTTATTCAACGGCGGATTTTGAATCCGCTGCGTCTACCAATTTCGCCACCCAGGCTTAATGGTGTTGAATTATACGTATATATAAATGTGTGACAAGTAAAATTTTTTAGAAATAATCTATTTGTTTTAAAAATAATCAAAGGATTTTCTGTTTTTTAAAAATATCGCCAAACAAATGCAATAACTAAGATACATAACATGATTAAAATCTGAATCAGTCGTTTTTTTGTTAATTTTTCTGCTGCCATAATGCTTTACTCTTCTTAAAATGACTATTTAGTGGTATAATTGTTGAGTTAGATCAATTTTACACTAATTTTTCGAAATATTTGAGGCTTACATGAAAAATTTCGTTGCAGAAACCAAGGCAGGACGCCGGGTTCAATCGGGAGGTTGTGCTATTCATTGCCAGGATTGCAGTATTAGCCAACTTTGTATTCCTTTTACGCTGAACGAACATGAATTAGATCAGCTTGATAATATTATCGAACGAAAGAAACCCATCCAAAAATCACAAGTTCTTTTTAAAGCAGGTGATTCCCTCAATTCAATTTATGCAATTCGCTCTGGTACGATTAAAAGCTACACGATTAGCGAATCTGGCGAAGAACAAATCACTTCATTTCATTTACCCGGTGATTTAGTTGGCTTTGATGCCATTACTCAAATGCAACATCCTAGTTTTGCTCAAGCTTTAGAAACAGCAATGGTATGCGAAATTCCTTATGATATTTTGGATGATTTAGCAGGTAAAATGCCAAAATTGCGCCAACAAATTTTGCGTTTAATGAGTAATGAAATTAAAAGTGATCAAGAAATGATATTGTTACTGTCTAAAATGAATGCAGAAGAACGTTTGGCTGCTTTTATTCATAATCTTTCGAAACGATATTCTGCTCGTAGTTTTTCAGCTAAAGAATTCCGCTTAACTATGACGCGTGGCGATATTGGTAACTATCTAGGTTTAACAGTTGAAACTATCAGTCGATTATTGGGACGCTTTCAAAAACTAGGCGTTCTTACAGTGCAAGGAAAATATATTACAATTAATGATCTCAATGCTTTAATTGAATTAACTGGCACGAATAAAACCAAAATAACATTAGTTGAATAATTTTTAAGGCGTAAATTTCACGCCTTTTTTGTTTTAATAAAAAATAAATTTTGCACTAGATCACCTTTTTGAAAATCGAACCTTGCCATTCAAAAGATTCTTTCTTATTCTATGGTGAATTTTGGAGGTTGTTATGAAATTTAAAAATATCCTGGTTGTTCTCAATCCTGAAAATGAAAAACAATATGCCCTTGCGCGTGCCGTGCGTTTGGTGAAAGAACAAAAAAATGAAACTAAGGTAAAAATCACCACACTTTTGTCTGTATATGATTTATCTTATGAAATGTCGGCTTTACTTTCTTCTAAAGAACGTTCAGAAATGCATCAACAAGTAATCGAAAAACACCGCCATGCGGTTCAATATTACTTAGATAAATATGCAGATCCTGAAATTGAATTGCAATCTCACATTGTCTGGAATAGCAATGAAGCTGAGGCGATTAAAGAAGAAGTCGAAGGCAACAGTTATGATCTTGTGGTGAAATATACTAAAGATGAAGAAAGTTTTACCTCACTTATTTTCACACCAGTGGATTGGCAGCTTCTTCGTAAATGCCCCGTTCCTGTTTTGATGGTTCGCGATGGCGATTGGAAACATCAACGCCGTATTCTTGTGGCGGTAAATGTTTCTGGTGAGCAAGACTATCAAGATGAATTTAATCAAGAATTAGTGGAAACAGGAATGTCACTCGCTGAAAATCTAAATCGTGGCAATGTTCACTTAGTTGCAGCCTACCCTTCTGCTCCAATCAATATGGCGATTGATTTACCAGAATTTAATACTTCAGGCTATGAAAACGGTATTCGTGGTCAACATCTCATTAATATGAAAGCATTGCGTCAAAAATTTGGGATTAGTGAAGACCACACTCATGTTCGTGAAGGTTTCCCTGAAGAAGTGATTCCTGAAGTCGCAAAAGAAATTGAAGCAGAGTTAGTGATTTTAGGTACAGTTGGCCGTACAGGTTTGTCTGCTGCGTTATTGGGTAATACTGCGGAACATGTGATTAGTAAATTAAGTTGTAATTTATTAGGTATTAAGCCATCTAAAAAAGACGATTAATAACAACCATCTACATTTAGACATTCCCTAAGTACTAAGTATTTAGGGAATTTTTTATATGCTTTATATAGATTTTTTTGTGATCTAGATCACAAATTTCAAATTTTCTCTAAATTATCATTTAAATGATAGTTATTTTCATTTAATATTCGCGCTCATTTTATAAATGCTCACCTCTATTTTTATTAAGGAAAGGTATGAAAAAAACATTAATTGCAAGTTTATTGGTTTTAGCTGGTGCAGCGCAAGCTCATGAAGTTTGGGTTCAAGCGCCTGCAAAATTAGCATCAGGTTCTGTATTAAAAGCAGAATTAGCTTATGGAGACTACCCTTACGTAGAAAAAATTCCTGAAGCACGTTTGAAAATTTTTGCACCAATGGAAATTATTCATCAAGATGGTGAAAAACAAACCTTAGTTCAAAAAGGTGAAAACTATCAATATCAATCAGAGAAAACATTGTCTGATGGCTCTTATTGGGTGACAGCGACTTATAAACCAACATTTTGGTCACAAAATGCTGAAGGTTGGAAAATGGATAATTTGAAAGGATTAGAAAATCCAACTTATTGCGAACAAACTCAAATGTTTGGTAAAAGTCTTATTACTGTAGGGAAAAAGCCATTAAATGCAGAAATGGCAATGACAAGAGTCGGTTTACCACTTGAAATTGTTCCTCTGCGTGATCCAAGCAAAATGAAATCAGGTGAACCGTTCCCTGTTCAAATTTTCTACCAAGATCAGCCATTAGCAGGCGAAACTGTAATTGCAACGGCTGATACTATTGTCGTGAAAGATCTTGAAGCAAGTACAAGCCATCGTGAACCACAAGGTTTTTCAGGTAAAACAGATAGTCAAGGACGTGTAAATATCATTCCATTAATTGATGGGATTTGGAAAATTAAAGTTATTCATAAAACACCATTTGCAGATCAACAAATTTGTCAGCAATCTGCAAGCTATAGCACATTAATTTTACCAGTTGGTAAAGGATTAGCTAAACTACCAGCAAAACCAGAACACCATCATCATTAATTTTGAAAGTGCGGTTGAATTTCACCGCACTTTTGTGCTTTATTTTCCTTTCTTTTTCTTCAAATTTCTTCATAAACTCCTATATTTTTTTGTACTAGTGTAGTAGTATAAGAATATCGTAAATAAAAAGGAGAGAATGATGTCTAAAATTGCCCTTATTACTGGTGCTACTGCAGGATTTGGTACTGCAATCTGTAGAACGCTTATTCAAGCCGGATATTTTGTAATTGGTACTGGCCGTCGTACCGAACGTTTAACTTCACTAAAAGCTGAATTGGGTGAAAAATTTCTGCCCCTTGCTTTCGATATATCTGATCGACTAGCCACTCAAGAAGCAATTAAATCTTTACCTACACAATGGGAAAATATTGATTTACTTGTTAATAACGCAGGATTGGCTCTTGGCTTAGAATCTGCCGATAAAGCAAATCTTGATGATTGGGAACAAATGATTGATACCAATATTAAAGGATTGGTGAATATTACTCGATTCGTTTTGCCTCAAATGGTCGAAAGAAATACGGGCCATATTATTAATTTAAGTTCAATTGCAGGCACCTACCCTTACCCAGGCGGTAACGTATATGGTGGTACAAAGGCTTTTGTGACACAGTTCAGCTTAAATTTACGTGCAGATTTGGCGGGTAAAAATATCCGTGTTACTAGCGTAGAACCAGGGCTTTGTGGCGGCACAGAATTTTCTAATGTGCGTTTTAAAAGTGATAATGAACGAGCAGAAAAACTCTATGAAAATGTGCAATACGTTACGCCACAAGATATTGCGAATATGGTTTTATGGCTAAACCAACAACCAGAACACGTTAATATTAATCGCATTGAAGTGATACCAACTGCACAAACTTTTGCACCACTAAATGTGGCAAGAAATTCAAATTAAAATAATAAGGAAACACAATGTCAGAGACTCTTTTAAATCCCTATTTTGGCGAGTTTGGTGGTATGTATGTACCAGAAATACTCGTGCCAGTGCTTAAACAGCTTGAGAAAGCCTTTGTCGAAGCGAAAGACGATCCTGAATTCCAATGTGAATTTCAAGATTTACTCAAAAATTATGCCGGAAGACCGACCGCACTTACCCTTTGTCGCAACCTAACAAAAGGTACTAAAGCGAAAATCTATCTTAAACGTGAAGATTTATTACACGGCGGTGCCCATAAAACTAACCAAGTATTAGGTCAAATTTTATTAGCGAAACGTATGGGTAAAACACGTATTATCGCAGAAACCGGTGCAGGCCAACATGGTGTGGCAACAGCGCTTGCTTGTGCAATGTTAGATATGCCTTGTCGTGTTTATATGGGTGCAAAAGACGTAGAACGTCAATCACCAAACGTCTTCCGTATGCGTTTGATGGGCGCAGAAGTGATTCCTGTACAAAAAGGTTCTTGCTCATTGAAAGATGCGTGCTGTGAAGCGATGCGTGATTGGTCAGCAAACTACGAAACCACCCATTATTTACTTGGAACCGCTGCAGGTCCTCACCCCTTCCCGACGATTGTAAGAGAATTTCAAAAAATGATTGGGATTGAGACTAAACGCCAAATTCTCGAACGAGAAGGTCGCTTACCTGATGCAGTGATTGCAGCTGTTGGCGGTGGTTCTAACGCAATTGGTATGTTTACTGATTTTATTGATGAACCAAATGTGTGTTTGATTGGCGTTGAGCCTGCGGGGAAAGGCATTGAAAGTGGTGAACATGGCGCACCATTAGGTCATGCAAAAGTTGGCATTTATTTCGGGATGAAATCCCCTTTAATGCAAACTGAAGATGGTCAAGTAGAGGAATCCTACTCTGTTTCAGCTGGGTTAGATTTCCCTTCTGTTGGGCCTCAACATGCTTATTTACAAAGTATTGGACGAGCAGAATATCTAAGTATTACTGATGATGAAGCATTGAATGCTTTTCAAGAGTTAGCTAAACATGAAGGCATTATTCCTGCATTAGAAAGCTCACACGCTCTTGCTCAAGCCTTAAAAATGATTCATCAAGAACCTAATAAAGAACAAATTTTAGTCGTGAATCTATCTGGCCGTGGTGATAAAGATATTTTCACCGTAGATAAAATTTTGACAGAAAAAGGAATGAAATAATGAGCCGTTTTGAAACTCAATTTGCTGCGCTTAAAGCAAAAAATGAAGGGGCATTTGTTCCTTTCGTCACCTTATGTGACCCTATTTTTGACTGCTCTTTTGACATTATTTGTACGCTTGTGGATAACGGCGCAGATGCTTTAGAGCTTGGTTTTCCTTTTTCCGATCCATTACTCGATGGCCCCGTTATTCAAGCTGCGAATAATCGAGCTTTAACTGCAGGTCATAGTACTGAAGATAGCTTTAAGTTATTAGAAAAAGTGCGGTCAAAATATCCAGAGATTCCGATTAGCTTATTACTTTGTGCCAATTTAATTTTTGCCAAAGGCCTAGACGATTTTTATCAACGTTGTGCAGAAGTCGGTATTGATGCTGTGCTTGTGGCAGATATTCCGTTACTCGCAAAAGAAGATTATGTACAAGCAGCTAAAAAACACGGCATTCAACCAGTATTTATTTGCCCGCCAAATGCGGACGAGAAAACGATCCAAGGTGTAGCACAAAATAGCGAAGGATATACCTATTTAGTCTCACGCGCAGGCGTAACCAGTGCTGAAAATCAAGCCCATGCAGCAAATTTGGACACCCTTGTAGAACAGCTTAAAGCCCATAATGCACCACCAATTTTACAAGGCTTCGGCATTGCTCAACCAGAGCAAGTTAAAGAAGCGTTGTCTTTGGGCGCTGCAGGTGCGATTTCAGGTTCGGCAACAGTAAAAATTATTGAGCGAAATTTAGATAATCAGCCGAAATTGCTCGAAGAACTTGGTGCGTTTGTAAGAGAAATGAAACAAGCAACCAAAGGCTAAATTAAGTAAAGAAAAACAAGCGGTTAAATTTTCTGGTTTGAATCACAAGATTAAGGAAATTTAGCCGTTTTTTCTTTATAATTTCAAAATTTTATTGACATTCATAAATTAAGGACGAAAAAATGCCACTGCACTGCACTGCACTGCACAAACTTAACGTTAATTGCAAGCAAAAAATTGTAAATTTTTCAAAAAATCTCACTGCGTTCATCTCTCTATCTTATCAATATGGAGGATTAAATGACTAAATCCTCCACTCAAAATTATAAATTAGAATCGGATATTAACGATTTTGTAAAAGCAAAATTAACTTCACTTGGTTTAGAAAAACTCAAAGATTTTAATGAAGAATCAGCAATGTCAGATTATTTAAAAGAGGCATTAAGAGGTTCAGCAAAAACGAAAAATAAAACCAATTTTGGTAAACCAGATTTTCATCTCGAAGGTTATCGCATTCCCATTATTATTGAAAATAAATTAGGTTTGAAAAAACTCAAAGCAGAAACTAAGAGTGGTTTAAAGTTTGATGAAAAATCCATTGCAAATTATGCGGTAAACGGTGCGTTATATTATGCTCAAAATATGATTTCCAGTGAGAAATATCACGAAGTTGTAGCGATTGGTGTTGCGGGAGATGACAGCGAAAATATCAGTATTGATGTTTATTATGTATTCGGGGCAAGTGAAAAAGCCTATAAAAAAATTGACGCTTGTAATACCTTTGATTTCTTAGAAAATCAAGCAACATTTGAAGCGTTCTATAAATCGGCGATTTTAAGTGAAGAAGAAAAACATAAAATCTTAATTTCTAGCCAAGAAGAGTTACGCATTTATGCGAAAAAATTAAATCGCTTAATGCACAATCATAATATCACTGCAGCACAACGCGTGCTTTATGTCTCGGGTATGCTACTTTCAATGCAAGATATTCGAGATAAAGACGGGAATATCTTAGGCGAGGGACTTATCCCTGATGATCTTATTGGCTCAAAATTAGAAAAATCGAGAGATGGTAAATTAATTACCGATCAAATTGAAGAATTTTTAAAATCTCGTGGCATTAGTGAACAAAAATATCAGTTGATGTTGTCTTCTTTTTCTCAAATATCAAAAGATGAACAGCGCGACGAGCCGATGGAAAATGACAAAGAAGTCGCAAAATTGTTAAGTAAGCCATCAAGTACAAATAAGCAGGTTTTTACCTTTATTTATGAAAATATCTTTAAATCTATCGATGGTTTCGGTGGGCATATTGATATGATGGGCGAACTTTATTCTGAATTTCTAAAATATGCGTTAGGGGACGGAAAAGAACTAGGCATTGTTTTAACGCCCCCTTATGTGACCAAACTAATGGCTCAAATTTTAGGTATTAATTCATCAAATAGAGTGATGGATTTAGCAACGGGATCGGCAGGCTTTCTGATTTCAGCGATGGAATTAATGATTGATGATGCCCAAAAACAATTTGGCAAAGGCACAACAAAAGCAAATGAATTAATTACTCAAATTAAGCAAAATCAATTATTAGGTGTAGAACTAAATGCGGAAATGTACACTTTAGCTGCAACAAATATGATTTTACGTGGCGATGGTTCAAGTAAAATCGAAAAAGGCAGCGCATTTAATCGCCCTGATAGCTTGTTTACTAATTTTAAAGCAGACAGAATTTTGCTAAATCCTCCATTTTCTTATGATGAAAATGGTATGCCATTTATTGCCTATGGTTTGGATAAAATGGAAAAAGGTGGATTAGGCGCAATTATTATTCAAGATTCTGCAGGTTCAGGAAAAGCGGTTTCGACGAATCAAAAAATATTGAAAAAGCATAGTTTATTAGCCTCCATTAAAATGCCGACGGATTTATTTCAACCAATGGCAGGCGTACAAACCAGTATCTATATTTTTGAAGCTCATAAACCTCACGATATTGATAATATCGTGAAATTTATTGATTTTTCTAATGATGGCTATAAACGGACTGAACGTAGCCTAAGTGAAATTGACCACCCTGTAGAACGTTATGCGGATATGCTTAAAATTTATAAAGCAGGGAAAAATGCAAAAGTTACCCCTGATTTATGGAATTTAGCAGATATTTATGTAGAAGATTTTATTACGCTTGAAGGAAATGATTGGAATTTCACTCAACACAAAAAAATTGATACGAAACCTACTCTTGCTGATTTTAAGAAAACCGTTGCCGATTATTTAGCGTGGGAAGTGTCCAAAATTCTAGTAAAAGGAGAAGATAATAACTTGGGAAAATAACAAGCCATCGTTTAGATAGATTAGAAAAAGAATTTATTGATAACGGTGGCTGTTTTGAAAAAGTATTAGCAGGAGAACTTTTTGAGGTTAAAAGCAACCCACAATTAAATAAAGACAGTTTTGTTTTCTCTGACAAAGGTGAATATCCATATTTTACTCGAACAGTTCTAAATAATGGTATTGCTGGGTATGTGGAATATCTGAATGAAGAAAATAAGATAAAAGGCAATTGTTTAACAGTTGGAATGCTAGGAATGCAGTTTTTCTATATGGAAAAAGATTTCTATTCAGGGCAATTTACAAAAACTCTTTATCCTAAAGAGGATAAGTTACCTCTGTTTAATTGTTGGGTAGCTCAGTATTTTATTACTATTTTGAATAAATTTCAGACAGTTTATCAGGGGGGGTTGGTAAGAGATTTTGAAGATACATTTAATAAATCAGAATTCTTTTTACCGTTCAAAAATAATAAAGTTGATTTGAACTATATTCAGGAGTTCATCACTGAACTGCAAGCGGAACGGTTGCAGGAACTGCAAGGCTATTTAAAAGTAACAGGGCTATCAAACTATACATTGACCGAAGAAGAACAACGAGCAATAGATGATTTGGATAACGTTGAATGGGGAATATTTAATATTGAAAAATTATTTGGCAAAGCAACTCGAGGTAAACGATTAAAAAGTGCGGATAGAATTTCTGGCGGTTTACCTTTTGTTACAGCTGGCGAAAATGATACTGGCATTTCTGCGTTTATTGGAAATGATGTCGAAGTTTTTAAAGCGAATACAATCACTATCGATATGTTCGGATCAGCAAAATATCGAAATTATCAATATGGTGCAGATGATCATATTGCGGTAGTTCATTGTGATAAATTAGCCAAAGAGGCTGTTTGTTTTTTAACATCAGCAATTCATAAAGTTTCTAATGCAGGTCAGTTTAGTTATGCTAAAAACTTTTATGCCAAAGATGCCGATGAATTAAATATTAGTTTACCGACAAAAAATAACGTTCCTGATTATGCGTTAATGAAAACGCTCGGTTCAGCTGTTAAGAAATTAGTTATCGCCGATGTTGTCAAATACGCTGATCGTGAGTTATCAGCTTATCAAAGTGTGATTGGCGAGTAATTTCGTCTTTTCTAACAATTTTACAAGACTTCGGCATCATCAAGCAAAAAAGAACCCGCACTTGTGGCGGGTTTCTTTTATCTATCGAGAAAATTAAAAATTTAATACTTTATCGGCTTCCATTGTCCAGTCAGCCAGCTCTGCTAACGTGCCTATTTCAACACCGTCCGCCAACGGCAGTTCAGTGATACCACGAGCATTTGTGCAGGTTTTACAAAGTTTAATTGTCGCTCCTTGTGCCGTTAAAATTTCCAACATTTGTTGTAAATGATACCCTTCTGCTGGATTTTGTTTTGCTAAACCGCCAGTTACCGCATCAGACATTAAAAATATTTTTAAATTAACCGCACTTTTATGTTGCTCTTGCAACTGTAATGCCAAACGTAATGCACTAAAAAAATGTTCGTCACCATAAGGGGATGAATGGATAATAAATAGAATATTTTGCATACTCTTCTTAATAACCTTGCTGATAAATACCTTCCAATAATTTCACCGAAAGTAAGGCGAGATTAAATCGTTGTTCATCTGCCACAGACCAAAATTCTACGCCATTTTCTACCGCACTTATTTGACTTAAATGAAGTTTTACTGATTCTTCTCCATTTTCTTGTTCTCCATTAAGAACAGGCGTAATTAGCGTTTCTTCTAAAGCGATAAGCTCACTATTTTGAGGTTGATAGTCGAAATCATAGTCTGAAAGTGCGGTGACTTTTTGTGCCAATTCATAAAATACAGGCACTTGGATTACGTGGAATGTAGCACGATCTAATTGAGGAAAGATTCGTTGTAATTGATTCAATAAACTAGGTGCTTGATGTGGATAAACATCAAACGCTAAGCGCGTTTCTTCTTCGTCCAATGGAATGCCATTTAATAAACGGGCTGTTTGTCCCGCAAGTTTCGTCACGGTTTCTGCATCCGTATAAGAAGCTGGTAATAAAGTGGTTACAAACACTTGATTAAGATTCGTTTCTTGTAAAATCGGGGCAAGCGTTAAAGCTAGTTGGCTTACTTGTGGATCAGGCAAGCTAACAATGTTACGTTGTCTCAGTTCCAATAATTGTGATTCATTTACTGTTGGGACAACAACGGGCACATCCGAAAGCGCACTGCAAACGCCTAACATATCAATGACAATACAGCCCTGCTCCGCTGCTTGCGCAATATGGGAAACTTGCTCAAGTTTTCCTGCAAAAAAGACATAATTAAAATCAGCCCACTCAACTTCATTTGGAGAAAGTTGTTCAACGCCTTTATTGCGAAAACGAATATTTTGTTCTTCTTCAAAAGGTGTTATTTCAACAATAGAAACGTTACTAATTTCAAGGGCACTTTGTTCTAAACGCTCTACAATTTTTTCACTTAATTCAAATTCTGCTGCTATCGCAATATTTAAGGTTGCGTCCATTTTTCTCTCCGCTGTAAAATAATCGACATTATTTTACACCAAAACCAGGAACGAAATAATGACACCTGCAATTGATTTACTTAAAAAACAAAAAATTCCTTTTATCTTGCATGCTTATGATCATGATCCAAACAATCAACATTTTGGTGATGAAGCCGCAGAAAAATTAGGCATTGATCCTAACCGCTCTTTTAAAACGTTACTTGTAGCGGAAAATGGCGATCAGAAAAAACTCGCTTGTTTTGTGCTTGCAACGGTCAATATGCTGAATTTAAAGAAAGCAGCAAAATCTATCGGTGTTAAAAAAGTAGAAATGGCGGATAAAGATGCGGCGCAAAAAAGCACAGGTTATCTTGTAGGGGGAATTAGCCCGATCGGTCAAAAGAAACGCGTGAAAACGGTGATAAATTCAACCGCACTTGAGTTTGAAACGATTTATGTTTCAGGCGGAAAACGTGGGCTAAGTGTAGAAATTGCGCCACAAGATTTAGCAAAAGTATTAGGTGCAGAATTTACTGATATTGTTGATGAATAAGTGGTGGATTTATAAATTTAAAGGCGGATTCATTCCGCCTTTTTACTAATTTAAATCTTCCAATAATTTACCCAATCCGCTCTGGCGTCTCACTGTTTGGCGAATTGCTGTTTTCCATATTTTTTCATCGGCAAATATAGTGAGTTCTTTTTTAGCACGAGTCACGCCTGTGAAAACTAATTCTCGCGACAATACTGGATTTACTTCTGTTGGAAGAACCATTACAGTGTGTTCAAATTCTGAACCTTGAGATTTATGAATCGTCATCATAAAAGCGGGCTCATGTGCTGGAATTCGGCTTGTCAGCACTTCTCGATTGCCAAACCATACTTTGCCATTTGCCAAGCACAATCCAATATCACCGTTATAAAGGCGAACATTATGATCGTTTTCAGTAATCATAATTGGCTTGCCGATATACCAATCTTGTTCATTACGGAACCAAAGCAATTTTTCCTCTCGCAACGCTAACGCGATTTCTTTATTGAGATTTTCAACACCTAAATCGTTATTACGAAGTGCGGTTAAAAATCTCACAAAATTAAATTGTGCTTGAATAGCTTCGGCATAGGAAATTCCTTGTTCATTTCTAGTGTTAAGATCAATTTTTTGTTTACGTAAATCGTCCAACATTTTTAAGAAAGTGCGGTAATTTTCCACCGCACTTTTCACCACTTGATTAACTGCATCGCTTTCATCATTTAAGACATTAAAGTGCAATTCTTGCGGATAATGTTCAAATAACCCAAGGCTATCGTCTGCTTTGCCTTTTTGAATGACTTCAGCCAACTTGCCAATACCTGAATCTTTATCAAAACGGCGACTTTCTGTTAGATGGCATAAGCAATCACGTATTGGATTTGAACTATCAGAACCTTCGACTTTATAGCCTGTTGTCGATTGTAAATATGAAGCTTGTTCATGACTATAAGGTTGATTAACAAATTGTGCCAATTCCCCCAATACTGCCCCCGCCTCAACAGAGGCTAATTGCGCCTGATCGCCTAATAAAATTAATCGGGTTTCGGGCTTTAACGCATTGATAAGTTTTACCATCATCGGCAAATCAATCATTGATGTTTCATCAACAACTAATACATCCAACTGCAAAGGATTATGACTGTTATAGCGTGTGTAATCATTAAAGGCATTCACACCCAGTAAACTATGCAAAGTACTGGCTTTTTGTGGAATCGCATTGAAAAGTGAATCGGATAAATTCATTTTTTCTTGCATAAAACCTAACGCATTTTTAATCGACTCTTCCAAACGGGAGGCGGCTTTGCCAGTCGGCGCAACCAATTTGATATGTAATTTACAATCAAATAATTCCTGTAGAACGAGCAATAAACGCGTAACTGTCGTGGTTTTTCCTGTTCCTGGGCCGCCTGTAATAATCGAAAATGGACTTTTAATCGCCGTTGCCACTGCCACTTTTTGCCAATCTGTTTTTTCCTGTTTTTCAGGGAAATATTTGTCTAATTTTTGATGAATTTCATCATAAGAAAAAGCTAAAGTGCGGTTATTTTTTAAGGTGTTTTTTATATATTGTGCGATGCGATATTCATCTTCCCAAGCGCGATAGAAATACAACGCGCCAAATTGAAATGCCATTGGCGCAATTTGATTGACGGGATCTTGCGTAAATGCCATATGCCCGCACAACGCATTTTGCCAATCTTCCACAGGTACATAACCAATCTTTTTACGAATTTCAGCCAAGTAAGCTTCTTCCGTTGTACGATAAGACAAACCAAATAAATTATGTTCTAAATAGCGATCTAATTGGCTGCAAGTATTTCCCTGCGTATAACGCCAGCTACAAAGTGCGGCTAATAATATGGCTAAATTTTTGACTGGCTCCGCATAATCCGTATGACATTGTTTATCTGCTATCAACTTAGCAAAATAATAATCACCTTGAGAAAGAATGCCCTGCTCTTTAAGTTTGTGTAATACAGATAACATTAAAACACCCCGTCTAATTCTGTGATTAATTCAACGCTTGGACGATCGTAAAATACGCCAGATTGTGGCTCACCATTCATTCCACGTAAGAAAAGATAAAATACCCCGCCGAAATCTCGCGCATAATCGTAATGAGGCACAACGCTTTGCAAATAACGATGCAATGCCAGCGTATAAATTAAATATTGCCAATCATAGTGACTGTGTAACATTTCTTTTTTCAATGCCTCTTGATTGTAATCGGCAAGAGTTGAACCTAAGAAATTAGATTTATAATCAACAAGATAATATTTCCCATTATGGCGGAAAACTAAGTCAATTGAACCTCTCACCATACCCTGAATTTGTTCAAATTGAAGTGGCTCGCTTGGCAAATGATGATGGGCTTTCAACGCGCGATTAAACGCTTCAACATCAAAATGTTCCCTAATAGCCAGATAGAATGGCATTTCTTTAATACAATTTTTATTTGCCAAATCAGCTAATGCTATTTCTATTTCATTAGAAAGTGGCGTATGTGAAATCTGTTGTAGCCAATTTTGTAGAGGTTCTGTAAAGGTTTTATCTAACTGTAAGGATTGTCTTAATTTGTTAATTTCTTCTGTATTTGCTAAATCAGAAAAATAGCAATTTTCAAAATGGCGATGCAATACCGTCCCGACTTGTTTACCCCGTGGCAAATCTAAAATGTTTGATTCATTTTCGTTTAAAAGTGCGGTCGAAATTTCAATCGAATTTTGGCTGTCATAATCTTTTGTATCATCAAAAACTACGTGTTTTTTCCCCGCACTTTCAGCGAAATAATTTTGTCGGCGATGACCTTGTTCAATTGAAGTAAAACTGGTTATTCGCCAATCTTGCTCAATATTGCCCGTAAATTCTGCGGCTTTAAGCTCATCATTTTTTGTATTGATTGATAAAGCCGGCAAATCTTTTAGATTTGGCTTAGTACAGATTTCCACATTATCTCGCATTTTTTCTTTGAAGGCTTGCAACAATGTTTCGGTATCTTTAGGCGCTGATAACGCTATTTCCTTGCCTATTTCACCTTGGCTTAATACATAATGTAAGGCATTCCATTTTTTATCAAATTGCGTAGGCAAAGCGAATGCCATTTGATATTTGGCACGCGTTAAAGCCACATAAAGTAAACGTAACTCTTCAGCAAACGTTTCTTCATAAAGTGCGTTTAAATTACGATTTTCCATATCCCATAAGGTTTCATCTCGTTCTTTAGAATAATAAATATTGATGTCTTTTTTACTTGGATCTTTGCTCGGCACAGCTAAAAATGGTAGCCAAACTAAATCGTATTCTAAGCCTTTAGATTTATGGATTGTCACAATTTTTACCAACTGGCGTTCACTTTCTAAACGAATTTGAGCCTCTTGACGACCTTCGCCTTGAATTTGCTTTTCAAACCAACTGAGCAATGCCGCTTCACTTTCGTGTAGCGTGGCAGCTTGTTGTAAAATTTCTGCCAAATGTAGGAAATCCGTTAAATCTCGCTCGCCCGTGGCTTGACTTAATAATCGCTCTGAAATGCCTTGCTCCAATAAAATTTGATGTAGCATTGCTAATATCCCTTGACGCTGCCAAGTTTGTTGATATTGAGCAAAGCTATCAGCCCAACGTTGCCAGTCTGCCTCATTTTGCTGAATTTGATGAATATCCGCTGCATTTAAGCCAAAAAGTGCGGTCACAATTGCGTTCAAAATTGGACGTTCTGCCACATTCAAACAGGCTTTAAGCACCCAAGCTAATTCTTTCGCAACATTGCTATCAAATACGCTATTTTGATCAGAAAGATAAACTGACGCGATCCCCAATTTTTGCAATTCATTTTTTACTAAAGCCGCTTCATTTTTATCACGCACCAATACGGCAATATTCGCCGCTTGTAAGGTTTTACAGGTATCTTCATTTTGAAAAACTGCCTGATTTTCCGCCGCACTTTTTAGCCAATGTTGAATAGAAATAGCACATATTTTTGCCATTTCAGTTTTATTCACTTTGTCACTTTCAGTTTTATTCACTTTGTCACTTTTAGTTAGATAAAAACAATAAGCTGGTTCGGCTTTACCGTTTAAATAAAATCGAAGATGATCATCACGAGAATCAACAGCAGTAAAGTTAATATTTTGATAAATAAATGGCGATTGAGGAAAATCGAATAAAGCATTTACGCCATCAACCAAATGCTTCTCTGAACGATAATTTTTAGTGAGTTCAAAGCGAGATTGGGCTTCGTCCGATGCTTTTAGATAAGTAAAAATATCTGCGCCACGGAAACGATAAATCGCCTGCTTCGGATCACCAATCATAATAAAACCAGTATTTTTTTCGGGATTATCACGATAAATTTTTGAAAAAATAGCGTATTGTTGTGAATCCGTATCCTGAAATTCATCAATCATCGCGAAAGGATATTGGAAACGAATCATTTCCGCTAATTCATCCCCTTGCGAACCTTGCAAGGCTTCACAAAGCAAACGCAATAAATCATCAAAGGATTTTTCTTGATGATTAAGTTTATAGTCTAAAAGTTTTTGTTGTAGCCCTTGGCGATAATGATAAAGAGTGAGTTTGCTTAGTAAATCTGGTGCCATTAAGGCATTAACGCGCTTTTCAAGCTCTGCAAAAATCGGGAAATAAAAAGGCTTTGCGGGTTTTTTATCTTTATTTTTATCCGTTGATTCTTCGCAATTTTTCTCAATGGATGATTGTAGGAAATAGTCTTTCAATGTGGTATTAATTTGATAATCTCTAGGATTATTTGACCATTGATTGATTTTATTAATCCAATCCTCTAAACGCTTTACTTGGTACTTTTTACGATTTAACGATTTCAACTGATCTTTTGGATAATCTTTCTCCAGTTCATTGGTAATAATCGCTGAAATTTCATCCGCACTTTCTAACCAAAATGCCTTTAATTCATTCAACGCCTTTTGATAACCACCAAGATATTGCGGTAAAAAGATTTGTATTGGTACAGATAACGCCTGTTTATTTTCAATCTCCACCTGCAAATCTTTACCTAAATCCGCTTTCAACAAAGACAACACATTTGCTGGTGATACTAATTCTGTCGCGATAAAATTTGCAGATTCAAAATCCAACGGATAAAAATGCTCTCGCCAAAATTCATTAGCAAAACGAACTAATAAATCGGATTGATCTTTTATTAATTCTAAATTGAAGTGAATGCCAGAATGGAAAGCATATTGCATCAACATACGGCGACAAAAACCGTGAATGGTATAAATCGCCGCCAAATCCATATTTTGCTCAGCTAATTTTAAACGATGAATTGCCTCAAAAATGTTCAAATCCTGACAAAGTGCGATAAGAAATTCATCATTTTTAAATGCGGATTTATCTTGGATTTCTGAAAAGGTTGTGAGTTTATCAATCGCATCTGTTATACGCTCACGAATTTTTTTCTTGAGTTCTTCTGTCGCCATTTCCGTAAAGGTTACCACCAGAATTTCTTCCACATTTAACGGACGAGAAAAATTATTTTCTCCCGCCTTTAATAAAAGTCGGAGATATAAAGATCCAATAGTGTAGGTTTTCCCCGTACCAGCGGATGCTTCGATTAAGCTAATTTGATTTAAAGGCAATGTGATAGGATTTAGTGGGATTGTTTCGGCCATAGATTTTAACAGATGAGAACTAATGGCATTATTTTACAAAATTTGAAGTCACAAATGCAAAAAAAGGACGCCTTTCAGCGTCCTAATTTCAAAACTATTTCTCTAACTTCCTTAAAGCATCACAAGCACCTTGACCACCGTTATCACAAGCCTTACGGAACCATTCTTTAGCTTCAGAAAGATTACGTTTCACGCCTTGTCCATTGCTATACATCACACCCAAATTATTTTGAGCAGCTACATCGCCTTGTTCAGCCAATGGCAGCTAAAGTTTGAAAGCTTTTTGATAATCGCGTTTATTATAGGATTCAACGGCTTGTTGAAACTGCTGTTTTGGCGTATCTGTCCAAGCAGTAGATTGAAAAGAAAAAATTGAAGTAGCTAACGATGCGCTAGTGAGAAGTGTTTTTGTCAGTTTCATAACATACCTATTAATTAACCTTAATTGGAATACCAAACTTTTTTGTTTAGCAAGATGTTTTGTTGTTATCTCTGTAAAGAGATAACAACACCCAGTATACTGGGTGCAAAAAGGTTAAAAATTAAACTTTAAATAACTAACAAAAATGCTTTTTCTTATTTATATTTAATCATTTAAAAGATAGAAATAGACTAAAAAAACACACACTGGTTTTAGGGAGGACAATTTAGCGAAATTGCCAATTTAGAATTTATAGAAAAGATAGACTTATCTATCATAATAATGAAAAAAGGACGCTTTTCAGCGTCCTAATTCTTCTTTATCTAAACTTTAAAAAATTAAAGTGCAGATTTTGCTTTTTCAACTAATGCAGCGAACGCTACTTTGTCGAATACAGCGATATCAGCAAGAATCTTACGGTCGATTTCAACAGATGCTTTTTTCAAGCCGTTGATGAATTTGCTGTAAGATAAACCATTTTGACGTGCTGCAGCGTTGATACGTGCAATCCATAATTGACGGAATTGACGTTTACGTTGACGACGGTCACGATATGCGTATTGACCAGCTTTGATCACCGCTTGGAAAGCAACGCGATACACACGTGAACGTGCACCATAATAACCTTTAGCAGCCTTAAGAACTTTCTTATGGCGTGCTCTTGCAATAACACCACGTTTTACACGAGCCATTATTTAATCTCCTATGTAATATTTTTCTAAAATGAACTAATCGTACGTTTTGCTTAAATAACGGCTTATGCGTATGGTAAGCAAGCTACTACTAAAACTTGGTCTGCTTTCGCAACCATTGATTTATGACGTAAATGACGTTTACGTTTAGTTGTTTTTTTAGTCAAAATATGACGTAAGTGAGATTGTTTACGCTTGAAACCACCAGAAGCAGTTTTTTTGAAGCGCTTCGCTGCGCCGCGTACTGTTTTGATTTTAGGCATTGTTAAAATAACTCCGCATTTTTCGTTTAAAACAACATAATCAGGCGAACCTAAAAAGTTACTTGGAAGCACTGATCATTTCCATCATAAGGCAAATTAAATTGCCTTTTCAAAAGCAGTTAGGCTGCGTAGTGTGCCCAACATGCAGTTGTCTTTTCATTTAAGTCAAACTTAAACAAAAAGATTTGCTGAGGAATCTCAGCAAAATTCTTATTTTTTCTTAGGTGCTAACACCATTACAGCCTGACGGCCTTCTAATTTACCTGGTGCAGATTCAACGACAGAAATTTCAGCTAAATCATTTTTTACGCGCTCTAGGACATCAAAACCAATGTCTTGGTGAGCCATTTCACGACCACGGAAACGCACGGTAATTTTTGCTTTGTCACCGTCTTCTAAGAAACGGATTAAACTGCGTAATTTAACTTGATAGTCACCTTCGTCTGTGCCTGGACGGAATTTAATTTCCTTAACTTGCACAACTTTTTGTTTTTTCTTTTGTTCTTTAGCGGTTTTACTTTTTTCGTAAAGGAATTTACCGTAGTTCATAATGCGGCAAACCGGCGGCTCTGCATTTGGGCTAATTTCAACAAGATCAAGCTCTGCTTGTTCTGCCATTTCTAGGGCTTGTTGAATAGAAACAATCCCTGCCTGTTCACCATCTTGGTCAATTAAACGAACTTCTTTTACACGAATCTCTTCATTGATACGGTTTGGGCGATTTACTGCTGGCGCTTTTTTTACGGTTTTAATAATCGTATTCCTTCTATTGGTTAATAGTAAAAATCTTTTCGCTAAAAATAAAAGATTTCAAATTTGTTGCCCGTAAGGAACGGGCGAAATCTCGCGAATTCTATAGTATTTACACCACTTATGCAACAAAATTTAGCCTTTAAGCGAAATTTCTACGCTTAAACTTTCGCCAAATTCAAGTAAGTGATGAATACGAGCAGTTTCTAAGCACAACATCGTTTGGTAGCCAATTTCACTCATTCCACCCATCTTTTTGTGCCAAGGATTCCAAAGAACCAATTGGCTTGCATTATGATGATGCAGTGCAATTGTACGATTGAAACTTTTATCTACTATTTGATTATGCATTTTTTCTACGGAATAAATGCAATCAACATTTTCAGAAATGTGACGCGGTGACGGAACGTTTTCTTGTTGTTGGTTTAAGCTATTAAAACAAGTTTCAGGTAAACCTTGTACTTCCACTTGATTAATATCCCCAATATTGAAATAGGTATGCAATGCTGCTTGTGCAGGTTCTTCGCCATAATGTGTAAAGGTTAAATGACACTTGTCAGTAAATACCATTACAATTTTAGCTTCGATAATATTTAAATCAGAAAACAACTCAAATTCTAACCGCACTTTATGCGCTGAAATATCGTAATGACTCAACTGCCATAAACGAATACGAGCTGTGCCGTGTGCAGGTTGTTTTACACCACCAAACCAAGGATAACAAATCGGTACGCCACCACGAATAGCATTGCCATTTTCGAAGGGTTCTAGTTCACTTAACCATAATACATCTTGCTTCGCATTTTGCGGTTTCCAACTAATAAGCTGTGCTCCTTGCAAGGAAATTTTTGCCGTTCCAACCGCATGTGTTAAGTGAAGAACTGGTATGTCGTTATGTTGAACAAGATGAAGCTCTGGTGTCAGTGTTTTTAGTAATGTTGTTTTCATGTTTATTCCTGTGATTTTAAAAGATAAATAAGGTGCAGAGATAACAAAGGGCGTATCAGATACGCCCTTAATCTACGACTTTGATTAAATTTCGTCAATAATTCGATAAACCCAATTTTCCAGTGGATCATTCAAACGTTTCATCTCAGCGCGCATTTCTTCCAACATCTCTTTTTTGATGCTGTTATATTGTGAATCATAGAATAAATTATGCATTTCTTCTGGATCGTTACGGATGTTGTAAAGTTCACAAACATCAGTCGCATTAAATACGAGTTTGTAATCTTTACGACGCCACATACGTTGTTCAAAATACACAAAATGCCCCACAAGCTGACCAAGTACACCTTTTCTTTGGTTATCTTGGTGTTGGCGCATAATTGGGAGAATACTCTGCCCTTCAAAACTTTCAGGAACTTTTTGATTAGCTAAATCAAAACTGTCGAAGTTAAGTCGTGAAGATAGACAAAGTTATCATCTTCTTGATTGACTCGGTCTGAATTTGGGTCTTTAATAATCATCGGAATGTTATAGGTAGCATCAAACATAAATTCACCTTTTTCAATCATTCGATGCGCTCCCATTGCATCACCATGATCTGCGGTTGCTACCAAGAAAGTGCGGTCATAAAGACCGTTTTTTTCTAAGTATTCGAATAATTCACCGATCGCATCATCAATTAAGGTGATGTACCCCCAGAATTTTGTGATGACCTCTTTCCAATGATCTTCGCTCGCGTCCCACATTCCCCACATTTTTGAAATTGTGCGAAAATGCCCTGGTTTGCCCTCTAACGGTTTAAAGAAACTTTTATCAAGCACCACATCTTCTTTTCTATACATGGAATAATAAGGTTCTGGCACGATACAAGGCGTGTGAGACCCCCAAAAGTTTATCCATGCAAAGAACGGCTTGCCTTCATCTAATGATTCTTGAATATATTTTTTCGCTTCATCAATGATGAAATAATGGATGGTTTGATCTTTTGTGCCTGAGAGTAAACCGCAAAGTTCTTGTACCCGTAAATGTGGGTTATCACCAAAGTAGGCACGGCTTACTTCTAGAATTTCATACCCCTTTTCTTCTAACCATTCTTTATAACGATTAGAATGTGTTAGCGGTTGGTTGAAGACTAAATTTTTATATACTCCACTGCTGGGATAGCCATAACCATCAAAGTTATGGCCTTTAATCCCGTAATCTTCGGGTACGGATTTCGTGCCTACGTGCCATTTCCCTACAACATAAGTGTTATAGCCAGCTAATTTACCGATATTCGGTTTTTCTTGGCTAATTTCACCTGTACTGCCTTTTTCCCCATTCTTAATAATGCCGTGAGACGACAGCATTAATCCAGTAAAAAGTGAAGTGCGTGCAGGACCGCAAACAGACGCTGGAGTGAAGGCGTTATTAAAGCGAACGCCATCTTTTGCCAAACGATCTAAATTAGGGGTTTTCACAATTTGGTGACCATAAGGCCCCAACATATCTTTACGAATTTGATCCAGTAGAATATAAATAATGTTCATTATTTAGCCTCTTTATCTCGTACAACAAATAACACGATAATTTGTAACACTGCCCATACGCCAAGCACCATTGATGGATTGCCAGATTCTGACGTCATACCAAGTGGCGAAAGGAAAGTGTAAAGCGCAAGTAAACCTAAGATTAAAGACACACTGGTTACTTTTAAGTATTTCCAGTTAGTTAAATCTACGTTACCTAAGTTTTCTTTGTTTTCAATGTAAGGTTCACGGCGTAAGAATTGTCCTAAGATGAGCATTAATACGACATCAAATACGAATAATCCGCCCATAACATACACAAAGTTGATTTTGACATTAAACACCCAAACGATGCAGAAGTACAAGATAACGTGAGCAAATAAAGCAATACGTGCCACTTTGCCAGATACCGTTTTGTTAAACATACCTACGGCAAATAAAGCAACGATTGGAATATTCACAAATCCTGCGAAACGTTTAGTGATTAAGAAGATACCATCTGTACCAAACATGAGTAACGGAGCGAAAATCATAGTAACAATCGCCATAATGGTAGAAACTTTTTTCGCATAAGAAATTAATTCTTCTGACCGCACTTTTTTGGTGATAGAAGGTAATAAGTCTTTACAGTAAATGGTTGCTGCTGAATTTAAGAATGAGTTAAAGGTACTTAAAATTGCGCCAAATAATGCTGCAATAAAGAAACCTTGTAACCAAGTTGGCAATACTTTGTTTACTAATAATGGATAAGAGGCATCAATTGGATTTACGCCTTCACCTAAAATATGGAAACTCAATAAACCAGGAAGGTTTAAAATGATTGGTAAAGTTAATAAGAATAGTGCTGCAATCAAAATGCCTTTTTGACCTGATTGTAAATCTTTAGCACCTAAGCAACGTTGTACGATAGCTTGGTTTGTTGTCTAATAGAAAAAATGAACAACCATAATACCGGTGAAAATTGTTGGCCAAGGTGTGGCATCTGTTTCGCTACCAATCGCATTCCATTTTTCAATGTGCGTTGTTGTGATTGTGTGTAAACCTTCGGAGAAACTGCCATCACCTAAATACATCAAGGCAAAGAATGGGACAAGCAATGCGCCAATGACTAAAATCACTGCATTGATTGTGTCTGATACTGCCACTGCTTTCAAACCACCAAAAATCGCATAAATAGCCCCAACAACACCAATGGCAATGACCGTGTAAGTTATAGCTGCCCCATAGCTTAAGCCAAATGCGGTTTCTAAGTTGAAGATTTTATTGAAGGCGATTGCACCAGTGTAAAGTGCGGTTGGAATTACGATGAAAAGATAAAACACTAAGAATAATGTTGACATAATCAAGCGTGTTTGACGGTCAAAACGGCTTTCAAAAAATTCTGGCACTGTTGTGTAACCGTTACGCAAATATTTCGGCAACATATAAAGTGCCAAGAAACAAAGCGGAATAACCGTTGGAACGGTCCATGTGATAATTGAAAAGTTTCCTTTATAAGAGACCGCATTTACGCCGATCAGTTGTTCTGTTGAGAGTGAAGTTAATACCATTGAGCACCCGATCACTAACCCACCTAAACCACGGCCAGCTAAGAAATACCCTTTGGATGTACTTAAATCATCCCCTTTTGTTTTTAACCAAGAAATATAAGCAACCACACTGGTTACAATGAGGAAGCTGAGTATCGTCATGAGCATATGTTGTCCTCCCTATATCGATCAACATAGCGTAAAGATAATATAACGCTCTCTAAAGGGTTATGATAATTGTCATATTAAGATTGTGAGGTGGATCACAGAAATAATAATTGAAGATAAATTCAATGTTTTTTATTTTCTGTCAGTTAAAAAACTAATAAAAAAATGCGGTCAAAAAAACATAAAAATTATGACCGCACTTTGATTAGAACCCTATTCGTCTTGTTGTTGCAGAAAACGCTGGTTTTACTTCACATTCTCCTTGTAGTGCCATCAACCAATCTTGCACCTTTTGAAAAGGGGAAAATTGATGACGACGAGCCACCGCAGCAAAATCACCAGGCGTCAATAAATTAAGCGATTCAATATGACTTAAATCCTCTTTCGATAACAACGGCAACCCTAAAATTTCCGCTTGTTGTTTAGCGAAATCCAAGCGTTGTTTAAGAGTTAAATAATCAAACTTCAATTTTAAATCAAAACGACGTAAGGCTGCTGGATCAAGCACCTCAATTAAATTTGTTGATACCACCATCAGCCCTTCAAAGCGTTCAATTTGTGTCAACATTTCATTCACTTGTGAACGCTCCCAGCTTCGATTTGTGCCCTCTCGAGAAAATAAGAACGTATCCACTTCATCTAACACTAATAATGCGTTATCGGCTTTCGCTTGTTCAAAGGCTTGAGCAATATTTTGTTCTGTTCCGCCCACATAAGGATTAAGTAAATCTGAGCCTTGTTTTAACAACAGCGGCATATCCAACTGTTCTGCAAGCCATGCTGCCCAAGCAGTTTTTCCAGTTCCTGGCGGACCATAGCAACAAATTCGCCCTTTTCTCGACTGCTTTAACCCTTCACTAATACGATGAATATTGTCATTACAAGCCACATAATCTAAGTTATAGTCGGCTTTGCCTAAAACAAGCGGTTCGATTTTCGGTTTATTTTGCGATTTTAACGTTTGATTAAACATCATGAGCAATGTCTCCGCAAAATTTGACGTATTGAGTTCCTTGGCCACCCGAATTGTGCGGCTTAAAATCGCTGGCGTTAATGACCGCACTTTAGCAAAATGCTGCACATAAGCTGGACTTAATTTTCCCTCAGTCAGTTGCGTAATCAGTGCCGACTTATTTTTCAACGGCAAATCTGGCATTTCTAAAATAAAATCAAAGCGACGTAAAAAAGCAGGATCTATGCCAGAAACCGAATTCAATAACCATATCATCGGCACGTTATTGTTTTCCAATAACTGATTTGTCCAAGCTTTATTTTTCTGCGCTACTGAACGCTCAAAAAAACCAGCGCGAAAAACATCTTCTATTTCATCAAAAATCAATAACGAAGATTGCCCTTCTAAAATCTTTTGTGCAACACGGCATTTATTCAAACGCTCTTCTGCTCGGATCACTTCCTCATTTTCATCCATATAAGTAATATTATGTGCCGAAACACTCACTGCTTTTGCTAATAACGTTGCGAACTCTGTTTTTCCTGTACCTGGTACACCATAAATTAAAATATTCACACCTTTTCTACGGGTAGCGAATGAGGAGTGAAGATAATCCAGCATCATTGTTTTCATCTCGTTTAAATAAGCAAAATCGTCTAAACTCAAACTAGGTTCAATAGCTGGTTTTGTACAGGCTTTTAATAACACCTGCTTATTTAATGGTTCTGAGATAAATTCATCAAAATCTAACATTTTTCCCCAATCCAAATAGTCATGGAGGCTATCTGGATTATAGTTTCGTTCAAGCAAGCCATAGCCTAATAGTTTTCCCTTATCTTTTAAGGCAGAAATAATGTCCGATTTTGGCAAACCAAATAAATTTGATAATACCTCACTTACCCCTACAAAATTAGATTTTGGTAATACCTCGCTTAATTTTTTCAACGGCTCATCTAAGCGTAGCTGAACCGATAAACGGAAAAGCGTTTGCTCGGCTGCATTCAATGATAATAATTGGGTCAACGTATCAATATTTTGTTGAATAATTGGATTCTCCTTTGCGCAAAGAGCGGTCAATTTTGGCAACGTTTTATTTCGAGCTTGTAATAATTTTTTTACTTTCGCACGAAAATCATCGCAACGTTCCATTTCACTTGGTAAACCTAAAGCCGCTGCAATATTGTCATAGTGCCAAACATCTTCATGAAAAACCTCTGTGAATTCTCGATATTCCAATAAAAGTTGCAACATTAATTTTTCGGTATATGGGGAAACTGATGGGGGGTTAAGTTTGAATTTAGACATAATCATCACTCCAATAAAAAATGCTCAAACCTAATAGGTTTGAGTATAGTTTAAGAAGTAGAGCGACAGATTGTGTCGTTATGATTTAGCCAATTCTTCTTTTATTTTATTTAAATGTTGATTAAAGAAATCTAATAAAGGCTTCCAATGTTCGAAAATATTATTAGCTAGTTCTCCAGTTGTTATTTTTCCTAAAACCTCAGAATCCCAATTTACATAATCAAAGTTTTTCCATCCGACCCACCACTGATTTGCTTTAAAACCAGCATTATTTCTAAGGTCAGCAGAACAACCATGTAAATATTGATATAACTGAGGATGAACTTTTTTATGACAGTAAAAACCATAATAACAATCTTCAAGCCATGTTTTTCCAAATTCAATTGCTACACCAAAATTAACGTCATCTCTCTGAATAGAAATACCAAATAGAGAGTTTGAGTGATGTCTAACCTTACAGCATTTAAATTTAAACGCCCTTAAATCTGGATAATAACGTTCAAATTTTTCAGTTAACTGTTCAACCAATATATCTCCTAATTTTTCATACAATGTATTGGTTGTATCAATAACTTTTAAAGCTGAATCTAATGCTTGTTCGTTATCTAATAAATAAGTAACTAAATCATTTGTATCCTGAGTATTTCCCATAACATCCTCACTTAAAAAGTTCTTAAAATCATTACAAAATTGTTTTACGGCTGGTGCAATAATAACAGTATTATCAAGCCACTGAATGATCATACTTGCTGATAATATCATTGCTTTTTTATTAGTAATTAATTCTAACCAATGTTCTTCAGAAATAGATTCTTTCGAAGGATTATCACTAAATACAGGTAGATAAATAAGAAAATAAGACTCAGAGGTATAATTCTTAAGATCTTCAGCATAATCATTCATCTGCCCTTTCTGATCAACCGCACCTTGCAATTTATTTTCAATAGAAATCGCCCAAACTCGTTTATTATCTAATACACCTTCAATAAAAATATCATGACGGCGATTTCTATTAGTTGGTTTTTCAAGATAGATATTTACTTTTTCATAAGCCAAAAACTGGTGTTTATTAATAAACTTTAAAAAACTATTTAAAAACAAATCCCCTTGCCCATGAGCTTCTTTAGGAGCTAGCAAAAAGGCAAGAATTTTTGATAACCCCATTTCATCCATTCGTATAAACTGAAACGGATTAAAACGATTCGAGTCGTATAGTTCGGTCTTTTCACGTTGTAATCTAAAATTTTCTATCACTTGATTGATAGAAATTAAAGAATCAACAACTTGGTTAATATTATTTGCCATGGCGGCTCCTTAGATTAATTAAAACGCACAAATTATAACCGATAAATCATCATAAAACCTTTGCTTCTCAACTAATTTACGACACACTGTCAATCTCGATTTATCATTATCATATTGTTTCCAAATCTTTTCCCTCACTTCAACAGAAAGCCCATCTGTTAATCCATCAGAACACAGTAATAAACTTTCCCCTTGTTTAATTTCAATTTCTTGATAAAAAATTTTATCTTGGAATTCAGAATAATCGGCTTCTAAACAAGAAGAAACGTCATCATAAATAGTGGCAAAATCTTCCTCTTTTTTATCAGGGAAATCAGCTAGCAATTCAGAAAGAATTGAATGATCTTGGGTAATTTGTTGCCAGTTTCCTTGGGTATCAATTAAATAAGCACGACTATCGCCTACGCTGAGAATTTTGGCTTTACTGGTTGTTTGATCAATTTCAGCCGCCACAAAAGTGGTTGCTGAGCCAAAATAATCCTCAACTAATTCTGCTGATAAACTGGATTGTAAATCGTAGATCGTTTGACGACTTATGCTTTCCATTTGGCTTAATAATTGCATAGCCAACTTGCTCGCTTTTTCAGGTCGGTTACTATTGGAAATACCATCTGCCACGCCCACAATAAAGTGCGGTCGGTTTTCAAGGCGTTTTTCAGCCGTTTTGAGTTTATATTGAAACACCACCTCGCCATTAAAAAGGGAATCTTGGTTGTGTCGCTTGTTGCTGCCAATTTGTTGGCAGAAGATAATTTCTGCAAAAATTTTCCATTATTCAATCGCTTATTGAGAAGGATTTAGAAGACTATCAATCGCTTTTAAGGCATCTAACGCCTTCATTTCTAGACTTAAAAAGTGCATTTTCGACACACCTGCATCTTGTGGGTTAATACGGATAAATCCACCCTTTTTTGCTTTCGCCGTACGTTCAGAAAATCGACGCACAGTTGGAATAGCTTTTCCTGCTCCCAGTTCGATGACGACAAGATTTTGCACTTCTTTTAACCACGATTCTAACCGCACTTTTTTAAAATCCTGATATTGACTTGCATAACTCCAATCATTAAACATTAGTACGTTTTGACGAGCAAAGCCCCCACCATAAGGACAATGTGGTTTTTCACTGGTTAGACATAAGTTTTCATTATCTACGACAGGTTGAAAACTTGATGCTAATAAACCCGCGCAACATAACCGCGACAAAAAAGCGAGATAAATTATTCATCTCGCTTTTTCATATAGTGCAATAATGTTACAGTTTCTTAGAATTTGTAAACCATATTATCCTCATACTTGCCTGAATAACTTGCTGACGCATTGACTACAATTCGTTTCGTATTATCAAAGGCTTCCCAATTATCAATCTTATCTTCCTGCATATACTCAATAAACCGCACAAACTCCGACTTCGTTGAACTGAAGAAAATATAAGGTGGTCGGGTGATATTGACCAGTCGCAAAAAGTCAATCAAGTCAAAATACGTAGCTTGCTTGTAACTTTCTTGTCTGGTGCAGAGATAAGGCGGGTCTAATACAAACAACGCTTTGGGATTATCCGCAAATTTCGGTAGCAACGTGTGGAATGACTCCCGCACAATTTCTACGCCATCCAAATAACCATCCGCCTTTGGATAATCTGACTGGCGAATACAATGCCAGAAATCATTTTGGAATAGCTCATCAATGGTCGCTACTTGCTGGCCGCTAAACAGCAACCAACTCGCCAAGCAATTCAAATCTTTGTAGCCATCAAACGCTTGAATGATTTTGACACATTCTGCCTTTAACTCCTTTGGCATTCGCTTGTTTTTTGGCGTAGCGTTGCCAACAATAGTAAAAAGTTGTGAACGCAAGGCGTTGATGTCGTCAATATGAGCGAGCCTTTCCGCATATCCATCAAAATCATTGTAGATTACGCAGGCTTTCGGTTTTAAACGTTTAGCAGCGTGACTCAATAAACCACTACCGCCAAAGGTATCAATAATCGTCCAGCCCTCTCCATCGTCTTTGATGTTTTCGTTGAGAATCGTCTCAAAATGTTTCAAAAACATTCGTTTTTGCCCCACAAAAGGTAGCGGGGCTTGTTTAAATTGTACTATACTTTGCTTGCTTGCTTGCTTGCTTACCGAGATTATCTGCATTTTATTTACGCTTTCAAACATTCAATATCACCCCACCTCACTCACAAAATCTACCTGTTCAGGGTCTGCAAAAGCAATGAGATACGTAGGAAAATATGATGCATCCACAGGCATTTCGTAAATTTCTTTGAAATAGGCTTTTTCCACAGTACCGTTGGCAAATAATGCCATACCCACTTTCCCCACTAATTCAGGATTGACTTTCACATTAACCCAAGATTCAGTTGAGCCTGGTTTTAATGTCAGTTTCTGCACCCATTGGTTTTTTGTCCCCTGTTGAGCGGTAGCCGCGGCTTGTAAGGCTGCCACCGTCTCTTGTAATTGAGCAATATCTTTGCCAACTTGATAGGCAAAACCTTGGTCTTGTTGGTTAATTTCTAATTTTTCCATGTTTGTAGTCCTCTTTAGCTTGGTTATAAATCTTTAAAAGTGCTGTATCAAACAGTGCAAGGCTTGCCAGTTTTACACAAGGCTTCACCTTAATTTGCACGGTTTGTTTAGGTTTTACTTGGATAGTTTGCATCATACTCTCCGCGTAATATCGTGTTGTAACCGCACTTTTCCGTTACACCACGTTTTAATTTTGCCGTCTGGCGTGGTTTGTTGCAGGTCAAATCTTGCCTCTTTCCACGTTACATTTTCTGTTTGTTCATGGGTGATGAGAAGGCTGAGTTCATTCCCGTTGATAAAAATGCCTTGGTTGTCGGTCGATAGGTGAATTTTCTCGCTTGCACTGCCTAAAGGCACAATATCGCAATCAAACCGACTGCCTGTAAAATCTAAGGGTTCGCCGTTTTCTTCGGTAAATACTAAGGTTTCCGCTTCATCATCACCACGAATCCAGTTAAAGATAATATCTTGCATGATGCGCTCCAAATATAGCCACTAGTTGATTCGGGCTAAACCGCCAGCCGTTCTCGCCCCCCTGAATCGCATTAAAGCACCATTCAGAACAAAAGTATTTTGAGCGTTTTTGTTTAATCCCAAGAACAATCCCGACAGCACCCCACCAGTCATATTTCTTGCCTGAAGTGCGGTTAAAATAGGCTTTGATTTGCTCCTCGGTGACATCGGTTAGGGGGATTAAATCCCATTTGGTGTTATCAGACACATCAATCTGTTTGCAGCGCACCCCACCGTCTTGCACGCTGGATGAGTAGCAATCGAACACCGTTTGATGCTCATAATGATGCCCGTTGCCAAACTCAATACGCTCAATGGCAATCTCGCAGTGCGAGTATTTGCCCTTTGTGCAAAATCGAGTAATGCGGTCGGCTATCGCTTTGATTGGCTCTTTGCGCCAGTCTCGCTTGTGTTTGTACATCGCCAAATAAACCTTAGCCATTTTGATATGCCTCCATCAAGTTATCCATTTGCTTGATAATGTCGTCATAAGTTACTTGCATTTGCTCAAGCGTTAAACCCGGTACTGTGAGCTCATACTTGCGCATACGTTGATTAGCAAGCTCCATTTGTAGTTTTTCGAGCCCTGCTGCCTGTGTCAAAATCAGGTTTGCAGCGGTCTTATTATCCAGTCTCGCACGTTGTGCAAAGTCTGATATATATCGACTGCACTCGCCTTCATAATTTGCAGATTTAAATGCTTCCGCGGCTGCTTGGCGTTCACGATATTCGCTTTCAAATCTCGTCCAAGTGCTGTAGATTTTTGCCGCGTGCTCATCGATATTAGCGATAAGTCGAGTTTGAGCGTCGGCTAAAAGTGCAGTTTGTTTTTCGACTGAAATATCCCATGTGAGCGTGTCAAGATTTAATTCGTGTGCGGGGCTCGGTTGCTGCTCAATCAACACTGGCTCGCCCTGTTTGTTGCTGACAATTTGCTTGCCTTGAGATTGTCCGTTAATTAGCTCAATATATTTATCTTGGCTAATTTCCACCGCACCTTCTGGGACAAAACTACCATCTGTGTCATCAAAAAAGCCATTTTTGTAGTACATAGTCATTATTTCCATCTCCCAATAGTCATCCAGTCTGCAGACCCTAAATACCAGCTTGTTACTGTCGCTGTTGTATTCGTTTTGGCTTGCATGAATACCCAGTTATATTGTCCCTTACCGCTTGCTCTTGATTCGTATCGTTCCGTGATAAAACATCGATATTCTTTATCTACATATGCAATAGGTAGGACTAGATCTGTATGCACAGTAGTACCTTCTCGAGTAAATACAACTAGACCGGTCTGAATCATAGTCCCATCAGGATATTTTCTAATTTCAACATTACCGATTTTTTGATAGGTAATTGCAGTATTAATAATTTGAGAGGTAGCTTGATTAAAATCCGTAATCTGGCTCACTGTATGGGTATGACTAAAATTTGCTTTCTTACCAATTTCTGCCAACAGTGTCGCTTTAACATTTTTATCCTCTGCAAGCGCATTCGCAATTTCGGATAAAGTATCTAACGTCGCAGGTGCTGTTCCTACTAAAGCCGCAATCGCAGCTCGAACATAGGCGGTTGTAGCCACAGTAGTATCATTGACTGTTTGAGCTGGTGTTGGTGCGCGAACCGTGCCACTAAATGTCGGAGATGCAGACGGAGCTCTAGCATTAATAGCATCGGATAAGCCGTCAATCTGCGCGATTGTATGCGTATGACTTGCATTTGCTTTTTTACCAATTTCTGCTAACAAAGTTGCTTTAATGTTAGTTTCACCTGCTAATGCCTGAGCGAGTTCTTCCAGTGTATCAAGAGCTGCCGGTGCTGAACCGACCAATGCTGCAATCGCCGTTTTCACAAACGCAGTGGTCGCAATTTGTGCATTATTCGTCCCTGCCACAGCCGTTGGTGCGGTAGGAATGCCAGTGAACGCTGGGCTGGCTTTGGGGGCGTAGCCTGTGAGGTCTTGGTTGATGGTGTCCACTTGGTCTTTCAGCCAATTTGTTCTCGCACCCAGTTCTTTGGCTTGGCGATTATCAATACCGTCTGGTCCACCCATTACAGGGTCGGACGTTTCCAGTTGATAAATATTTTCCACCCATTGTCGGGTTAAGGTTAAATTTGCCATTTTGTTTCCTTTTTGAGTTAAGCTGTGCCACGATTAAATCTGCCGTTACGCATTGCCATACCGTTGTGCCGAAGTGCTGCTTGGCGGTAGTCTAAGCTCGCTAACACACAGCGAGCAGGAGCGAAAACACGCAAGGTTTTTCGCAGTAAATCGGCTTGGTCGTTAGTAATGGTTTGTTGCAGAATCACGCGGTAATGCGCCCATTTGGAACGGTCGCCGTGAAAATATGTACCGTCTCGGGTAAATGAACCGTCGTGACGTTTATCGAATAAACCTTCAATAATCTCCACTTCCCCAAACCCAAGCTGGCGGACAATTTCCCTCATTGCCCACGGTGTGCCTTTGTAGCGGTGCAGCTCGACGGCTCGTTTAATCAGCTTACGTTTGGCGTCAATACTTTCGGCGAGCAACCAGCCGTCATAGCTGGTGACACTCCATTTTTCGGCAAGCAGTTCTAAAAACTCGGTTGGGACTAAATCCACAAAGCTGGTCATAATTTGCGATTTATCCAGTCGGTTTAACCGCTTGCCAAGGTCGGCAAGTGCGGTCAGTTTTGGCGATATTTCAATGATTGACGGATATTGCAACTTAGCCATCTTTGCGCTCCTCGTTGATGTTAATCGCGATGCTTTCGCATTCTGCCCATTGTTCAGGCGTGAGCTCGGTAAGTTGTGGGCTTGCCAAATGCACGTTATACACGCCTGCGACTTTCAGCACGCTTTGAATATCGAGCGGTACGATGTCCAGCCCCAATTTTTGCGTGCGTGATGAAAGATAGGTTCGCAAAGCGGTTTCGGCTTTGGCTTTCACTTCATTTTCGGCGACGGTAGCGAGCAAATCTAAGTTAGCAACCACACGATAGCTTTTGCGTTCAGGCGCAGCCACAATCACGGTGTCGCACAGCGGTCGGCGTTTTTCGCCACTGATGTAATGGCGAATTTTTTCCTGCAAAATCTCAGACGGCAGTCCGTGCTTGGTCAATACCGTGACTTTGACCGTGCCGCCTTGAGGGGTGGAAATCGCCACATCAGAAATCACTTGCGACACGCTACGAGTGTGATATTCGTAAGCGGCAACTGAACCGCAAGTGGTAAAAGCTTCAGGCGCAAGCAAAATCCGCTTGCGGTAGTCATCATCATTTTCAGTGTCGATACCATTTGCCGACACATCAATATTGGAGACGGTTACATCGGCTGGCAGTTCACTTTTGAGCGTTTTTACTTGCCCGATTTGCCAGCCGTTGCCACTTTCGCCTGTGGTTTGGCAAATCGCCGTTATATCCACATATTGCTCGGTGGGGTTAATTCGCACTTCGGTTTGGGTGGCGAATAATAGGCTGTCGGTTGCACCAACCAGCGTACCTTGTGGAATAACAATGGCAGAATGCGAACCACTCACGCTAAAACGCAAAGTGACTTCGGCAGCTTGGTCAGATAAGCGATAACAGCCCATCGGCTCACCGCATAAATCTAAAGCAAGCCCTGTGGCAAATTGCGGAAAGGTTTGCAAAAAAGCGTGGTTAATGCCTTGTCGCACTAACATTTCGCGGTAGGCGTAAGATTGAATAATCGACCGTTCAATATGGGCAGGTTGCAATGTTTTACCTGTGCGTTGCTCGTAGTCGGCAATGGTATCGGCTAAAATTTGCTTGATGTCGTCAGAGACGATTTTGACTTCTTCTTTTCTCATTGCACCACCTGTGTCTGATAAAGTTCCCGATATACATCATCAACTAACGACCAATAAATCAGCAGCTCAAAATGCGGAGCTTGTCCGATGATTTGCACACTTTCGACTTCGATACGGTTTTCCCATCGTTGTAGGGCAAGCGTGATTTCACGTACTATATTCGGCAGAGCGACATCTTCGGGCTGGTCAATATATTGAAAATGATCCGAGCCAAATTCAGGGCGAAGAATATCCGTGCCTTTGAGTGTGTTGAGAATATTGGCAATACACTGATGAATATCATCAATGCCTTGCACCGCCTGTTCATTAAGGTTCGGTGCAAGTTGCCAATGGGTTGAGTGTATCGGATTTGTATTCATAGCCTTGATGATACAAGGCTATTTGGGGTGGAGCTTTTAAACTGATTTAAAGAAAAGTGCGGTCAAAAATTCTAAGATTTTGACGGAGAAGTGAGCTTACCATCGCCTTGTTCAAGGTGTTTATGATTTTTCAGCGAAATACCATCTGCGATTACATCGCCACCGTTCACCTTGACATTGCCGTTGTTCACTTCTACTTCGCAATTATTGACGATAACTTTACCGCTGGTGTGAATGGTTAAATCGCCTGATTTACGGTCGTGGGCAATAGTTGTGCCGTTTTTAAATTTTTTGAACCAAATGTTGCCATCTTGCACTGGCGTTTTGTCTTGCTCGTTATAAATCGTGCCCAACACACAACCACCTTCACCTCGCGCATCGAGGAGTATCGCGACCAATTCCCCCTCATCAGGCAAGCAGTAAAACTGGTTGCCGCCTGCGTTGGGAGTGAGGAAAGAAAGCCACGCGGTTTCTAAATCTTCAAGGGCAGGAATTTTACACCGCACTTTGTGGTTTTTCGGGTCGATTGCCGACACTATGCCCTCTTGATAGGTTGCACCAAAATTATGTGTTTGCATTCGTTATCTCCATACCTAGCGTTAATAAATCATCAGGGATAAATTCCAACATTCGCACTTCGATATTGGTGATGTAACCTTGCGTGCGTGAAATACTGTGGCGAGATTGCTTGATTAAGTATTTACCTGAAAACACGCCTAAATTTTTGAGCAAAATAGTCGAACCTGCCACCAGTTTCGGATTGCCAATCAGGGTAATATCGCCTGCACTTTGGTCTTCGTTTTGCTCGCTTAATGCGGCATCGCCTCGTGCATCAATCTGTTCTTGGCTTTCACCTCGGGTGGTAATTTTGAGCGTATCGCCACTTGCTGCCTGTGCTTGCTTCATTTTCGGGCGAAGTGCGGTCGCTTTTTTGCTTTTTTTCACCACTTTTTTACCGCTTGTGTCAAAGCCTTTGATTTCCACCTGTTTTGCGGTGTCTTTAATCCGATCTCGCAGTCGCAAGCTGATACATTCGCTTTCATCAAGCACTACCACCGGTTTAGATTGCCCTAGTTCATCTTTATCGGTAAACACCAGTTGATTGCCGACAATTTTAAAGCTGTGATGATACTCACGGGCAAGGCGGGCAAGAAATTCCACATCACGCTCTTGATATTGGGTAATGCGTTGAATGGGAATGTGGCGAATTTTGCCCACCACTTTTAGCTTCAGGCGATTTGCCACCGCTGCCACTACTTGGGCGAGAGTGGTGTTCTCGTAGGCTTTCGGCTTGAGCGTGCGGTTAGCTTTACTAATGCCAGTGGATAAGGCTCGCAAGGTAATGCTAGACAGGTGATAGCTGTATTCCACCTCATCAATCTCAAATGCTCCAATTTCGACTAACGGCTCGCCCTGATAGCCAATCGCCGCCTTGAGTTTGTCGCCCTGTGTAGGGAACCATTGGCGAATCCACTTACCGCTGATGTCTTCAAAGGAAACTGACAGCTCGTCCGATTGCCCTTCCAAATAGTCGGTGTAAGTGAGCTCCAGCAAAGACGGCTCAATGTCAGCGGTAATGTTGGTTTTCTCATAAAAAAGCGAAAAATCTGGTGTTTGGACTTTACTCATTATTTCCTCTTAACCACGGCGGTAAATTTTCGTTTTGGGTCGGCTTCACATTTAGCACAGGAATAAATACAGTCGCCCCAGTAGGCAACACTTCACAAAAACTGATATGTGGATTGGCTCTAATGATGCGAGCATATTCCAGTGCATCGCCATAGTAATAATAGGCAAGGTTATCCCAGCGTTCGCCTTGTTTGACGGTATGTTTAAGTACGGTTTGGGTCATTCAAAATCTCCACATTTTCATCTTCACGCAACACGATCCAAGCGGTCATTTTGGCCACTGAATTTGCAGAATTATCCAGCCGCTCATTGATTTCAGTTAAAGCATTATCGGCAGGCGTGAACCAGTTATTCCATTCGCTATCGGCAGATGCCCGACTGAAACTCTGTTTCATTATTTGCAAATCGTCATACACCGCTGCCACATCACGACTAAATTCACTCACAGCAGGCAAGTATTGGCGAACGCTGTCAAAGGCGGATTGCATCCCGACCAACTCACCAAAACCGCCCAAGGCGTTTTCTAAATTAGCAAGCGTACTCGGCAAATACGCCAATGCGGACGCGGGGTCGTGTGCCAACTGGCGAACTACTGCAACGGTGTTGCGGACTTCGTCCACCGCACGTTTGCCTTGGTTGTAGAGTTCCACGCCACGGCTAACCGCACTTTTCACAGTTGAAAGTGTATTGGTTAAACCTTTCGGCAAGATTGAACCGAGCAAAGATTTTCCGCCTACAGTCAATGCCGCACCAAGCAAGCTCGCTTGCCCATTGCCGACAAACTCTTTCAAGCTGATATTCATCTCGCGCGCTAAGGCATTACCTTTGCCGTCGGTAAATAGTGTGGTCGATGAAATATCAGTGATCACAAAATTGCCTTTGTATTTTGAACCCCACATCAAGGCAAGGGCGTCTTGCTTGGCTTTTGCCGAAAGTAGCGATTGATAACGACTTTCCACGCCGCCAATTTTGTGGTGCAGGCGAATGGCAAAGGATAAATCTGTCAGTTTTTCGCCCATCGCTTGCAGTTTTGGCTTGCCTTTGAGCACCGCGTGTTCAGCAAAATCTGCAGAATGGGTTTCAGAAAAATCAGTCAGATTCACAGGCTCAAAGGCGATATTGCCTAACATAAAATACATTAGTATGCTCTCCGTTGTCGTTGGTCTAACACCCGATTGAGTAAGCGTTCAAACTCCACAAGGCTCATATTTAACCCCTGTTGCACTTGCTCCATTACGCCTTGTGTTTGATTGCCGCTCACGTTGATGGTCGGATTAAAATTCACCACAATGCCGTTGTGTTGGTTAGTTTCGTTATTTGTCACCGCGTTTCGGCTTAAAGGCTGATAATCGTGAAAGATTGACGGATTTTGACTGTTTGAGTTTGGATTAAAATCAGGCGTGCGGTAATCCGCAGGCTGATTGATACCCAAAAGATTCCCCACAAAATTCGCCCCAAACTTAATATCGTCCCACAGCGTGCCGAAAAAGCCTTTTTTCTCGTTTAACAGCGGTTTAAAGGCGGTTTCAATGCCATTTAAAACAGGCCCGAATTTCACCGCACTTGAGAGATTTTTGCTGGCTTCCGTGGCGAGTGGTTGAGCGTTATCCATCCCGATTGCTAAGCCTTCCACCACGTTTACACCGTACCCCTTAAACACACGACTTGGCGAGTGAATACCGAGTTTTTCTTTAAACCACGATGTGATATTTCCACCGAGATCTAGCACACTTTGTTTTACCGTCTCCCACGTGTTTTTGATACCGTTTACTAATCCACTGATAATATTCGAACCAAATTCGGTAAACTTGGCTGGCATATCAATACCAAACCACGACAACACGGTGGAAAATACTTGCTGGAATAAACCCAATGGCGACCAGTTGAGAATAGTGGCTGTGATGTTGCCGATGCCTGAGTTGAAGAAGTTGGTGATGTTATTCCAAAGTTGCCCGAAGTAATCCGACACACCTGTCCACGCACTCGAAACCCATTCAGTTGCTCCTGTCCAAATGCCTTGCACCCAGTTGCAGAAGTTTTGGAAGTAACCTGTGACTTTCGTCCAAAGGTTGGAAAACCAAGCTGAAACAGGTTCCCAATTGTCATAGATGAGATAGGCGGCAACAGCGATGGCGGTAATGGTTAAGCCGATAGGGTTGGTAAGCAAAGCTTTCCCTAATCCAATAAAAGCTTTTTTCGCAACACCAAAGGCTGAGCCAAGCCATTTCATTACTCTACCTGTTTTGGTAACTGTACCCGTTAAGGTTTCAAGTTCTTTGGCTGCTTTAATTGCCTTAAATACTTTAAATGGCATAAATGCTGCTGAAAAAATGGATGCTATGCCACTAAACGCAAATTTTGTTGCTAATACGCCTGTGCTTAGTAAGGAAAAACCGCCTACAGTAGCAGCGATCCACTTAATCGCTGTTTTATGCTCGCTGACAAAAGGTGTCAATGTATCTTCAACAAAACCTTGTAGTGCTTTCGCTCCCGATTTAATATCATCGGCAAAAACAGACCCTATATTCCCGACCGCACTTTCCCATGCACCGCCTAAACTCTCAAGGGCAGAACCAAGTGTTTTCGTTTTTTGGGCGACGCGTTCTTCAATACTGGCTTGGTCTTTCATTTTCTGTAAGAAATCTTGTAAGCCTGTCGTTCCTTTTTCACCTAATAACAAGGCGACACGCTTACCCTCAGTGCCAAACATTGCATCAGCCACATCTTGTGCAGCTTGGTCGCCAAATTTTGCTCGGATTTTTTGCAGTTTCTCAAGCTCCTTGACCATTCCGTCAATACCTTTAAAATTGCCTTTTTTATCCCAGAAGTCAAACTTCATACCGCTTTTTTTGAGAATATCCCGAGCTTCTGCCTTCATCCCTTTTTTGGCTTCAGCAATCATTTGCGGACCTTTACTCATTCTGTCAAGCATTGTTGAAAAGTTTGTACCGAATGATGTGCCTTCTAAACCTTGTTGAGCAGCAAGCCCCTCAATCGCAAAAATTTTCTGTGAGTTTTCTCGCCCTGTTAATTTCATCGAACGAACATTAGACGCATAGTAGGTCATTGCCCCATACATATCGTCTTTTTTCATACCTGCAGCAAACATTGCTCGTTGTAAATCGTCTGCTGATGCTCCAAGTTCAGCTTCTGATAAACCGTGAGATTCCATCATCTTTGCAAAGAACTCACCTCCTTGCTCTTGATCCATTTCAAGTAAAACGTTGAGTTTTGCCGATGTTTTTAAGCCACCGTTAATCAAAGTGTCATCAGAGACACCTTGCATTTTCATTGCTTTGGCGAGCTTGTAGAAATCTTCACGCGTTCCTGGTAAATCCGTGCCAAGTTGGTCGGCTATTTTGCCGATTTCCTTAAATTTGCCGAATGTGCCGTCAGCCTTCATCATTGAAATTTTCAGATTATTTGCTGCTTCTTCCTGTTGCATATAGGTTTTCACAGCATTCCACGTAGGTAACGCTACGCTAGCTGTTATTGCGGTAGATTTAGCTAACTTACCTTTTAATTCATCACGGTTTTGTTTGCGTGCCTGTTGTTTTTCTAAAGTACTAGATAAGGAACGTTGAGCTTTTTCAGAAGATTGAATAGCACGGGTAAAATGTTGTTGCTTTTCTGCCGTACGAGCAATTACTGCCTGCATTCGTTCATAACGGCGAGTAAGCTTACCAATATTCTGATCTCCTGAAAGATAGGCAAGTTGCATTTTTTGATGTAGTGCGGCTTGACGTTCTTGCCATTTCGCCATTTTTGCACCCAATTTTTCGTTTTGCTGGGTTGCTTTACCCAAATTATTAGAAAGGTTTTCAATGGTTTTATTCGCCTTTCCAAAGGCAGCAGAAAAACTACCTTTTAAAGAGGCACCAATAACTAAACCGAGTACTAAATTATTTGCCATTTTTTGCTCACTATGTTAAATATACGAAAAATTCAGGAGGCATTTATGTTTGGCTTGTTCAAAGAAATCATAGAAGACTGGAAAGATTACGATATAGTAGAAAAAGCCTACTGGTCTGTGATAGGTTTATTGTTTTCTATCGGTTTTTTAGCGTTTTCTTGGTGGTATTGGGTAGGTATGTTTAATGCCACAGACAACTTCTTTATTGCTTTTGGTGTGGGTTTTATTCTTTATCTTGTATTAGGCACAATTATCGCGTTAGTAACTGCCCCTTTAATGACCTTGCTTTCTTTAAGTGCTGCAACAATCACAGGGGCAATTATTGGACTGGTTAAATTTTATCGTCAAGCACGTACATAACCCGCCTTAACTTGACGGTTGGCTTGAGCAAGCCAGTCGTCTAATTCTTTTAACGTCCAATTATTGATTTCTTCTGCAGAAAAGCCAAACCACCAAACCACATCAGCAATCGCATTATTTAACGTCTCCATCGGTATCATCTGAACCAAACAGAAATCGTTGTACCTGAACATAATCTTTCCATTTGATTAAATCCATATCTTCCAACACCAAACCACAGCAAAGTGCTGCAACGATAATTTCACGATCTTCGTTAGTTTTACCTTGCTGACTTGCTGTACGAAAATCTTTTACCAATGGTTCACGCACTTTTAACTCTTCGAGCGTTGTGCCATCAGGTAATTGGACAGGGCTAGACAATTTAATGGTTGTGCGAACCGCATCGACTTTTTGAGACATAAAAAACTCCTTTGTGAGTGTGTTGTTTAACTTTCACAAAGGAGTTTACTTAAATGGGCTTTAAAGGTCGTTTAAACTGCTTTAAAGAATTACTGCCCGATATTAGTGCGGTATTTTTGCAACACATCTTGACCGTTTACGCGGTAGATATTCGCAAGCACGTCCACAAACAGAATTTCTTTGCCTGCCAGCGTTTGCTTGATAGACATAATTTGGAAGCTGTCGGAATGTTCCGTCGCTTCTTTATTTTTCAAGCTACCGCCTGTGGTTTTGTTAAATGCCACGTTCATTGTGGTGACAAGAGATTCTTCTGCAGCCAAGCCTCGAGAATCAAATACCTGCACATTAGAACGTGCCATCAGTTGCACGTTTTTATAAGGATTATAGGCGTTTACTCGCACTTCAGGATAGAAACTATCCCAAATCACTTCGCCTTCCATTGCATTTAACCCTGCAGGCAGTTTAATTGTGCCGTGTAGCCCCAAGCCTTTGTGTTCGATAAACTCGAACTCGATGTCAGGCAACTTAAACTCTTTGGCTTTGCCAAGTAGCGAGTTGCCGTTCATATACACATTGGCGTTCACAATCTGATGAATTGCGGTACTCATAATTTTCTCCTTCTAGCGTTGTGGCACCAAGTTCACTAAGTATTTACGGGTCATTACCGATTTATTGCTGATAAGCTCGGCTGGCAATTTCGGCGTGTATTCATACATCAACGGCACGTGACCTTTGCTAAATTCATCCACCAAGTCGGTATCGTAGTCAAGGCTGACGCGATAACCTACGATTGACGGCAAGGCTCGCAAATAGGTGTCTACCGTTTCCAATAAACTGTCAATCAACGCATCATCAATCGGGCGGTCGATAAATTGCAACTCGGTGCGACGGATGCTTTCGTCGATTAAGTCACCTGTGCGCAACGCCGTTTCAAAATTGATGATATGGGTTACCGTTGGATAGTTTGACGAACGGTTACCCCATAAGCGGAAGCCTGTACCGAAGCTGTTAAAAATTGTGGTAATACCGACTGCGTTAAGCAGGTTGGTTTCTGATTGTTCATCGTCCACACGAGCAGTCAATGGCACTTCCATTCCAATCACGCCTTGCAACTGACGGTTTGAGGTAGAGAACCAGTAGCCGTTGTCGGTATCGGTTTTCATCCGCAAGCCTGCTGCGTGCACCGCTAAACTTTCCAACGTATTGCTTGAGCCAAGCGCATAGGGATAGAAATGGCGAACACGTTCAGAACTTGCAGAGGCATTCAATACGCCAATCGGTCCACGTGCTTGAATCGCTTTAGAAAGTGGTGTGCCTTTCGGCAATTGCACATACGCCACTGCTTTTAACTGTTCGGCTAATGTTGAAAGAGCCGCTGCACAGCTGGCCGTTTTGTCAAACTCTGGGCAAATTAAAATTTTGGCATCCGCACCGTATAAATTGAAACCGTCACGCACCAATTCCAAGCCTTTGCGTTTGCCGGTAGCAGCGTCAATACCGCCTTTGATGTCCGCTTCGGTCACTTTTTCTGGGTCGGCATAGGCATAAGTGGCTTTTAAGCCTTCGTGCATTGCTTTCAAGGTAATTTCGCCTGTTTGCAAGTTTACGCTGTAATCAGTGCCTTCTTGCAAGGTTTGGCTAGATGATTGAATGCTGATGTTCAATAAGCCTGCTTTCGCTGTTTTTGCCATTAAGGTGGAGGTGTCTTGCGTTAAGACTTCGTCTGTAATGTCAGTTTTGTGTTTTTTCGGATCTAACACATTGACCACATACACCTTACCTGCGGCATAGCGTGCCAATACATCAAAGGCATCAGGCAGGGTAAAGCCTTGGTTTAAAATCACACCAAATTGAGCAAAATCTTTGGTGGTTTGGCACACGGTCAATTCATTGACTGCGCCGATAGGTGCAGTCCCTACGATGCTAATAATTGCACCGTCCACCGTTTCCACCGCGACAGAACCGCCTGCCACGCGTGTTGTTTTCGTTCCGTGATGAAACGCCATAATGTTCTCCTTATGGTTCTTTGCGGCGATAACGTGCCGCGGTAAATTTTGGTAAATTTTGCGGCTGGTGTGTTTCCACTTGCCACGTTTCGGTTTGAATAATCAGTTGGTATTGCCACAGCCCACTGTCTTCGCCTGCAAACTCTTCGCTAATCAAATGACAAGCGGTGCAATTGGTCGGCTTAAATCCCACAATCGCCAGCCGTAACTGGTCGAGTATTTCCAACGCACCTGTGTCATCGTGTTGGCTACGTGCAATCACCGAGAGGGCAATCAGCACTTTGCGGCGTTGTTGGATAATGTCGGTGCTATCAAGGCTTTCAAATTTTGACCCTGCATACTGCACCAACACCGCACCATATTGGTCGGTGAGGTTGTAGCGGTCTAAGTCATCGGGGAACAGTTCGATGCTGAAACTCGTGGTCTTCTGTTCGATATGATCTCTGATGCTTTGCAAAATGGGTAAAGTGGCACTCATAGATGCGCTCCTTAATAACCCGACAAATCCAATTTCTGTGGCGCGCGAGCTTTAAATTTCAACGCAGACGGCAAACTGTCATCGCCTTCCGCGCCGATTTCCGTTAAGCCCAAATGCAGTTTGCCACTGGCAATGCGCTCCAAATCTTTTAAGGCTTGGCTGTGGGTTTCTTTCACATTGTCGGGAAAGCCTTTGCCTTCAGGACGGCGTGAATACAACCAATAGCGAGCCAGTTGTAGGCAAATGTTACGCACAAGCGTTGGCACATCATTTAACGGTAGCAAATAACGTGAACGTAAATAGCCGTCCACCGTTTCGGTAGCGTATTCGCACGCCTTGTTTAATACGGCATAATCGACTTCCGTTGCTCTTGTGTTGTCATTAGAGAGTTGCACAAGCACCACTTCGCTCACCACTTCCGTTAAATCTTGTGCCTGAATGTACATTATTCTTTACCTTCGCCTTTGTTGTTTTTGTTTGCCTTTTCCGCTTCTTTGCGGGCTTTTTCTGCTTCAGCTTCCGCTTCTTTACGGGCTTTTTCTGCTTCTGCTTCCGCCTGCTTGCGTTTTTCGTCTTCGGCTTCGTCTAATTGCACATAAAGCGAAATGCGAGCGGCTTCTTCGTCAGTCAGTTCGAGCTTATCGCCTTGCTCATAGCGTTGATTGTTGTGGTAAATCGCCATGGTGCTGATGACGGCGTAGAGTTTGGTTTTGTCCATTGGTTTTCTCCTAGTGAAACGGTGTTACAAATCTTCCCTAACCCCTCTTTACTCAAGAGGGGGATTTTTTGAGGTTATAGGCAACCTTTAATCAAATAACCAGCCGATGCACCGAGTAAGTGCGGTTTGTGAATATCGGTGGTGCGAATAACTTCGAGTTTGCCGCCGTTTTCTTTGTAAGTGTCCACAAATAAGCCACCTTGACGACGGACGGTGTAGCCATAAGACGGCTCATACACTGTGCCTTTGCGTTCGGTTGAACGTGGCGCAACATAGGCAAGCACAATGGCGTCAGACCAGATGTCTTTAAGTTGATTGCTTTCTTCATACACCGCTTCGCCGATTTTTACGGTATCAATGCCAATCAACTTGCCGAATACTTCAGGCGTTACAATTGCCACTTGTGAATACTTGAGTTTTTCAATGACAGCTGGGTGTTCTTTTAATGCTGCCCACACATCGCCTGCAATCACGCATACATTCGGTTTGCGACCAATCGCACGCTTCACGGCACGAATGCCCGTGTCGAACATCGCAAAGATGTCTGCTTGTTTGCTAGTGATTTTCGATGTACCGCTTAACGTGACTTTGTTGCCACTGTCATATTTGCTTTCATCTAATGCCAGCGTTGCCACTTCTTTTTCACGACCGAGTGCAATCACATCTTGGGTGGTGTTGAGTGCGAACTGACGGAGCGAGAAAATTGCTTCGTTTTCTTCGCGGTAGTCGATGGCGTATTCCACATCGTGCTCTTCCAACGCCACGTCGATTGCCGTGATGTCTTCAGGGTCTAAACGATTGGATGTACCGCGTAAGTTACGCACCGTACTTGGTAAGCGGAATGCAAGGCGACCAAATTTCGGAATTTTGCCTGCTTCTTTGTCGATTTCGACGGTCGGCATTAACACTTCGCCGATGAGTTCTAAATTGTGATAGCCCTGTGCCAATTTGGTTAAAACAGGATCTTGCACACGGAGTGCTGCGAGATTGTGAGCAGTCATAAATTTCCCTTCTATTGATAAATTGCGTTAAAGGCGGCGGTGTAGCTCACGCCGTGTTCTTTGGCATACGCCATAATTTTTTGGTCAGCTTCGATGCTGGCTGGGTTTGTGCCTTCGGCATATTCCACCGTACCATCTTGCGGTGCTGCCGCTTTGTCTTTGGTGGCGACTTCACCGAAGTTCACCACTTGTGGCTGAGCACCCAAAAAGGCTTTGAGTTTGCTGTGTAGGTTTTCGCCTTCGCTAAATTCAACTACACCACCTTGCATTGTGGTGGAAGCATAGTTCAATAAATCTACCGCTTGCTGTTTAGCAATCGGGGCAAGTTTGCCCGCTTTCACTAAACCTTCAGCAAAGTCGGCATTTTCGGCTTTGGCTTGGTTGAGCGCGGTTTCAGCTTTTTCGGCTTTCAATTTTTCGTTTTCTGCCTTGAGCTGTTCAATTTCTTCAGGTGTCATTTCAAGTTCTCCTTCGGTTGATTGAGCTGGGTCTGAAGTTGGGTTATTCGGTTCATTAAAATTCGGCACAGGAAAACCGGCTTCATCTTGTTGATACCGTTTCAAATCATTGCGGATAGATTCTTCTACCACGCTATTGACTAAATAATCAGGCAATGCTTTGTCGGCTTCATCTTGTCCGTGTTTGCCAATCAGCCATTCACGCAAACGTCGCCACAAACCTGCTTCCGCCCAGTCGGAAAAATCCACTACGCCTTGTTCGTTTTCGGCAAATTCAGGGTTACGCAAGCCTTTTACGGCGGGTGGCATTGCCCCTAAGAAACCGACGTGGCGTAAGTACAAACTGCCTGGGCAAGGATTGTTTGGGCTATCGGCAAGATAGAACGAAGACGACACTTTCTTAAATCGTCCTTTTTCCACCATTTCGGCAAATTCAGGATCCACTTGGTCGAACTCGGCTTTGAGTACATCACCGTCCAACTCAAGGCGTTTTACCCAGCCATAGGCAGGTGCATTGTGTTTTGGGTGTCCAACTACCGCGGGGGATTCGTGAAAGAAAGGCAATGATATTGTGGAGCGCCAGTTTGAAAGCGGTTTGCGGTTTATGAATGTGAGCGGGCTTGATGAGTTAAATCAACTTGCCCACCAATGGATGCGCTATTTCAACAGCACAGAAATACATTCACGCCATCATAAAACACGCTATCAAGTATGGCAAACCATCAAGTCTGATGAATTACTTTTCCCACCGAGCCGTGAGATTTGCCAAGAGCTGATGATTACCGCGCTCACAGAACGTTTAGTGACCGATAAGTTGGAAATCAGCTTTGAAAATCGCCGATATGATGTGCGTGATGTACCTGATGTGAAAATTGGCGAGAAAATCACGGTGGGCAAAAATCCGTACCGCCCTGAATGTGTGCAAGTGCAGTGCTTTGAGCAGATTTTTGCTGATGATGGCACGATGAGTTTAAAACCTTACTGGGTAGTGCTGGAGCCGATTGAAGTGAATGAACTAGGCTTCCGTGTAGATGCTGCAATCATTGGCGAAGAATACAAGGCCCACCGCAAAACGGCGTTTGAAGCAAATAAGGAACAGGCGGAGCAACTGGCTTATGGCGTAGAAACCGAAGACGAGTTGAAGCGAGCCAAGAAAGCCAACGCACCGTTATTCAACGGCGAAATCAACCCTTACAAACACATCGAAGAGAGCAAGCTAACGTGGTTCTTACCGAACAAAGGACAAGAACACGAACTGACCACCAACGCACGCCGTGTTGAGCAAAAACCGATGTCGGCGGTGGAGTTTGCCAAAAACGGCAAAGCACGCTGGGGCGAGTTGTGGACGGGCGAATGCTATCAATGGATTACCGGCAAATATCCGCAAGGTGTACCGCAGGTGGAAGCTGAACGGTTGCTGGGCTTGGGCTTTGATGAGTTCAAGGCGGAGTTTATGGCGCCAGAGCCGATACGCTCACACTTGAAACTATTAGCGGCGTGATTGCCCCAAAATCTCCCCTAACCCCTCTTTACAAAAGAGGGGAAATTATTGAAGGAGCATTTTATGCTGAAACTAAAACAGGTGCTGATTGATAAGGGCGTGAGCTTAAGGCAGTTAGCACAGATGATGAATGTGTCGCCTGCGACCATTTCTCAGTTGATAAACCATAATCAACGGGTGCGGGAGTGGACGACATTTGAGAAGAGTTTAATAGTGTCTTTGCAAAAAATTGGGATAAACCAACCGCTTGCAACGCTATTAGAAAAGGAAGCGACAGGGGAAAGTTTGGCGACCGAGCCTGCCGCTTCCGCCCTTAAAACCAAACGAGAAATTAAGGACGAGATTATGTTACTCGCAAAACAGGCTTTATTTCCAGCCACTAAGAAACATTTTTTATTACCGATTGACCCTTTTTCCGTCGATATTCGCTCGGCTGATGAAGTTTTCGCCACCAGCGACATTCGTTATGTACGGGAGTCGCTTTATCAAACCGCTAAGCACGGTGGCTTTATGGCGGTGGTGGGAGAATCAGGTGCGGGCAAATCGACCCTGCGCCGTGATTTGATTGACCGTATTCGTGCCGAAAACGCCCCGATTGCGGTGATTGAGCCGTATATCATCGCGATGGAAGACAACGACATCAAGGGCAAAACGCTGAAAGCAGCCCATATTGCCGAAGCGATTATTTCCACCCTTGCCCCATTGCAAAGCGTGAAGCGTTCGCCTGAAGCCCGTTTCCGCCAGTTGCACCAAGTGTTGAAAGAAAGCTGTAAATCGGGCTATTCGAACGTGCTCATCATCGAAGAAGCGCACTCCTTGCCAATTCCGACGCTTAAACACTTGAAACGCTTTTTTGAGTTGGAGGACGGCTTTAAAAAGCTGATTTCGATTGTGTTGATTGGTCAGCCTGAGTTGAAGCTGAAACTTTCCGAACGCAATACCGAAGTCCGCGAAGTGGTACAACGCTGTGAAGTGGTGGAACTCGCACCCCTTGATGCAGAGTTGGAAAACTATGTGGCATTCCGCTTGGCGAAAGTCGGCAAAAAACTCAGCGATATTTTTGAAGAAGACGCGTTTTTAGCGGTGCGACAACGCTTAACGGCGGTGGGCAGAAACAAAACTACCACTAGTTTGCTTTATCCGCTCGCAGTAAACAACTTGCTCACGGCAGCGATGAACTTGGCAGAAAGTTTAGGTGTGCCGAAAGTGAACGGCGATGTAGTGATGCAGGTTTAGGGGGCGATATGAGAAAAACAACCTTAATTTTAACCGCATTTTTGTTGGCTGGCTGTGATGACGGAATGATACAAAAGCAAACGTGGGCGTATGCCGAACTTTGTATCAGCGGTGTAGTTTACCTCCGCTCGCCCAACGGCAGCCTAACCCCCAAAATTAACGCGGATTTTTATCCTTATACTTGCCAAAAAGGAGTAACAAACAATGGCTAAAATGAAACCTATTACTCGTAAAGATCCTGAAAATTTCCTGATTTGCTGTAAAGCCTTAGCAAAAGCGCTCGTAGATGACCGAGATGGGATTACACAGGCGTTATTTGGCGGTATCACACATTTTAATGGTTCAGTAAATGGCAATGAAACGATACTGGAAGCCGTGTTAGGCAAGAAATGCGGAAAAATCAAACTCACAATCAGTAAGGAACTAAAAAATGGCTAAACGTGCAACAAGAGTAAAAAGCGAAGTACAAGAAATTGCCTTGCAAACCCAAGATGAAGTGGCGTTGGCGATTAAACAAATTGGTGATTTGGAGCGTGAGCAGGTGCGATTGACCACCCAGCAAGCAGATGAGAAAGCAGCGGTTGATGAAAAATACACGGCACAATTGAGCTCGCTGAAAGAACAAGTGAAGCCGTTACAAAAGGCGGTGCAAGCGTTTTGTGAAAGTCGTCGTTTAGAACTCACTAACGGCGGCAAACAGAAGACGGCTTACTTTACCACCGGCGAAGTACAATGGCGTGCCAAACCGCCGAAGGTGGGGATTAGTTCGATGGCGAAAGTGATTGAAAATATCAAGAACTTGGGGCTGTTTCAGTTCTTACGCGTGAAAGAAGAAGTGAACAAAGAAGCCTTGCTTGCTGACCCGAATAACGCCAAGGCGATTGCAGGTGTGAGTATTCGGGAAAATGAAGAAGAATTTGTCATCAAACCGAATGATGAGGAGGTGCGCTAATGGGGCGAAGACCGAAAATCGACCGCAATGTTCTAGAAGAAGTCTATCGCGAAACAACGGAAACCGCAGCAGCAATGGAACGTTCGGGCAATTATGCCCGAGCTAGTGAATTGTGGGGAGAAGCAGCAAAGCAAGCGGTAACACTCAAACAACGTGAGTGGTGCAACACGCGCAAAACCTACTGCAAAACATGGCAAGGTAAACGGGAGAAAAGACAATGATTTCCACACTAGAAGCCTTAAAAATGCAACTTCGCCAAGCGATTATTCAGCTGGAACAGGCTGAAAAATCACTGGATAAAGAACAAATGGAATACGCCAAAGTGTATGTAAGTAATGCGAAGGGGATTTTGATGAAACTCGGCATTATTTTTTAAGATAAACCAAACCGCCTTCGGGCGGTTTTCTTGTATTAGGAGAGCCGAAAATGAAAGTGAAATGTAGTGCGTGTGGAGCGTTGCATTCGTTGGACGCGTTGATTGCCAACAAAGCAGCAAGTGATGCCTTAAATGCGGCATTGTTGGTGAGTGGTGAGTTAGGCGAAGCCTTAATTCGTTATTTGGGGCTGTTTCGTCCTGCGAAAAGTTCGCTCACGTTCGACCGTGTGGCAACCTTGCTGGGCGAACTCACACCGATGATACAGGCTAAGATTATCAAACGTGATGGGCGTGAGTTTCCTGCACCGCCTGAGGCGTGGATTTATGCCATTAACCAAATGATGGCGAACCGTGTCAATTTTACCCTGCCTATGAAGTCACACGGTTATTTGTTGGAAATTATTGCAGGCTACAAGCCTATCGGCACAGCGGTGGCTGTGCAAAATCCTGAGCAAAATCGACCGCTTGCAAGCAATAAAATGAACGCAATTAAAGGAGCGTTGGAATGGGGCAAAACAATCAATGGCTAAAACCTGTGCTAGCTCAAGGCGTGGCAATGTTATTGCTGTTACGTCTAAAAAATTCGCCAACGGAAGATGTGATACAGCCAACACTGGAGGCGTGGTATCGGGTGATCACTTATAAAAAGTCGTGGGATATGGAGTTGGATAAGGTGCGGTTTGAGACGGCATTTATGACACTTGGGCAGACTTGTGATTGGTTCCCTACACCAAAACAACTGCTAGAAGCCTTGCCACAGCGTGAATATCCTGAGCTTCCGCCACCACCGCAAAAAGTGTAGAAGAAATGGCACTGGAAATGGCACTGGAAAAGGCACAAGCGGAAAGTAATTTACAAAGATTGAAAGCAATTTTAAGGGGTAAACGATGAGAAAACGATTATTGCAGCTGGTGCATATTGGGAAAAGTCAGTTGGGAATGGACGATGAGACGTATCGAAGTCTATTATCTCAACAATTCTACCAAAATTCTGCGAAAAATATAAGCTATTCAGAGCTAGTGAAACTGGTCAAAATATTGCAACAAAAAGGTGCAAAAATTCGCTTACCGCATGATGTTTCACACCTTTCTGCCGTTCAGCGGAAATTGTGGGCAGTATGGAAAGTAGTAGCTGAGGAAAGCAGTTCGGCAGCATTGAATGCGTTTGTTGCTCGATATTATGCGGACGTTGCAGACTGGCGTGAGCTGGATAGTGAGCAAACGGCATCTATTATTGAGCAGTTAAAACAGTGGAAAAAACGAGTAGGTAAATGATGAATGAAGCCAAATTTGACAATAATGACTTTCAAACCAAAGCCCCTGATTTATTGGCAGATTTGGCGAAATATACGGTAATGGCGGTGCGTGAATGTTACCCCGAAATGGATGCGGAAACCGCGGAAAATATCGGTATGATTGTAGCATTGAAGACAGGCTACAACTGGGGCGGTTTGAATGTGTATGTGCCGAAATCAATGTTGCTTTTCGCCTGTGAGCGTGAAAAGCAAATTTTCAACGAGTTCACGGGCAATAATCACGCCTACCTTGCTAAGAAGTATGGTTTATCTTTGCAATGGATCTACAAAATCGTCAAACGCGTGCAGAAAGAAGAAATTGCCAAGCGACAGTTCGATATGTTTGTCCAATCCTAAAAAACAAACCCAGTGACCGTAAAAAGTCGCTGGGTTTTCTTTTTCTCTATGTGTAACTCTATTTCATTTCGCCTTTCTCATTTCTTCCCACTTCATCCAAATTTTTCCCATTTATGTTGGTTTATGTGTGAGGGTTATGTTGGGTGGGTTTATGCTAACCAACTTAATCCTAGACAATTATTGACACACTGAAGACGCTCCAAAGTACCGTGTACTTCATAAACATGGCTATCATCAAAACCAGCCTTTTGAAAATGCCCATCCACATTACTGGTAAAAACGAAATATCCGTGAAATTTAGCTCCCGCCCAACGTTTTAAAATCTGATACCCTTCGTGAGGAATAGTATTTCGGTATTGAACTAATCGATGCCCATAAAACCAATAGGCAAGTTCCTGATTATGCTTATAAGCTAGTGGCGTCGCGATGTCTTCAAAAGATATATTATGTTCTTTAAACATAGGATAAGCATTCCAAAATCCACCAACGCTGCGAAAATCGGGCAGACCAGAAATCCACGCTCATACCCGCACCAGCTGTAATTAAAATGCCATCCGCTTTGCGGATAAGTTCTACTGCATAATTTAAATCATTTTTCATAATACTTTTCTCTGTCCATTTTTCATTGATGAAATAATACCCGCTTGTTCTAACTGTTCTAAAATTTGTCCAGCTCGATTAAAACCCAAACTAAATCTGCGTTGAATCATCGAGCAAGATGCAACTTTTTGTTGTTGCACAAATTTTTTTACATCCTCAAAAAGTGGATCTCTTGCCATAATTACTTTCATTGCCATTATTTGCTCCTTTTTCTTAATTAAAGGCTTTATAAATATGTAAGAAGTAAAGAATTTCTCTTTATGGAGAAATTATATGAAAGGAAGCGACAACTTGTGTCGTTTTCGAATGTTGAAAGCGGTTATTTTTAAAAGATCTTTTACAAATAAGATTATCCTTATTGCAATATGTATATTTATCTGGTTATATATACATATTACTTTATTAAGGAAAAGAATATGAATCATCAAAATCCGATTGAAATTTACCAAGCTCAAGATGGCACAACGCAAGTAGAAGTGAGATTTGAAAATGACACCGTTTGGTTAAGTTTACAGCAGATGGCTGATTTATTTGGGCGAGATAAGTCAGTTATTTCACGTCATTTACGCAATATCTATACTGATGGCGAGTTAAATAGAGAAGCAACTGTTGCAAAAAATGCAACAGTTCAAATTGAAGGCAAAAGACAAATTAATCGAACAATCGAATACTATAATCTTGATGTAATTATATCTGTCGGTTATAGAGTTAATTCAATTTTAGGTACTAAATTTAGAATTTGGGCAACTGCACGTTTAAAAGAATATCTGACTCAAGGCCATACCATTAACCAAAAACGTTTACAGCAAAATGCTCACGAATTAGAACAAGCACTTGCGCTTATTCAAAAAACGGCAAATTCATCGGAATTAACGCTAGAAAGCGGTCGTGGATTAGTGGATATTGTCAGCCGTTATACACATACGTTTTTATGGCTACAACAATATGATGAAGGTTTACTTACCGAACCACAAACACAGCAAGGCGGTACATTACCGACTTATATTGAGGCTTGTTCTGCACTAGCAGAGTTAAAATTGCAGCTGATGGCAAAAGGTGAAGCAAGTGATCTGTTTGGACGTGAACGAGATAATGGTTTATCTGCGATTTTAGGTAATTTAGATCAAAGTGTATTTGGTGAACCTGCTTATCCAAGCATTGAAGCAAAAGCGGCACATTTACTTTATTTTGTGGTCAAGAATCATCCTTTTTCAGATGGTAATAAACGAAGTGGCGCATTTTTATTTGTGGATTTCTTACATAGAAATGGGCGTTTATTTAAGCAGAATGGACATCCGGTTATCAATGATACTGGACTTGCAGCACTCACTTTATTAGTTGCAGAATCTGATCCGAAACAAAAAGAAACGCTTATTAGGCTTATTATGCATATGCTTAAACATAAGCAAGATAAGTAATATAAATAGCGACCGAAGTCGCTATTTGTTTAAAAAGTGCGGTGGTTTTTCTATGATTTTTTAATTTTCTCTAATAACTCGGCGACCACTTTCGGTACGCCCTCACCCGCTTTTTCTTTTATTGCAATAACTTGCTTACGAACAAATCCTGTATTGGGATTAGGATCGATCAAATAGATAAGTGAACCATATGGAGCAAGATTTACCAATCCATTAGCTGGATAAACCTGTAATGACGTGCCAATAACAATCACAATATCTGCCTTTTTCACTAACTTTTCTGCTTTAGGAAACATTGGTACATTTTCCCCAAAAAAGACTATATGTGGACGCATTGGATGACCGTGATTATCCTTATCCTCTAACAGTTGATCACCCAAACATGGAACAATGTAATCGGTATTAAAACTGCTGCGAGCTTTATTCAATTCACCATGTAAATGGAGTACGTTAGTACTTCCCGCTCGCTCATGTAAATCATCCACATTTTGAGTGATTATATGAACTTCATAAAACGCTTCCAATTCAACCAAAGCCAGGTGTGCTGCATTAGGCTCTGCAGCTTGAGCATTACGACGTCGTTCATTATAAAACTCTAATACTTTTGCACGGTTTTTCTTTAAGGCTTCAGGCGTACAAACTTCTTCTACTTTATGCCCCGCCCACAAGCCATCTTCTGCTCTAAAAGTAGGAATACCACTTTCGGCACTTATGCCAGCACCGGTTAATACTACGCAAATTGGTTTATTTTTCTATGTCATTTTTCAGGTTCCTTTTTGTCGTAAAATTTCATCAATCGCTCTATCCCTTCCTATCATGCCAAAAATATTCCCAGTTTTATAAAGTGGTTGATAATTATAGCTTTCAATATGCAAGAATAGCTTATCTGAAAGGCGTTGGAAATATTGTTTTAGCTGTGATTTTGAGCGTAATAGCACGTCATATTCCACTTGAATATGAGCACACATAGCTTCAATACGCATTTTAAATTCATCACTGAGATAAGGGCTGATAATTAAATAGGCCGTTTTGTGTTCGGTTGCTGTTTCATCCGCATAAACACATGCCAAATTAAACACTTGCCATTTATAACGATCTGCAAAAGCACCAATGACTCGGCTTTGCTCCTCAGTTTCAACTTGCACTAGGGCAGCAGGCTTTTTCAAACAATCTTGCAAAATATCACTTAGTGTAAAAGGCCCACAGCCTAAGTAAGATAAGACGCAATTCCAATTAGCAAACTGTTCTGTACCAAAATGAACATGTTCGCCTTGAAATTTGCCAGCACCATTTTTAGTGCGATCATCAATTAAATAATCACCTTGGTTGAGATTTTTATGATGCGATAAAATCAATCGTTTGTATAAGGCTGAACCTTTTTCTTCACCGAAATAATGTTGAATCCATTTTACTTTATCACTCCAAGCGGAAGGATTATGCCAAGGCGCAGTTGAAAGCACATAAATATGATATTTTTTCATCAATTTATGTACAGCCGAAATCGCGTTAGGCATTGGCTCCATTAAGCTAAAAATACCCTTAACTTCATCATATCGACCTTCGTATTCTTGCTTAGTTTTATCATCTAGTTTTGCAATACCTGATGGAAAATCTACCATCACATTATCCATATCAATGTACACAATCTGTTTCATTTGAATGTCCTCTCTTCAGATAGATTTATCATAAAGGGCAAAGCGACAATTTATGTCGTTATACTGTTTCTTCTAAATATACACGCTCAATTTCTTGATAATTTTCACCAAAGTGAGCTATCCACCAATCCAGCATTTGGCTTTCGATCACTGTTGCTGAAATTTCATAATCATCCCCAGAATCTTTTACTGTTTGATCTGTTGATAATGGTGTTTCTGTTAAAAATCCACCAATATCTTTATTAATGCGGAAAGTTAATCGAATTTTTCGATCATAGGTAAAACCAAACTTTTGGCTTTCTACATAAGATTTCAAATTAAAATCAGGGCGTTCAAATATCATTGTACTTACTGTTACCTTAAGCAAGCGATGCAAAGCCAAGTGTAAAATATCGCCATTCTCATATTGTGCGACTAAATAGCTACTTGGCCCTTGTTGTACCAAAGCCAATGGCTTGACCTGTGCCTTATGTTCTTTACCGTGAATACTCCGATAATGCACCTGTAAAAATCGATTTTGATAAAGTGCGGTACTAATTTGAGAAAAAATTTCTGGATTAATTTTGGCAGGTAATAACAGCTGACTAGTTGGCGCAATAGCAACTTTATTAAGCCATTCTGCCCCTGATTTTTTATGGCTGTCATAAACCAAATTATATTCGGCCTGTTGAAAGAACGCTTCCATTGAGCTCATAATGCTAGAAGGCAAAATGCCATTGAGATATTGTTTAGCAAGCATAAGCACAAGTGATTGCTGCTCATTTAAAATCGGTAAATCCAAGCCTTTAGCATTTGATTTCCATCGGTAGCCATAAGGTTTATCACGTATATCACGTTCAATTTCAAACTGTTGAGATAAGCTTTCTAGCAAGCGTTGAATTGAACGAATATCACGTTGAACACCAATATCAGCAAGTTTTTGTAAGATTTCTTCTGCGGTAATAAAACGTGTTTTTGGAATAAGACATAAAATTTCAAGTTGAATTTTAAGTGCGGTTAAGTTTGAGGACATTTTATCTCCCAAATTTGAAAAAAATAATTATAAAAAATGCTGGAAAATTCCAGCATTATATTTTTTAAATCCGTCTGACTTGCCAGAAGGCTTTCGACCAATAAGGGTTATTCATTGAAGAATAGACGACTCCCCCTCTGGTGGAAGCATGGAGAAATTTGTCTTCTTTTACATAAATCCCCACATGATAACCATTAGGGCCTCGACCAGTTTTAAAGAAAATTAAATCACCCGTTTGAATATCTTCTTTGCGGACATGTTTACCATAATTAGCTTGTTCAGTTGTACTTCTTGGCAAACGAAGATTAAAACGATCGAAGAAAGTTTTCTGCACAAAACTGGAACAATCTACGCCACGACGTGAAACACCGCCGAGCACATAAGGTGTACTCGCCCATTCATGTTGTTGTTCGCTCAACATGGCTATAGCCATAATCGGATCGCCGATTTGGCCTTTATAGTTCATCGCATAATCATCATTTTGAAAACTAGAACAAGCGAATAAAAACAACGAGGCAGTAGCGATTAAAAATAATTTATATATTTTCATACCTTTTCATATGAAAAGTGCGGTAGAAATTCACCGCACTTTTTGTTGCTTACTATTTAGTTTTTTCCACACGAGCACGTAACTTTTGCCCTGGTTTAAATGTCACCACTCGGCGAGCAGAAACCGGAACAACATCACCAGTTTTCGGGTTACGCCCTGGGCGAGATGACTTATCACGTAGTTCAAAATTACCAAATCCTGATAATTTCACATCATGACCAGATTCTAGTGATGAACGAATCTCTTCTAAAAAGTTCTCCACCACATTTTTCGTATCGTGTTTAGATAACTGATATTTATCACTTAAATATTCAATAATATCAATTTTGGTTATCGTAGCCATATTAATCCCTTAATTCAGCATTAAAGCGTTGTTTTACCTCCGCTAATACTGCTAAAATCACTGCATTAATTTCTTCATCTTCAAGTGTTTTTTCATTATCTTGGACAGTCAAGCTAATCGCTAAACTCTTATAGCCTTCAGCGACGCCCACACCTTGATATACATCGAATAAGTTCACTTGCACCAATTTTTCGCCACCTGCTTGTTTACAGGCTGCGATTAATTCCCCTGCTGGTACGCTATCTGCTACGACTAAAGCTAAATCACGACGGTTTGCTGGGAATTTAGAAATTTCTTTTGCTTGCACCACATTACGTGCCACAATTGCATTCCAAAGAATTTCAAATACAAAAGTTTTGCCATTTAAGCCAAGTTTTTGACTAATAGATGGATGAATTGCACCAATAAAACCAATTTCTTGACCATCTAATTCAATAGCAGCAGATTGGCCAGGGTGTAATGCATCAAATTGTTTTGCAACAAAACGAACTCTATTACCACCTTCTGTTAAAGAAAGCACTGATTCTAAATCGCCTTTAAGATCAAAGAAATCTACAGACTCTGCTTTACCTGCCCAATGTTCAGATTTTGCCGTTCCAGTAATCACCGCACTTAAAACAAATTCTTGACGCACGCCAAATTCAGCATTGGCATCAAGCACAAAGCGCAATCCAGTTTCAAATAAACGAACACGAGACTGTTGGCGATTTTGGTTATAAAGCACTGCACCTAATAAACCACTAATCAAAGACACTCGCATTGCTGACATTTCAACAGAAATTGGATTTGGCAATACAAGTGCTTCTTGCTGTGGATGTAATAAAATTTGAATTTTTGGATCCACAAAGCTATAAGTAATGGCTTCTTGATAATCAGCATCCACAAGTGCGGTCTTAATTCGAGCTAAATCTAAATCAGATTCTTTGTGCTCACGCATGCGGAGATGCGCTAGTGGTGCATTGTTTGGAATGCTGTTATAACCATAAATACGCGCCACTTCCTCAATTAAATCTTCTTCGATTTCAATATCAAAACGCCAGCTTGCAGAAGTTACCATCCAAATATCATTTGCATAAGTAACATCAAAACCAAGACAGTGGAAAATTTCTGTTACGCTTTCTGTTTCAATATGATGACCTAAAAGTGCATCTAATTTACTACGGTGAAGTTGAACAGTATTAACTTTAGGAAGATGAGCTTCACTGCTTGCTTCACAAATCTCACCCGCTTTACCACCACAGATTTCAAGCAATAATGCGGTTGCTCGTTCCATTGCTTTACGGGCTAATTCAAAATCCACACCACGCTCAAAACGGTGTGATGCATCAGTATGTAAACCATATTGTCTTGCACGGCCTGCAATCGCTAATGGAGAGAAAAATGCGGATTCTAAAATCACATCTTTTGTTTCGCTATTCACGCCACTCGCTGCACCACCAAAGATCCCTGCCATTGCTAAAGGCCCATTTTGGTCGGCAATTAATAAAGTATTAGATTGAAGTTTTGCAGTTGAGCCATCTAATAATACTAATTCTTCCCCCTCTTTCGCTAAGCGAACTTGAACGGGTTGGGCAACTTTAGCCGCATCAAACGCATGCATTGGCTGACCAAGCTCAAGCAAAATATAGTTAGTAATATCAACAATAGGATCAATAGAACGAATACCACAACGACGCAATTTTTCTTGCATCCACATTGGAGATTCAGCCTTCACATTAACGTTTTTCACCACACGCAATAAATAACGCGGGCAGGCTTCTGGTGCTTGTAAATCAATTTGAACTTTATCAGAAATTATTGCTGGCACCGCTTCAAAGTGCGGTTGATTTACTGGCTGTTTATTTACCACACCAATTTCACGCGCAATACCCGCAATGCTCAAACAATCCGCACGGTTTGGCGTTAAGCTAATTTCGATGGCATTATCATTTAAACCTAAATATTCACGTAAATCTGTACCAATTGGTGCATCAACTGGCAGTTCAATAATACCGTCTGCTTCAACATCAATACCTAATTCAGAAAATGAACAAAGCATTCCTTCAGATGGTTGACCACGTAATTTCGTTTTCTTAATTTTGAAATCGCCAGGTAATACCGCACCTTCTGTTGCGCAAGCGATTTTTAAGCCTTGACGACAATTTGGTGCGCCACACACGATATCCAATAAACGATCACCGCCTACGTTCACTTTAGTTACACGTAATTTATCCGCATCTGGATGCTGTGCACATTCCGCTACTTCACCAACAACGACACCATTAAATGTACCCGCAACGGCTTCTACACCATCCACTTCTAAGCCAAGCATGGTAATTTGCTCGCATAATTGCTCGGTGGACACCGCAGGGTTCACCCATTCTCTTACCCACTGTTCACTAAATTTCATTTGTTATTATCCTTTTAATTCAAATCCGAGAAATTACTTAAATTGTTTTAAGAAACGTAAGTCGTTTTCAAAGAACGAACGTAAATCTGTTACGTTATAACGTAACATTGTTAAACGCTCAACGCCCATTCCCACAGCAAAACCAGAATATTCATTCGGATCAATACCCACGTTACGCAACACATTTGGGTGTACCATACCGCAGCCCAATACTTCTAACCATTTACCGTTTTTCCCCATCACATCCACTTCGGCTGAAGGCTCGGTGAATGGGAAATAAGATGGACGGAAACGCACTTGTAAATCTTCTTCAAAGAAAGCGCGTAAGAAATCGTGTAATAAGCCTTTCAATTCTGTGAAATTTGCTTTTTTATCCACATAAAGCAATTCAATTTGGTGGAACATTGGTGTGTGCGTTTGATCGTAGTCATTACGATATACACGTCCCGGAGCCATAATACGAATTGGTGGCTGCATTTTTTCCATAGTACGAATTTGCACGCCAGATGTTTGGGTGCGAAGTAATAATTCTGGATTAAACCAGAAAGTATCGTGATCGGCACGTGCTGGGTGATGTTTAGGAATATTTAAAGCATCGAAGTTGTAATAATCACTTTCAATTTCAGGACCATTTTCAACTGAAAAGCCAAGTTCTGAGAAAAATTTTGTTACGCGATTAATCGTCATGGTAACTGGGTGTAAGCCACCAGTTTCAACTTTGCGACCAGGTAAACTGACATCTACACGTTCTTTTTCTAATTTTGCGTTAAGTTCGGCCTGTTCCCACTCTGCTTTTTTAGCATTTAAAAATTCTAATGCAGCTTGTTTTGCTTCGTTAATTTTTGCGCCCATCGCAGGACGTTCTTCTGCAGACACATTACGCAATTCTTGCATTAATTGAGTAAAATGCCCTTTCTTACCAAAATATTCGACACGGATTTCATCCAAAGCCGTTAAACTTTTATCCTGAATGGATTCAATCGCTAATTTCGCTTTCTCGACAAGCTCGTTCAGATGTTGCATAGTTTCCCCTGCTTCTCTTTTCTCTATAAAATAAAAAACCGAGTAATGATAATACCAAGTCCTTAAAAAGTAAAAGAATAATACGAAAAATCATTGGTTTATCAAAAATAAAAATGGAATAACGTTATCGCTATTCCATTTTTTCTTGTTACCAACAAAATCGTTCATTCACAAAATTTTCTGACCGCTCTTTTTGCCATTTTTCTTTATTGTTTGGATTGGCAAAAAAACGTGCTTGTTCCTGTAAACGTTGAACTAATTTTTCTTCTGCTTCTTTTAACGCTTTTCTACGATCTGCAAATTTTGCGGGCAATGCTGATAAGAAAATCACTTCATAAGGATGCGTAATTGTCCATTTCACCGCATTTTCGGCAGCACGACTTTGTTTATCAAAATTGCAAAACGCATAAGCATTAACAAACTGCCCCACTACGTGGCTAAACCCTGTATTATCTTGCACCGTTTGTTTTGGCAAATCTAACACATAAAGTGCGGTGATCAAACGATTTTGTCCACGATAAAACCAAGTAACAGCGTCATCTCTTAATCCAAAATCGTAAGCCCGAGCGGCTAATGTAAACATCGTCATGGGTGAAATACGAGCTGGATTTTCTTCTACAAATTTCACCGCACTTTCATAACCTTTTATCGTATTTTCACGTAGCATAGGATCAATTTCTTTATGTACAAATACATTTTCTGCTTTTCCATTTTCAGCAGAATAATAAGGTTTGATATAAACATCCACTGTCTTCACGGGTTCTTTGCTAATAGAACTACAAGCAGTAATAAAAAGTGCGGTTATAAAACACAGTATTTTTAACATATGGATTTTCCTTATATAATGCCCAGCAAATTTCACTGCATTGTTATTATGAAAATTCATCTAATCTACAGTAAAACCACATTAGAATTCAATAATGAAACAAGTTTACTAGATCATCTCGAGAAAAATAATATTCATCATGAATATCAATGCCGTAGTGGCTATTGTGGTTCTTGTCGTGTGAAGATCAAAAAAGGCAAGGTATCCTATAAAGATACGCCCCTTGCCTTTATTCAACCTGATGAAATTTTATTATGCTGTTGTCACGTAGAAAGTGACATTGAAATTGATTTATAAATTATTTAAATCTAATACATCGGTCATATCAAATAAGCCATTCGCTTTATTTTCTAACCATTTACCAGCTCGCACTGCGCCATTAGCAAAAGTCATACGACTTGATGCTTTATGGGAAATCTCTACACGTTCTCCAATATCTGCAAACCAAACCGTGTGTTCCCCCACGACATCCGAAGCGCGAATAGTTGAAAAACCAATTTCATCACGTTTACGTTCGCCTGTGATTCCTTCACGACAAAATACGCCGTGCGTTTTTAAATCACGACCTAAGGTTTTTGCGATATGTTCGCCCATTGAAAGTGCGGTGCCAGAAGGCGCATCAACTTTATGACGGTGATGCGCTTCGATCACTTCAATATCGCAATAATCCCCCATCACTTTTGCCGCTTTTTCTAAAAGCTTGAAGACTAAATTCACACCAACACTGAAATTTGATGCAAACACAATAGCAATTTGATCTGAAGCTGCTTTAATCGCTGCTTTACCATTTTCATCAAAACCTGTTGTACCGATCACTATTTTTTTATTATTCGCTACGCAAAATTCAATATGCTCAAGGGTGCCTTCTGGTCGGGTAAAATCGATTAATAAATCGAATTTATCTTTTTGGCTTTCAAGATCATCTGAAACTGTTACACCAAGTTGACCAATTCCCGCCAATTCTCCCGCATCCGTCCCGACTAAAGATGATCCTTTGCGTTCAAAAGCAGCACCTAGTTCTACACTTTCCGCAGAATGAACCGCTTGAATTAATTGACGTCCCATTCTTCCACCAGCACCAGCAATTGCAATTTTTAATGTCATGTTACTTCCTTTTTTATTAATGAATTATTTTGTTGATGCCGTTATAAACAAGCACACAACCAAAAAATAAAAATACAATACCTGCCATATTATCAATATAACGGCTGTATTGACTGTATAAACGCTTGGCAATATTACGTGAAAAAATCAATGAAATCACATAAAAATAACAAAATGTTTCAACCACAATTACCATAAAAGCCAAGATAATTTGCCACATTTCAGTGATATTTACTAAGACAAGCGACATCACGCTACTAAAATACACCACGACTTTTGCATTGGATAAATTCACTAAAAGCCCTTTCACAATTTCTTTTTTAATCGTGGTTTGTTGATTAAATTCAGTATCAGAGTGCGGTTCAAATTGAGCGTGTTTGCTGCGAGCCATTAAAAAACCGAGATATGCTAGGTAACTACCGCCAAGCAACATAATAACGCCATGTAGTGCGGGAATCGTAACGAATAACACCGCCAATCCCAACATAGAAATCATCCCCCAAAAAGCGATGCCAAGCGTTATGCCTAAAATGCCACAAACTGTATTACGACGAGAGTTACTTGCTGCCATTCGGCTTACATAGAAGAAATCTGGTCCTGGCGTCATTAAGCCAAATAAATGCACTATGATTAAATTTAGCATCACAACATCCAATACTGAATAGCAAATACGATAATCACGGCATAAATTGCCGCTAATACATCATCGACCATAATGCCAAAACCACTTTCTAGTTTTTCGTCAAAATAACGAATTGGGAATGGTTTTAAAATATCGAAAAAGCGAAATAACGCAAAAGCAGCCACAATCCATTGCCAAGATAATGACGGAATTGCTGCTAATACAATAAATACGCCAACAAATTCATCCCAGACGATAGAACCATGATCGTGTACGCCCATATCAGCTGTGGTTTTTTGACAAAGGTAGCAACCGAGTAGAAAACAAAGTGCGGTAAAAATTAAAAAGGTTTTTACACCTAACAAAGAAAGCAAAATTACACCTAAAATTGTTCCAGCTAAGCTCCCCCACGTGCCTGGAGCAGGATGAATTAAGCCCGAGCCAAAACCAACGGCAAGCAAATGAATAGGATTTAAAAGAGAGATTTTTTTAAGAGGATTATTTTCTGTCATTTTGATTCCTTAAAATGATCGAAACCGCTTGAAAAAGTTATATTCACAGGTTTTCCATCCCGTAAAAAACGGGGAGAAAAGTCGCCGCACTTTTCATTAATTTTACCAATACAAGTACAAGGCACGTTCAGTTTTTTCAAGCGTAATTCTAATTCATCTTTATATTCGGGCGGTATGGTAAAACAAAGTTCATAATCTTCGCCACCACTTAAGGCAAATTGTTCAGCTTGAATGCGTTCATATTTATGCAAAATCGCTAATGAAAGAGGTAAAGCAGAAAGTTCAACTTCTGCGCCACATTGACTTCGTTCAAGAATATGCCCTAAATCAGAGATTAACCCATCGGAAAAATCAATGGCAGCGTGAGCAATATCAATTAACGCCCGTCCAAGTTCTATTCTAGGTGTGGGTCTAAGATGACGTTGTTGCAGAAAAACATCATCAGAATCAACCGCACTTTTGCCCGATAAAATTTGTGTTAAACCTGCTGCACTATCGCCTAAGGTGCCTGAAACATAAATTAAATCACCAACTTGCGCTTTATGCCGACAAATCGCCTTACTTTTTTCGACAAAACCTTGTGCCGTAATCGTAATAGATAAGTTGCCTTTTGTGGTATCACCACCAATTAATGTGACATTGTATCGCTTTAACGTGTGCAATAAACTTTGGCTAAATGTTGAAATCCAATTTTCATCTACATTTGGCAAAGTTAATGCCAGTGAAACCCATTTTGGCAATGCCCCCATTGCAGCAAGATCACTTAAATTTGTTGCAACAGCCTTATAAGCTAAATCTTCAGGTGAAATGGTTGGTAAAAAATGCGTATTTTCTACCATTGTATCGGTCGTAATGGCAAGCTGATAATTCTCTGGCACGGAAACCAATGCACAATCGTCGCCAATAGATAATTGAACGGAATCATCAACTAATATTTGTTGCTGAAAATATCGTTTAATTAAATCAAATTCACCCATTGCCATTTTTCACCTATCTTATAAAATAACAATCCGCACGTAAAACGTGCGGTTTT
>MDJB01000004.1 GCA_001752465.1 Haemophilus quentini
AATCTGCCGCTATTAATTAGTGGCTTTTTATTACCCAAAAAAATAGGAGAAATAGAATGATTAGAAACAGTAGATGGACACCTGAGGTTCCGCGCCCAACACTTAATGATGAACATTTATTTGCAGCGTTTTTAAAAGAATGGGTAGAAAAAGAATACAAAGATGAAATTAATTCAGACAAGGAGTACTTTGAAGATGAAGAATTTGATATTGAATATTTTGGCATTTATCAAGACATTTTAAAAGTGTGGAGTGGCGATAATGAAGACGCCGCTGAAAATCTTATTAAATGGCAAGGCTGGGATTATCGCCAAGCCAAAGAATTTGAAGAAAAAAATCTTGAGTATGATTTTGATAAAGAAAATAACCGCCTATCTAAACAATGGGTAACTGACAATGTTTATACATTGCCTTTTTCTGTCGGTAGTCGCGTAAAATGGGGTTTAAAAGAAGGTATTATTATGGAGGATAAAAATAATAATTACCTACCTTTTGGAAAAGTGTGCGTATTAACAGATAAACAGGCAGCAGAAAATAAAAAATGGCAAGATCAAGGAATATCAAGTAGACATGGTGGTTATATTGTTAATTGGGAATCATTGGAATTGATAGAGGAAAAACAATGAACCTACTAAAATCCCTCGCTCGAAAAATCCTCAAAGAGGAAATCGAAAATAATAAATATCATTTTGAAAAATTAGGCAATGAAAATCTCGCCAAATCAAGACGCATTAAAGAGCTTGAAAGCGATAATGACCACCTAAGAATTAAAGTGGAACAAATTCGACAGGACAATTTAAAACTCCGAGAAAATCGACCGCACTTTAAACACCATAAGAAAAAAGGAGGGCGAAAATGAACGAAATTAATATCAATATCCCCTATTCAAGATTTTCCGATATTTTTGGGTGTTATTTTTATGTGCGCATGAATAGTGGTGACCCATCAGCTGTTACTCTGGCGTTAGATGATGCTAAATATAGTTGGCTTATGTTTGGATCTGAATTGCGAAATGACATTATCCGAACGGCGGAATCAGCACACTATCCTGCGGTAGTTAATAATTATGTAAATAATTTTATTGAGTGGGCCAAAAGTCAATTTAATGCACCGCAAGATTACAACACGGCACGTCCGCTTGTTGATGTGTTGCCTGTGATTAATCCAAAACAAGTAAGAAAATAATCGCACTTTTGCTGTTTTGTTATTTATTTTGACAATTCTGCAAATATTTATTTGTAAAAATAAAGTTGCAACACTATAATGAGCGCAATTACACGTGGTTGGCGAAAGCAATCATTGTTCTTTAACTAAAATCGTAGATTTTAATTAGGCTTACTAAACTTTAGTGGGCTTTTTTAGTCTAAAAAGCATAGGAGGTAACAATGAAAAGTTTAAATTTAAATGAAGGTTGGAATGGCTAAAATTATCAAACAGCTTAAGGCAGTAAAAAGAAAAGAGGGGTTAACGTTATCACTATCGTTAATCTCTTTTTTTATTGGCGGATTTTTGCTTTTCAAAGAATACTATAAACCGATTGATCTTAGTGGATTAACCCTGCAAGATTGGACTTCAGTCACACAAAGTGCGGTCATTTTTATTTCCGCTATCATCGCCGTTTGCACAATAACATCAACCCGTAAAACATCAAAAAATATGATTTTCACCTTAGTGTTAGCTTTGAAACAGCTACGCCGTTTGTGCCTTATATCTCCGCCCTGAAGGACGGAGTTTTACTGCACAGGACTGATAAAGTTATGGGATGCTGTATCACCAACAGTAATGAGTATTCGAGATAAAGAACGCAAAGATACGCTATTTAAAGATTTAGAAATTCTTGTTTTACGCTGGAAATCAAATCCATTAAGCGTTGATGATTTATAAAAATTAAAGAGTAAATAGTTTTCAAATCCCACTTTACAACGTGGGATTTTTTATTGACACCGCCCCCACTTCGGATTAAGATACCCCACATTCAAGCCGTCTCAAACGGCTTTTTTTGTATCTAAAGGGTAAGACATGGCAAATGATATAATCGTTGTACAAGGCATTGAAATCAAAGTAACCCAACGGGAGAATGAAGATTACATCAGCCTTACTGATATGTGTAAAGCGTTTGGTGATGGCGACCAGCTCATTAAGAACTGGTTACAAAACAAAAATACCATTGAGTTTTTACAGGTTTGGGAAGAACTAAACAATCCGAATTTTAATTTGGTGGAATTACACCAAATTAAAAATAACGTTGGGTTAAACCGGTTCGTAATGTCAGTAAAAAAATGGTCTACAACAAATGCTATCGGCTTGATTGCTAAAACAGGTCGCTACGGCAGCGGCACTTACGCGCATAAAGATATTGCCCTTGAATTTGGCTCTTGGTTAAGCCCAGAATTCAAACTCTACCTAATCAAAGAATTCCAACGCTTAAAACAAAAAGAAGCCGAAGAAAACAAACTGGAGTGGAATGTCAAACGTATTCTCACCAAAGCCAACTATCGCATACACACAGACGCTATTAAAGCGCACCTTATCCCACAATTACTCAACACAAAGCAACATCAATTTGTGTATGCCACTGAAGCAGATATTTTAAATCAAGCCTTATTTGGACAAACGGCTAAACAATGGAAAGATGCTAACCCCAAATTAAAAGGTAATATGCGTGAACACGCTACTATTGAACAATTAACCGTATTGGCAGGTTTAGAAAGCCAAAACGCCCTATTAATTCAGCAAGGATTCCCGCAAGAAGAACGGCTGGCAATCTTAAATCGCCTTGCAATTCAACAAATGAGCTCGCTCTTACAAACAGCCGCACTCACGCAGCTTAAAGAAAAACCCTTGTTGGAAGAATAAAAATAAATTTGACACCCACCGCCCAATCATTTAGGATATTCTCACTTTCAACAGAAAGTCGGGAATTGGCGTTCCTGAATTGATTAGAGCGGTTAGAAATAGATAGACGCTCAGGCGTCTTTTTTTATGACCGCAAAACAGTAAATCTACCTTTTACTAAAATTTTAGTAAAAGCCCAATGATGAACTGTTTGAGAGATCGAAAGATCGCCGTTTACTCTAATCAACGGTACGCCAATCTTGAACAGTTCATCACCAGCAAATTGGCGTTTGTTCGTGATGATTTCTAAAACTTTGATTAGAGAATCGCAAAATGACAAACTCAAACTTAATTCCTGTTTTTAACGGTTTAATCCAAAATCACCCTGTTCAACTTTGCAATGCACGTGAACTTCACGCATTCCTAGAAATACAAACTCGTTACAATGACTGGATCAAAAACCGCATCAACGAATATGGATTCATCCAAGATGAAGACTACTTCATCATCACCGAACGCACCAACGGACGCCCACGCAAGGAATATCACATTACCCTCGATATGGGCAAAGAACTCGGCATGGTCGAAAGAAACGAACGAGGCAGACAAATCCGCCAATACTTCATCCGTTGCGAAAGAACATTAAAAGCCTTGCAACAACCGCAACAAAAAACTACCGTTGATGACCGCGCTGGCTTACGTAATGCCATCAGCTTCTTAGTAAATAAAAAAGGGCTCATCTATTCTGAAGTTTATCAACTGATTCATCAACAATTTGGCGTCGAACACATTGATGAACTTTCTCAAGAACAACTTTCTCAAGCCATTAAATACATTCACTTTCTTACCCTAAATCTTGATGGTTTATTTAAAAAAGGCGAAGAAGTTATCATCCCTGAATATATTTTTGATGCCATTATGAAACATGCAAAACTGGCTCAAAAACTGGCAGAGAAAGTTATTTTCTATCAAGAAAAACAATTTGCTTTACTCGGCATAGCTCGCCATTACCAAAGCAACGAGCTTACCAGCCGTGCAAATAGCCTACTTAGTGAATTTTCTTATTTTTTACACGAGGGCGAAAAACTGCTCGCACAACAAATAGAAAATCCATCACTAACGCAAATTAAAAAAATATCTTTTAACGCGTAAAACATCACAAAATCCGACCGCACTTTTTTAAGCCTGCGGCGGATTCTCACACCTAAAATCCGACAAAAGGAACAGAAAATGAACAAATTAATCATTACGCTGGTGTGTGCATTTGTGGTGTATATGGCGCACGCCCTAAATCTTAATCAAGACTGTGACGGCAAAATCTGTCACACCGAACAGACACAACAATATTAACAAACCACCGCTCTTATGGGCGGTTTTTTATTGGAGGAAATATGGAACAAACGCTCACTATTCGCGATGTTGCAAAGTGCTTGAACCTTAGCGAAACAACCGTGCGGAAAAATAAATTAAAGTGGGGATTTTTCCAAATGGAAGGGTCTAGAATGTGGCGAGTTTTTAAATCCGATCTTGATCGCAATCGCAAAAAAGCTGAAAATCTCAGCGATCTATATGCGAAGGTCGGTGATACACAGGAGAAACAAAAATGCCGATCCGAAAAAATAAAAATGGCGTGTGGCAAATCGATTTTACCACACCAAGCGGCGAGCGAGTTCGATGCAGTAGTAAAACAACTGACAAAAAATTAGCTCAACATCTCCACGATAAGCTCAAGCACGAAGCATGGCAAGTGGAGCAGCTTAACAAAAAGCCCGAAAAAACGGTGGAGCAAGCCTTAATTTTATTGCTCAAAGACGCAGAGCATAAAAAAGACAAACTCACCAAAATTCAGCACGCCAAATATTGGCGCGATGAAATCGGGAACAAGTTGCTTAGTTCTTTAACAAGTGAAGATATTCAAAATGCGATTCCTACGCACGTTGTACGCACAGGGAAAATACTTTCCCCAGCAACCCAAAACCGCTATCGTTCGTCCATTATGCGGGCAATCAATCTGGCAAAGCAAGCTGGTTGGATTGATGTCGTGCCTTATATCGCTAAAAATAGCGAACCCAAAAAACGCATCCGCTGGATTACTGAAAAGGAAGCAGAGCGATTATTAGATAGCTTAAATCTTAATTGGATGAAAGATGTCTGCCAGTTCGCCTTATTGACGGGGGCTAGAATGACGGAGATTTTGTCAATGACGTGGGATAAAATTAATTTTGCTAACAAAATGGCAATAGTTACTGGCGATATTGCAAAATCTGGACGCGGACGTTCTCTGCCTTTAAGTGATGACGCAATTAATCTAATCAAAGAAAGGATGAAATATCAAGTGTCTCCCTATGTTTTTCATAGCGGAACAGGGAAACTACGTGATGATATTTCACGAAGGGATTTTAAGCGCGCCTTGCAGCGAGCCAATATTAAGAATTTCCGATTTCATGATTTACGTCACACTTGGGCAAGCTGGCATATCCAACGTGGAACACCGCTAATGGTACTCAAAGAGTTAGGCGGATGGGAAACGATAGAAATGGTTCAGAAGTATGCACACCTAAATGCCGACCATTTATTGTCATACGTGAATCAAGTCAAATTCTCGTCAAACACTCGCCTTGCTAGGTAAAGCAGAATAGCAGAAAACGACAAACTGGATGATTATCCAGAAACAAAAAGTACGTAAGTTATTAATTCTAAAGAGAAAACTTACAATACTTAGAAAACTCTATTTGGTGGGTTGTGAGAGGCTCGAACTCTCGACCAACGGATTAAGAGTCCGCTGCTCTACCAACTGAGCTAACAACCCAACTGGACAACTAAATCAGAGAGTGGTGGGTCGTGAAGGATTCGAACCTTCGACCAACGGATTAAAAGTCCGCTGCTCTACCGACTGAGCTAACGACCCACTGTGTTGACGAATTAATGATAGCGCATTTGTTTTAGAATCAAAAGAATAAATTCATTCTTTCAAACTAATTGGTTAAATTACAAACGATGAAAACAAAACAAGATCCAATAAAAATGGATCCTGTTTTTCAAGTATTAGAAATACTAAGAATTAGTATGATAACACTGCACGACGGTTTTTAGAATATGCAGCTTCATCGTGACCTAATACTGCAGGTTTTTCTTCACCGTAAGATACTGTGCCTAATTTACCAGCATCAACACCTTTACCAGCTAAATAACCTTTAACTGCATCTGCACGACGTTGACCTAACGCAATGTTGTATTCTGGTGTACCACGTTCGTCAGTGTTACCTTCTACTAATACTTTAGCAGCTGGAGTTGCATTTAAATATGCTGCGTGTGCATCTAAGATTTGAACGTATTCACCTTCGATGTTGTATTTGTCAAAACCGAAATATACGGTGTTGTAACGTTGTTGAAGATCAGAAACAGAGTAACCGCCAAAAGTTTGGCCAGCGCCATTGCCTGCAGCATCGTTGTTGGATGAACTACAAGCAGCTAATGCAGCTACAGAACCTGCAACTAATAATGATTTAACAAATTTGTTCATTAGATTTCTCCTCAATGAGTTTTCTTTATTTAGTTAAGTATGGCGACCAAGCAGGAAATTTCACTTGGCCATTACTTCCTGGAAGGCTCGCTTTGAAGCGACCATCTGTAGAAACTAATTGTAGCACCTTTCCTAAGCCTTGTGTAGAGCTATAAATAATCATAATTCCATTTGGTGAAAGACTTGGACTTTCGCCTAAGAAAGACGTACTAAGTACTTCTGATGCACCAGATGTGAGATCTTGTTTAACTACATTATTGTTTCCATTAATCATCACAAGGGTTTTGCCATCAGCGCTAATTTGTGCACTACCGCGACCACCAACCAGTGTTGCACCACCACCGTTTGCACTCATACGATAAACTTGTGGTGAACCACTTCTATCGGATGTAAATAAAATTGAGCTACCGTCAGGAGACCAAGATGGTTCTGTATTATTACCTGCGCCACGAGTTAATTGAGTCGGCGCGCCGCCGTGAGAACTCATCACATAAATATTCAATGAGCCATCCTGTGAAGATGCGAAGGCTAAACGTGAACCATCTGGAGAGAATGCGGGAGCACCGTTATGTCCAGGGAAAGAAGCCACTACTTTACGAGCACCAGAATTTAAATCTTGTACAACAAGTTGTGATTTTTTATTTTCAAAGGACACATACGCTAAACGTTGACCATCTGGAGACCAAGCTGGTGACATAATTGGTTGAGAGCTACGATTTACGATAAATTGATTATAGCCATCGTAGTCTGCAACACGAACTTCATAGGGTTGTGAACCGCCATTTTTTTGCACAACATAAGCGATACGAGTTCTAAAGGCACCACGGATCGCTGTTAATTTTTCAAAAACTTCATCACTAACAGTATGGGCACCATAGCGTAACCATTTATTTGTCACTGTATAGCTATTTTGCATTAATACCGCCCCTGGCGTACCTGATGCACCAACGGTGTCAATTAATTGATAAGTAATACTATAACCATTACCAGACGGAACAACTTGTCCGACCACAATTGCGTCAATTCCAATATTAGACCAAGCTTCAGGATTTACTTCAGCAGCTGAAGTTGGACGTTGAGGCATCTGAGACACTGCAATAGGATTAAACTTACCACTGTTACGTAAATCATCAGCAACAATTTTGCTAATATCTTCTGGAGCAGATCCTGCAAACGGCACAACAGCTATGGGACGTGCACCATCAACCCCTTCATCAATTACAATGCGAACTTCATCATCAGCGAATGCATTGCTTACAACAGCAAGTACAATCGCTAATACGCTCACTAAACGTTTTAATAATTTCATTTTGTTACCTTTAAAATTTAACAATAAATTGTTCTAAAGAATTATCGAATATCAAAGTCAATAATTGGCGATTTATATTTCTCATAGATAGTATCCGATGGAGCTGCAGGAACTTTTTTCGTTCTAGCCACCGCACTTAATGCTGCTGTACAAATATCATCAGGACCCGAAATTTTTTGATATCCCAAGATTGTTCCATCTCGACTTAATTGAATTTTAATACGACAAACTTTTCCTGCAAAACTTGGATCTTTTAAGAAACGACGTTGAATCTCTTTCTTAATCACTCCAGCGTATTGATCTCCTACTTTGCCTCCATCGCCAGAACCAAGCGCAGCACCGCTACCTTGAGTTCCACCTTTATTCGCATTTCTGCCTTTAGATGCACTACCGCCACCAATATCTCCGCCATTTAAGAAATCATCTAAACTGGCTTGGTCAGCTTTTCGTTTTGCAGCATCCGCTTTAGCTTTAGCATCGGCAGCAGCCTTAGCTTTCGCCTCTGCAGCAGCTTTAGCTTCTGCATCAGCTTTTGCCTTAGCATCAGCAGCAGCTTTAGCTTTTGCATCAGCTTCTGCTTTCGCTTTAGCCTCAGCTTTTGCTTTGGCTTCTGCTTCTTGTTTTGCTTTTTGTGCCGCAAGTTCCGCCACTTTAGCTTTCGCCTCTTCTTCAGCTTGTTTTGCTGCTGCAGCTAAACGTTTAGCCTCTGCATCTGCTTTTAATTTTGCAGCTTCAGCAGCTTGTTTAGCTTTTGCCTCTTCAGCTTGTTTCTGTTTTTCCAACGCTTCTTGACGAGCTTGCTCTTGTTGTTTTTTTATTTCTTGCTGACGTTGCTGTTCTTGCTGACGTTTTAACTCTTCTTGTCGTTGAACTTCCTGTTGACGCTTAATCTCTTCTTGATTAGGTTGTGGCAGTTTTTCTTCAACAACGGGGTCTGGACGCTTCTGTTTATCAGCTCGCCCCTTTTTCTGTTGTTGAATTCTACCCCATTCTTGCGCTGCAGAGCCAGTATCGACCATTACTGCCCCCATAGCATCACCATCACCTTCACCACCACCCATAATTTCAACTGTATGGTAGAAAGAGCTGACAATCAACAATCCAAACAAAACAAGGTGCATCACTATAGAAATAACAAATGCATTTGCGCCTTTTTTTTGTCGATTATTTTGCACGGTTACCTACTTAGTTAAATTGGGTTTGTCATTAAACCAACAGATTTAATTCCAGCAAGGTGGAGCAGATTAAGTGCTTTAATCACTTCTTCATAGGGAACTTCCTTAGCCCCACCCACTAAAAATAGTGTGTTATTATCTTTATCAAATTCTTGTCGAGATAACTGTGTCACCATTTCTTCCGTTAACCCTTCTTGACGTTCTCCGCCAATAGAAATCGCATATTGTCCAACCCCTGAAACTTCAAGAATTACCGGCACTTTATCTTCATTAGATACATTTTGACTTTGCACTGAATCCGGCAATTCCACTTGTACGCTTTGGCTAATAATTGGTGCTGTTGCCATAAAGATCAACACAAGCACTAACAATACATCCAAAAACGGTACAATATTAATTTCAGATTTAATATCTTTACGCTGACGACGAGCCATAATTCAAATCTCTCTTATTTTTCACCGCACTTAACTAAAGAGTGCGGTATATTTTTTCTATATTTTAGTGTGGTGCTTTGCCGAAAGCCTGGCGATGTAAAATCGTCGTAAATTCATCAATAAAGTTACCGTAATTCTGTTCGATAGCATTCACGCGTAAACTTAAACGGTTATAAGCCATTACAGCCGGAATAGCAGCAAACAAACCGATTGCAGTAGCAATCAAAGCCTCAGCGATACCAGGAGCAACCATTTGTAAAGTTGCTTGTTTAGCACCACTTAATGCCATAAAAGCGTGCATGATACCCCAAACAGTTCCGAATAAACCAATATAAGGGCTAACAGAAGCTACTGTAGCCAAAAATGGTACGCGACTTTCAAGGCTTTCAACTTCACGATTCATTGTAAGATTCATTGCTCGCGTAGTTCCTTTAATAATCGCTTCAGGCGCATCAGGATTCACTTGTTTCAAGCGAGAAAACTCTTTGAAACCAACAAAGAAAATTTGCTCACTACCCGTTAAAATATCACGACGATTTGATAATCCTTCATATAGCTTATTCAAATCTTCACCAGACCAGAAACGGTCTTCAAAAGTATTCGCTTCTTTTAAAGCAGCCGTTAAAACTCGGCTACGTTGGATAATAATCGCCCAAGAAATAATTGAGAATGAAATCAAAATCACAATTACAAGTTGAACAACAATACTTGCTTTTAGAAAAAGATCTAAAAAATTCAATTCTGCAGTCATTGCATACTCCGAAAAGTTTATTTTAGGTTGTAAAACGCAGCTTTTACTTCTTTAGGAAGCGCCACAGGTTTCATATTGCTAAGATGAACACTGGCTACCTTGACTGTAGCCTTTGATAACATCACCGTATCACGCATAAGTCGTTGCTCAAAAAGGATTGTTGCGCCTTTTATCTCTATGACATCTGTTTCTACCGTGAGTAAATCATCCAATTTTGCCGCAACGCAATAATCAATAGCGAGCGATTTGACAACAAACGCGAGTTGTTGTTCTTGTAATAAAGTTTGCTGCGTAAAATTTAACGCTCGCAAATATTCTGTTCTAGCCCGCTCAAAAAAATGCAAATAACGAGCATGATACACAACGCCACCAGCATCAGTATCTTCATAATATACTCGAACGGGAAGAGAGAAGGTTTTTTTTGACATTATTAAGCTTTGCCCACCGCAATAGGTCGGATATTTTAGAACCTGTTTTTTAGATAAGCAATATGCCGAAGAAAAAAATCATCCTCGTAAATAAAAATGCTCTACAGCACTAATCAATATAATGATATAAGCGATATAAGGTAAGAAAATTAGTTTCCAAATTACGCTTTTAATTTCAAATCCGATTCCATGAATCCAAACCGTAATCAATCCCCAAAAGATCATCAAAATCCACCAAGGAGAATCATTTCGTAACAATGTTGAAAAATTATCAATATTAAAGAAAAATACGGCTGTTAGTCCTAGCGCTAAAATAAATGAAAGGGTTCGAAACGAACCCTTATTAATTAATTGATAGAGTGAATGAATCATATTACTCGTCAAATTTTCCTGCTTTTTCTTTGCCAATGGTTAATTTCGCACTGGCAAATATAGCTAATAACACACCCACTACCCAAATTACATATAACATATTAATCTCCTTAGTATAATGAGTGTTTATTTTCATCAATGAAATTCGCATCTAAGCGACCAAACATCTTCGAATAAGACCAAATAGTATAAGCCAAAGAAATAGCCACAAAGATAAGTGCAAAAATCAACATTAACGTTAATGTTAATTCACTTGAAGTTGCATCCCACATTAACAAACTCTGTTCAGGGTGTGAGCTTGAAGGCATCACAAATGGGAACATAGATACTGCAGCAGTAATAATCACACCAGCCATTGTTAATGCAGAGAAAAAGAATGCGAAACCACAACGATTAGCTTTAGAAAATGCCGTATTTAATAGCGCAGCAACTACTGCTAATGCAGGGAAAATCCAAAGAATTGGCATTTCATTGAAATTTCTAAACCACGCCCCAGTTTCAACAGCAACTTCTTTATTCATTGGAGAAGATGGCGCGTAGTGATCCACAACACTCGTTACTACATAACCCTCTTTAAAGTATAACCATGCTCCAGCTAATACGAATGCAATTAAAGTCACAATAGCACCGATTTGGCTTACTGAACGAGCACGATCACGCAATTCTTCGGTGGTTTTCATTTGTAACCAGTTCGCACCGTGAGTCACAAGCATTGATAAGCTAATAACACCACACAATAATGCAAATGGATTTAATAATTCGAAGAATGAACCAGTATAAGTTACTTGAGTCAATTCGTTGAAATGGAATGGAACACCTTGTAATAAATTACCAAAAGCCACCCCAAATACTAATGATGGTACAAAACCACCTGCGAATAGTCCCCAATCCCAAACTGAACGCCAAGTCGGGTTATCAATTTTTGCACGATATTCAAAACCCAATGGACGTAAGAATAATGCTGCTAAAACCAATACTAAAGCGATGTAGAAACCTGAGAATGAAACTGCATATACAATTGGCCATGCCGCAAATACTGCGCCGCCTGCAGTTAACAACCAAACTTGGTTACCATCCCAATGTGGGGCAATAGAGTTGATCATAATACGGCGTTCGACTTCTTTTTTACCTGTTACAGGTAAAAGTGCGGTCACGCCCATATCAAATCCATCAGTTACAGAGAAACCGATCAATAATACAACGACTAACACCCACCAAATAAAACGTAGAAATTCATAATCAATCATAATTCATCTCCTGCTTATTTAGATGATTGTTCAAAGTAGTATTTGCCGGTTTTTAACGCACTTGGACCCAAACGCGCATATTTAAACATCAAATACATCTCAACAATAATGAACGCAAGATAAAGCGCACAAATTAAACCAATAGAGAACCATAAATCGCCAGTACTTAACTGAGACGCCGATACCCCAACAGGTAAAACTTCATAGATTGCCCAAGGTTGACGACCATACTCAGCTAAGAACCAACCAAATTCAATTGCTAAGATTGGCAATGGGATACTCCAAAGCAATGCTTTAAGCAATAAGCGAGAAGAAGTGACTTTGTTACGTAAATTTTGAACAAATGCGCCGAAGGTCAGTAAAATAATTAAACCACCAGCTGCTAACATCCCACGGAATGCCCAGAAGTTAGGACCTACGTTTGGAATAGTATCGCGAGCAGCTTGTTTAATTTGTTCATCTGTTGCATCTACAACTTTATCTGTGTAACGTTTTAATAATAAACCAAAACCTAAATCACCTTTTACTTCATCAAATTTTGCTTTAGTTTCTGGATTTACGTGGCCTGTTGATTTTTTCTCTGCTTTTAATTGCGTGAATAAATCGTAAGCTACCATACCGTTACGAACACGACCTTCATTTTTCGCTTGAATATCTTTCAAACCAACAATTTCAGTATCTAAAGAACGCGTTGCAATTAAACCACCCAAATATGGGATCTCAATCGCAAAATCATTTTTCATTTCTGCAGTATTTGGAATTGCAACTGGATGAAATGGCGCTGGCGCAGGATGAGTTTCAAACTCGGCTTCCATTGCAGCCAATTTCACTGGTTGTGCTTTACCAATGTCGTAACCTGATTCATCCCCCATAATTAACACCGCTGATGCCGCGATAAAACCAAAGGTTGCCGCAACAGAGAATGAACGTTTGGCAAAACCAATATCACGGCTTTTTAATAAATAGAATGCACTAATACCTAATACAAACATTGCACCAGTCGAATAACCTGCTGTTAACGTGTGCAAGAATTTACTTTGGGCAACTGGATTTAGCCAAAGGTCTAAGAAGCTCGTCATTTCCATACGTACTGTCTCAAAATTAAATTCTGAGCCAGCAGGAAACTGCATCCAACCATTAGCAACTAAAATCCACATTGCAGATAAGTTCGAACCGAAAGCTACGCAATATGTAGCAAGTAAGTGTTTACCTTTAGTTAAACGATCCCAACCAAAGAAGAATAACCCCACAAAAGTTGATTCTAAGAAAAAGGCTAGTAACGCTTCAATTGCTAATGGCGCACCAAAAATATCACCTACATAATGAGAATAATAAGACCAGTTAGTACCGAATTGGAATTCCATAATGATACCTGTGGTCACCCCAAGGGCGAAGTTAATACCAAATAACTTACCCCAGAATCTTGTCATATCTTTATAAACTTCTTTGCCTGTCGCAACATAAATGGTTTCCATAATCACAAGGACGAATGACAAACCTAATGTCAGCGGCACGAAAATGAAGTGATACAACGCAGTTAAAGCAAACTGCAAGCGAGAAAGGTCAACAACGTCCAACATTCTCAACTCCTCTGTATAAACAACATTAGTTCCAACAATGATTAAAAAGGCAAAGCCTTAAATAATCCCTAATCACTCAACTCCAATTAGCTAAGTTTAAATTGGTTTATCTACATAATCATTCTCAAATGGTTAAAAAACACTAATTATTATAGAGATAAGCCAAATTGGCGGGTATTCTACTACTAAACATAAGGATAAAAAACAGTAAAAACGATATCTAGATCACATTTTTGACATAAAATATAAAATACCTATTATTTATTAAAAATAATTTAATTGATATAAATCAATTTTGCTATTTTTTGTACAAAAATATATGTTACACGTGATCCTTATCACAATTTACAACAATAAATGACTTCAAAAGCTAGACATACTAAGTATATTTTGCTATTTTCCCGCCTAGTTTAATTTTTAGATTTCATAATAAAGAGAAACAAGGACTTAAAATGAAAAAAACATTCCTTATTTTAACCGCACTTTTCTCTGCTGTATCAACCTCTACTTTTGCATCAAATATTCTGCCACAACAATGCGAACAACTATTTAAAGAAACAGAGAATTTGATTGCGCAAGCAGAAAAACAACCTGGCACACATACACAGGTAGGAAAACTTAAAAATAAGTTAAACCAAGGCAAACAACAAATTCTTCAAATGGAATTAGCGACGCAGTTAAAAAGTTGTGAAGTGGGTTTAGCAAAATTAAGTAACTTGAAAAGTTATAGTGAGTAATTAAAAAAGCCTTATTGAGTACAATAAGGCTTTTTTAGTGGTTAAATTTATCTAGTCTGATAATTTCTGTAGCCCGAAATGGCGATAAGTTTGAGATGTTGCGATACGGCCACGCGGCGTTCTTTGTAAAAACCCCTGTTGAATCAAATAAGGCTCTAAAACATCCTCAATAGTATCGCGTTCTTCACCTATTGCAGCAGCAAGATTATCCAGTCCTACTGGTCCGCCGTCAAAACGTTCAATAACTGCAGACAATAATTTTCTATCTAAATAATCAAATCCAGCATCATCGACATCCAGCATTGAAAGCGCTTGTTTTGCCACATCTACAGAAATGATACCGCCATTACGTACATCTGCATAATCACGCACACGTCGTAATAAACGGTTTGCAATTCGAGGTGTACCTCGTGAACGGCGCGCCACCTCAAAAGCAGCTTGCTGTTCTAATTCGAGATTCAAACACCCCGCACTTCTTGCAACGATAGATGTTAAATCTTCTACAGAATAGAATTCCAAACGTTGCACAATACCAAAACGATCACGCAATGGCGAAGTCAAAGAACCCGCTCTAGTCGTTGCGCCAACCAAAGTAAAAGGCGGCAAATCTAATTTAATAGAACGAGCAGCAGGCCCCTCACCAATCATAATATCCAATTGATAGTCTTCCATTGCTGGATAAAGGACTTCTTCAATAGCAGGGGAAAGTCGATGAATTTCATCAATAAATAACACATCATGCGGTTCAAGATTGGTTAGCATTGCGGCTAAATCTCCCGCTTTTTCTAAAACTGGCCCTGATGTCGTACGAATATTCACTCCCATTTCATTTGCCACAATATTAGCAAGGGTTGTTTTTCCCAAACCTGGAGGACCAAAAATCAATAAATGATCTAAGGCATCTTGACGTAGTTTGGCTGCCTTAATGAAAATATCCATCTGCTCACGCACTTGCAGCTGCCCAACATAATCCGCTAATAATTTCGGACGAATAGCGCGGTCGATAACATCTTCATCAAGCTTAGCTTGCCCGCTAATAATTCTATCTGCTTCAATCATGTCTCACCTACAGTGCGGCTTTTAACGCTTCGCGAATAACTTGTTCACTGGTTAATTCTGACTTAGCAACTCGTTTCACCATTTTTTCTGCTTCTGAAGGTTTATAACCTAAGGCAATCAATGCTGAAATAGCTTCATCAGATGAACTTTCTGAATGGGATTCAATGGATGGAATTGACGGAATATGGGTACTTTCTACAAAGAAATCGCTTTGTTTTACGCCTTTGAATTTACCTTTGAGTTCAACTAACAAACGCTCAGCTGTTTTTTTACCAACACCAGGAATTTTGGTGAGTTTAGAAAGCTCTTCTCTCTCTATCGCATAAGCAAATTGTTCGACCGACATGGCGGATAAAATCGCTAAGGCTAATTTAGGCCCCACCCCATTTGTTTTAATTAATTCACGAAATAAAGTGCGGTCTGTTTTCTGGGCAAATCCAAAAAGTAAATGAGCATCTTCACGAACAACAAGATGGGTGAATAAAGTAGTTTCTTGACCAATTTCTGGTAAATCATAGAAACTCGTCATAGGCAAAAGCAATTCATAGCCTACGCCTTGCACATTAAGTAAAATTTCTGGAGGTTGTTTTTCTAAAAGAATGCCTTGTAAGCGACCGATCATAATTCTTCCGAATGATAAAAAACTTAACGCATAGAATAAAATAAAACTGGACGAACATCCAGTTAAATTTTTAATCTAAAGCGTCCTCGGCTATATCTGGTCTTTAAAAGTGCGGTCATTTTTTCTTGCGTTTCTGTCATTTTCACAGAATTGGCAATATGTAAAGAATGTTGAATAGAATGAGCGTGTGTAATCGCGATAGCTAACGCATCCGCAGCATCGGCTTGAGGTTTATCTGACAACTTCAAAATACGAGTCACCATTTCTTGCACTTGCACTTTATCAGCGGAACCAATGCCCACCACTGTTTGTTTTGCTAAACGTGCGGCATATTCAAAAACAGGTAGATCATGATTTACCGCTGCAACAATCGCAGTACCGCGAGCCTGCCCGAGTTTCAAGGCTGAATCCGCATTCTTCGCCATAAACACTTGCTCAATTGCAAACATATCAGGTTGAAATTGCGTGATGATTTCAGTTACTCCAGCATAAATGCGTTTCAAGCGGGTTGGTAAATCTTCAACTTGAGTACGAATTGCGCCACTGCCAAGATATTCTAAATGTTTTCCTGTTTGACGAATCACACCGTAGCCAGTTACGCGAGAGCCTGGGTCAATACCTAAAATAATGCTCATAATTTCTATAAAAAATGGGTAATTAAATTACCCATTTATTGCATTATTAAAGTTGAGATGCCACTTCGTCACTGATTTCACCATTGTGATATACGTTTTGTACGTCATCACAATCTTCCAACATATCAATTAAACGAAGTAATTTTGGTGCAGTTTCAATATCAAGATCAACGGTTGTTGATGGAATCATCGTTACTTCAGCTTCTTGTACTTTAAAGCCCGCAGCTTCAATGCCATCACGCACTGAACCTAAGTATTCCCAAGCAGTATAGATTTCAAATGAACCATCATCTTGTGGTTGAATATCATCAGCACCCGCTTCGATAGCCGCTTCAGTTAATGCATCTTCATCTGCTTGTTCAATTAAAATTAAGCCTTTTTTGCTAAATAAATAACCAACAGAACCTTCTGTTCCCAAGTTACCACCACACTTAGTAAAACTTGGGCGCACTTGTGAGATCGTACGGTTTGCATTATCACTTAAACATTCAACCATAACCGCAGTACCGCCTGGACCATAACCTTCATAGATTTTGGTTTCCATATTGGTGTCATCGCCACCGCCTACACCACGATCAATAGCGCGGTTGATAGTATCGCGCGTCATATTGTTGCTAAGTGCTTTATCTACTGCTGCACGTAAACGCGGGTTAGCACTCACATCGCCACCACCAATTTTAGCTGCAGTAACAAGCTCACGAATTAATTTAGTAAAAATTTTACCGCGTTGTGCATCTTGTGCTGCTTTGCGGTGTTTAATATTAGCCCACTTACTATGGCCTGCCATGTTGTTTTCCTTCTATTTATCTTTAAGAATATATTTTCTAATTGCTTCCGCATTATTGGAAGATTTTGTCATTTGGATCGCTTGTTCAGGTGAAACCCATTGATACGCCAAATGCTCACTTAATACTGGTTCGAATTCTTGCTCCATTACCAATAAAAACCAATGTTCACGGCAATGCATCACATTCGGTGCGTATTTATATCGGAAATGTGGAAAAATTTCAAATTCTATGCTCTCTTTGCAATCAAAAAGTGCGGTGGAATTTTCCGAAATTTCTAACCGCACTTCTTCCCAAAGCTCACGAATTGCTGTGTTTTTTGGTGTTTCACCACTTTCAATGGTGCCAGTAACAGACTGCCAAAAATCTGGAGCATCTTGGCGTTGGAGCATTAAAACTCGGTTTGTATCTTTAGCGTAAATTACAACGAGAACAGATTGATTATTTTTATATTGCATCATTAAAAATGCGGTCAAATCTGACCGCACTTCATTTCTAATATTTCAAACTTATTCTGCTTTAACGACAGAAATTGCCAACTCTTCCAACGCTTGCGGATTCGCAAAACTTGGCGCTTCTGTCATTAAACAAGCTGCTGCTGTTGTTTTCGGGAATGCAATCACATCACGGATATTTTCAGTGCCAGTTAAAAGCATGGTTAAACGGTCTAAACCAAATGCTAAACCTGCATGTGGCGGTGTACCAAATTTTAATGCATCTAATAAGAAACCAAATTTTTCACGTTGTTCTTGTTCATTGATACCAAGAATGCGGAAGACGGTTTGTTGCATTTTCGGATCGAAAATACGCACGGAACCACCACCTACTTCATAGCCGTTAATAACCATATCGTAAGCATTTGCTACCGCACTTGTCGGATCTGCCTCTAATTGCTCAGGGCTGAAATCTTTTGGTGAAGTGAATGGGTGGTGCATTGCGGCAAGATTACCCTCTTCATCACGTTCAAACATTGGGAAATCAATCACCCAAAGCGGTTGCCATTCGTCTAAACGAGTTAAGCCAAGATCACGACCTAATTTCAAACGTAATGCCCCCATTGCATCCGTCGTGGTTTGCCATTTGTCTGCACCGAAGAATAAGATATCGCCAGTTTGGGCTTTCACACGTTCAGCTAGGGCTTTCCATACCTCTTCATTTAAGAATTTCGCAATCGGGCTTTGTACGCCTTCAAGGCCCGCATTAATTTCATTTACTTTCGCCCAAGCCAAACCTTTTGCACCGTAAATACCCACAAATTGTGTATATTCATCAATTTGTTTACGAGTAATTTCTGCTCCATTTGGTACACGAATCACTGCAACACGGCCATTTGGATTGTTTGCTGGCTCATTAAATACTTTAAAATCAACGTCTTTTACGATATCTGCCACATCGACCATTTCTAATGGGTTACGCAAGTCTGGTTTATCTGAACCAAAACGAGTCATTACTTCTTGCCAAGTCATCAGTGGGAACTTACCTAAATCTACACCAATGGTATCAAGCCATAAGCCGTGCACCATTCGCTCCATAATTTCACGTACTTCTGGAGCAGTTAAGAAAGAAGTTTCCACATCGATTTGAGTAAATTCAGGCTGGCGGTCTGCACGTAAATCTTCATCACGGAAACATTTCACAATTTGATAATAACGGTCAAAACCAGACATCATTAAAAGCTGTTTGAAAAGCTGTGGAGACTGTGGCAACGCATAGAATTTACCTTTATGTACACGGCTTGGCACTAAATAATCACGCGCACCTTCTGGCGTTGCTTTGGTAAGCATTGGGGTTTCAATATCAAGGAAACCATTATCATCCATGAAACGACGTACAAAACTGGTAATTTTCGCACGGGTTTTCAAACGTTGAGCCATTTCAGGGCGACGTAAATCTAAATAACGATATTTTAAACGTTGTTCTTCCGTATTGTTTTGGTTAAAGTCGAGAGGTAACACATCAGAAGCATTGTAAACATGCAATTCTTTCGCTAACACTTCCACTTCGCCCGTTGCCATATTCTTATTGATTTGGTTTTCAGGACGCGCGATCACTTCACCCTTAATTTGGATACAAAATTCGTTACGTAAACCCGCAGCCGCTGTCAATACATCTTGATATTTCGGATCAAAACAAACTTGCACAATGCCATCACGATCACGCATATCGATAAAAATTAATCCACCTAAATCACGACGACGATGAACCCAACCACTTAATGTTACTTCTTGTCCAATATGGTTGCGGTTTAATGCTCCGCAATAATGTGTACGCATCATTTCAAAATCCTTTGTACTCTTTTAATTATGCTCAAAAATCTGCCACAATTATAGCGGAAAACCAAGAAAGATAAAAAGGTTATTTATGCTGATAAATCAATCAAAAAAGCAAAGAAAAGTAATAAATGTTCAAAATAAAGGCTTTTTTGTGCCATATCATCAGATTTTTTGTTATATTATGTGGCTTATTGAGATTAAATTACATTAAGGATAATTACATGTTATTTATTAATATCACTTTTGCCTGTATTTTAGCGATCCGTTTTTACAGTCTGTCTATTTCAATTCGTCATGAAAAAGCACTCATTGCAAAGGGTGCAATACAGTATGGTAAACGCAATTCCACACTGTTGTCCATTGCCCATGTTGTATTTTATTTTGCGGCGATCATTGAGGCTAATAACCAAAACCTGTCATTTAATGGCACTTCACAAATAGGGTTGGCGATTTTAATTTTTGCTATTGCAATGCTATTTTATGTGATTTATGAGCTAAAAGAGATTTGGACAGTAAAAATTTATGTTTTACCAGAACATCAAATGAATCACTCTTTCTTGTTTAAATACGTACGTCATCCAAATTATTTCTTAAACATTATTCCCGAATTAATTGGTTTATCGCTTTTCTGCCAAGCTAAATATACCGCATTGATTGGATTACCTATTTATTTACTTATCTTGACTGTGCGTATTAAACAAGAAGAGAGTGCCATGTCGCATTTATTACCTAAATCATAATTTATTAAATTTCTTCTAAAATAACAACTTTTCTCTCTGCCTTTAACACATTATGGTAAAAGATACTCTATTTTCTACGCCTATTGCTAAATTGGGAGATTTCATCTTTGATGAAAACGTTGCCGAAGTCTTTCCAGATATGATCCAACGCTCCGTACCAGGCTATTCCAACATTATCACTGCAATCGGTATGCTGGCAGAACGTTTCGTCACGGCTGATAGTAATGTTTATGATCTTGGGTGCTCACGAGGTGCGGCCACACTTTCGGCACGTCGAAATATTCATCAACCAAATGTAAAAATTATTGGCATCGATAATTCTCAACCTATGGTTGAACGTTGTCGCCAACATATTGCGGCGTATCATAGTGAGGTACCTGTAGAAATTCTCTGTGACGATATTCGCCACATTGAGATTAAGAATGCCTCAATGGTCATTCTGAACTTCACCTTGCAATTTTTACCGCCTGAAGATCGCATCGCATTGCTTACCAAAATCTATGAAGGTTTAAATCCAAATGGCGTGCTCGTGTTATCAGAAAAATTCCGTTTTGAAGATACTAAAGTTGATCATTTACTCATTGACTTGCACTACCAATTCAAACGTGCCAATGGTTATAGCGAACTTGAAGTGAGTCAGAAACGCACCGCACTTGAAAATGTCATGCGTACTGACTCAATTAATATCCACAAAGAGCGGTTAAAAAATATCGGATTTTCACATGTAGAATTGTGGTTCCAATGCTTTAATTTTGGTTCAATGATTGCAGTAAAATAAACAAAAATAAAGTGCAGTCAAAAAAACAATTATGTTTTTTGACTGCACTTTTTGTATGTAATTAATCTTAATTACGCCGCATTCGGCTTATGAAGTAAGGTAAAGGCAATAAAACCAAATCCTAAGAAGCAAGAAACGATCAAAGCATAAAAACCGCCGTCCCAGCCAAATAAGTCTACCAGTTTACCCATCACATAGCCCGCACTCGCAGAACCTAATAAGTAACCGAATAATCCCGTTAAGCCTGTCGCTGTACCTGTTGCCACTCGTGGCACAAGGTCTGCTGCTTGAAGCCCGATCATCATTACTGGACCATAAATTAAGAAACCGATAGCAACAAGACAAATATTATCTACGAGTGGATTGCCTTCTGGATTTTTCCAATAAACAATAATCGCGATTAATACACCAGTTAGGAATAATAACATAGGTGGTGCACGGTGGCCTTTAAACACTTTATCACTTAAATAACCGCTAGCAAGCATACCAAAGATACCTGCATATTCGTAAAGGAAATACGCCCAACTTTGTTTGTCTACAGAGAAATGTTTCACTTCTTTTAGATACGTTGGCGCCCAGTCAATAATGCCGTAACGAATGAAATACACAAATACGTTCGCCAGTGCAATCGCCCATAAGAACTTATTATTAATGATGTATTTCATAAAAATATCTTTAGAAGAAAGCGTGTGAGCTGATTCAACTTTCTCTACGATTTTTTCACCTTTCCATTCATCTACTGGTGGTAACCCTTGCGATTCTGGTGTATCACGCATTAAATAGAACATGATAAATGCCAATACCATGGCGATTAAGGCCGGTAAATAGAATAAAGATTGCCATACGCCGAAAATCGACAAACCGAGTAAAGCTAATGGCCCAATTAAACCACCACCTAAATTATGCGATACGTTCCACCAACTCCACCACACACCACGTTCAGAAACTGAGAACCAGTTAGTCATTGTTTTTGCACCTGGCGGGTATCCCATTCCTTGGAACCAGCCATTTAATGCAGCTAAAACAATCATCAGTGGAATAGAGGACAATACACCTGGCACTAAACCGAAAATTAAGCTCACTAATGCAGAACCTAATAAACCAATAGTAATAAAATATTTAGGATTACTTCGGTCAGAAATATTTCCCATAATGAACTTACTAAAACCGTAAGTCAGTGATAACGCTACACCTACTGTACCTAAATCAGCCTTAGTAAAGCTATATTCATCAATAAGATAAGGAATCGCTAAAGAAAAGTTTTTACGGATAAGATAATAAGCCGCATACCCGATAAATACCCCAGAAAAGACCTGCCAACGTAATTTTTTATACTCGGCATCAGTTCTAGAACTTTCAATTCTTGGCACTGGAGGAGAGGCTTTTAAAAATGAAAACATCATTGTTCTCCTATAATAATTTACAATTAATTATATCGTTGAAATAGCTATACTATGCTATGACAACACAAAGAATACTAGCATAGTTTCATCTCAAACAAAACTCAAATTACTCCAAATGATTAGTTCATTTAAATTATCTGAAGCGTTCCAACTTTTATGATCGATTAGGTTATAAGTTTATTTAAAAATTTCTATGCTATAATACCCCTTCCAATAACTAAAGAGGAAAACAAGATGCAAATTTTACACACAATGCTTCGAGTAGGTGATTTAGAGCGTTCTATTAAATTTTATCAAGATGTTTTGGGTATGCGTTTATTACGTACGAGTGAAAACCCGGAATATAAATATACGCTTGCATTTTTAGGTTACGAAGATGGCGAAAGTGCAGCTGAAATTGAATTAACATACAACTGGGGAGTAGATAAATATGAACAAGGTACAGCATATGGACATATTGCTATCGGCGTTGATGATATTTATGCTATTTGTGAAGCAGTTCGTGCAAGTGGTGGTAAAGTGACTCGCGAACCAGGCCCAGTTAAAGGTGGTACAACCGTTATTGCCTTCGTTGAAGATCCAGATGGCTATAAAATTGAATTTATCGAAAATAAAAGTTCAAAATCTGGTCTAGGCAATTAATTAAAAGTGCGCTTGATTTTTTCGCTCTTTTATAACGCAAGGTTACCTGCGTTATTTATTTTAAAGGATAAAATATGTCCAATTCATCAGAAATTCCTTATCACTATCAATTAAAAAACCGTTTTCGTGGCTATTTTCCCGTTATTATTGATGTGGAAACAGCAGGATTTGATGCAAAAAAAGATGCACTTTTAGAACTTGCGGCAATCACCTTAAAAATGGATGAAAATGGCAATTTACAACCTGATCAAAAATGCCATTTTCATATTGAACCATTTGAAGGAGCGAATATTAATCCCGAATCACTCAAATTTAATGGAATTGATATTCACAATCCATTGCGTGGTGCCGTATCTGAATTAGATGCGATCACGGGATTGTTCCAAATGGTGCGTCGAGGACAAAAGGATGCAGAATGTCAGCGTTCTATCATCGTGGCACATAATGCGGCTTTTGACCAAAGCTTCGTGATGGCGGTGGCTGAACGTACGGGTGTAAAACGCAATCCATTCCACCCTTTTGGGATGTTTGATACCGCAACGCTTGCCGGTTTTATGTTTGGCCAAACGGTACTCGTCAAAGCGTGCCAAGCGGCAAAAATTCCTTTTGATGGCAAACAAGCACACTCTGCGCTCTATGATACTGAACGTACAGCAGAATTATTTTGCTATATGGTGAATCATTTAAAAGATCTCGAGGGATTCCCGCATATTGCTTCTGAACTAGAACAGGAAAAAACAACTGAAAAAGAGACCGCACTTTAAGAAAAATAAAAAAGTGGTTGCAATAGTTTTATTTTTCCAGTAGTTTAAAAGCAATTCTTATTTGGAGATAAAAAATGAACATTATCCGTCGTCACCATCATCACCATTCAACTGAATAATCTTTCAGGTTTTTGGTGTGCTTGGAAGATTTCTTCCGAGCTGACAGGATAATAAAAATCTTACCCCTCGGAAGGCAACTTTCGAGGGGTTTTGTTTTATTACAACACAGGAGTCATCATGCAACGACATCATTATTTATTCGACAATCAAAAATTTTAAAGTAAAGTATTCACCATTTAATTCACAAGGAAAAATACAATGTTAACAAATCCCGTTGTTATTTCGATTATCGTTTTACTCGCACTAAGTTTGCTACGTATTAACGTGATTATTGTGTTAGTTATTGCCGCACTCACTGCTGGACTCTGTGGCGGTCTAGGTTTAAGCAAAACAATTGAAACCTTCACCAGAGGTTTAGGTGGCGGCGCAGAAGTCGCAATGAACTATGCGATGCTTGGTGCATTCGCGATTGCGATTTCTAAATCAGGTATTACCGATTTAATTGCCTATAAGATCATCACTAAAATGAATAAAACACCAAGCTCTAGCAACTTAACTTGGTTTAAATATTTAATTTTTGGTGTATTGGTATTATTCGCCATTTCTTCACAGAACCTACTTCCTGTACACATTGCTTTTATTCCGATTGTCGTGCCGCCGTTACTTTCTATTTTTAATCGTCTAAAAATAGACCGTCGCGCTGTAACCTGTGTACTTACATTTGGCTTAACCGCAACTTATATGTTACTTCCTGTTGGCTTTGGTAAAATCTTTATCGAAAGTATTTTGGTAAAAAATATCAATCAAGCAGGTGTGTCTCTTGGTTTACAAACAAATGTAGCTCAAGTATCCCTTGCAATGTTATTACCCGTAATTGGCATGATTTTAGGATTACTCACCGCAATATTCATCACTTATCGCAAACCAAGAGAATATGATGTGACTATTCAAGAGCCAACCACAAAAGAAATTGAAGCACACATCGCAAACATAAAACCAAAACAAATCACTGCAAGTTTAATCGCCATTGTAGCGACCTTCGCAACACAGTTGGTGACAAGTTCAACCATTATTGGTGGGTTAGTTGGGATAGTCATTTTCGCAATATTTGGCATTTTCAAATTGAAAGAAAGTAACGATATCTTCCAACAAGGTTTACGTTTAATGGCAATGATTGGATTTGTTATGATTGCGGCATCTGGTTTTGCTAATGTGATTAATGCAACAACGGGTGTAACAGATTTAGTTCAAAGCTTAAGTAATGGTGCGATTCAAAGTAAAGGTTTGGCCGCATTCTTAATGTTACTTGTCGGATTGTTGATTACAATGGGAATTGGGTCATCATTCTCAACGGTACCAATCATTGCCTCTATCTACGTACCACTTTGTTTATCTTTTGGTTTCTCACCATTAGCCACCGTTTCTATCGTTGGTGTGGCGGCTGCATTAGGAGACGCTGGCTCCCCAGCATCTGACTCAACCTTAGGCCCAACATCAGGTTTAAATATGGATGGTAAACACGACCACATTTGGGACTCTGTTGTACCCACCTTCCTACACTACAATATTCCATTATTAGCGTTTGGTTGGATTGCAGCAATGTACCTTTAACGATTATAATCCCCCGACTTGGGGGATTTTTTATGGCCATTCAACAACTTATCCAGATCTTAGATCAAAAAGTTCAGCGACTTTATCAAGCTCATTTATCCAAACGAGAAGAAAAAATCTTCGCCAAATTTGACCGCACTTTGTTCAGTGAAAATGGACAGAATGCTTCCTTTTATCTAAAGGAAATCAATCAAACACTAGATAGAATAAAGGCATTAGAATCTAACGATCTTAATCACTATAATTTTCTGGCAGAGCGTTTACTCGCTCAATGTTCCGTTCTTTCGGAAGCTTTAGCTCGCAAGAATACTCATCTAACGGAATCCCAAACAACAACTAAACGACCTATTCAAAAATCTCAACATAGCATTCATAAATTACCGCCAAGAGAACGGTTGGAAAAATACTATGAAGCATTAGAACGCTTGAATAAGCTTTATCAACAATATAAAGATTTAGCACAGGCAGAAAAAAATAATGATGAAAAAATACGTTATGCTCAACTTGCAGAAGGTTATAAAAAACGTCAACAGAAATGCCAAGATGCAATCGATCTTTTAGAAGAATATTTGGTGTTTAAGGAAGAATTAGAAAACCGTGAAAACACGGAAAATAGATGATGAGAAATAAAAAACTAATTCTCTCGAATTAGTTAACTTTTAAAAGTTGATGGCGGAGGAATAGGGATTCGAACCCTAGGAGGGCGTAAACCCTCGCCGGTTTTCAAGACCGGTGCCTTCAACCACTCGACCATTCCTCCGTGATTTAATGCGCACGCATAATACGTTTTTTGAGAAAGACCGTCAAGCAGAAATCATCTCGTTTTTATCAAGTGATTATTTTTACTGCAGTCCAAAATAAAAAGAATTGACGTAATAAAAATCACGCCAATTCTAATTTTTTATTTTAAATTACTCTGATTTTGCTCTGGTAGGCTCAGAATATACATGGCTAATCGCACAGTGGTGTCCTGCCGCCCCTTTACCGTAAAAATAATAGCGAGAATCTTGCCATTCAATAATTGGGAATGGCTGAGGCATTTCATCGCTCGCTTTCGCCAAAGTCATCTCCGCTTTTGTATGAGTCACTGAAGAAATGGTACCTAAACGCCCATTAAACTCATAAGTACGAACAAAGGTTGGCTCATTTACAATTTCAGGCTCATTTACGGTAATCGTTGACTCAATAGACTCAACAGTTTCTTGAGGTTTATGAGAATTTAAACGCTCTAAAGATTCTTGTACTTTTTTCTGTACAGATTCATTAGCTGGCTGAGTAATAAAATCTAATGCTGGTTTTACTTCAAGAGATTTTTCTTCAACAACAATCCCCATTGCTGGCGTGATAAAACCTTTTTTAGTTTTTTCTTGCTCAAGCAATTCATCCACAGATAAGAAATTATTTTCTTTCTGAGCGTTCACTGTTGAATAGTCCACCCAAGCTTTTCCACTTGCCAATTCAGGTGAAGCCACTGCAGCAAATAATGGCATTGGCGATTTTGGCTCTTGATTACGGCGACGACGTTGATTATTCGCTGCACGCAAATGACGTGGAGTACGGCGTTGACGATCTTGACGTTCAGAACGTTCTTGGTTTTGACGAACTGGTTTTTCATCATCTTGAACGGTCTGAACTTCGACAACATCCACTTCTGGTATTTGTTCAGCAATGCTTTCGTTATTTTCAACAGCCACATCATTATCTTCAACGCGCACGCGTTTACGTAAATCACGACGTTGACGGCGTTGAGTCACTTGCTCAGTTTTTTCATCCTGAGCCTCAAAAACCGGTGTAGAATTTACCGCACTTTCAGTGATACTTTCTTCCACTAAGTTACGGCGCGGACGGCGTTGATTACGCTCACGGACATTACGAATTTGTTCTTCGGTTCTTTCCGTTTCGTTATTTTCAGAACGTGGTCGACGAGAAGTACGACGCTCCTGTGAACGGCGTGGATTACGATTAGAATTGAGCGAAGTGCGGTTATTTTTCGGTTTATTTTCTTCGGATTCAGAAGCAAACAAGCCTTTAATCTTCGCGATAATTTTCGCTAACAAAGACGGTTCATTCGATTTACGCTCAACTGGAGTCGGAGCTGCTTCAGAAATAGAAAGCGCCACTGCCGCACTTTCAACTGCGGGTTGTTCAGCAATAACGGTTGTTTCCACGTTACGAGAAATAAGAGATTCCTCGGTACTTTCATCTTTCTCACAGTGAATTTTCGCTAAGTTATAGCTCAATTCATTCACCTCTTCGCCATCGCGTAAGCGGAAAACGCTAAAGTGCGGTGTTTCCATTGCTTCATTTGGCGCAACAATGACATCTACATTGTGACGTTTTTCAATATTGCTTATCGCTTTACGTTTTTCGTTAAGAAGATAAGAGGCAATTTGTACAGGCACAATCGTATGCACTTGCTTGGTGTTTTCTTTTAACGCTTCTTCCTCGATTAAACGCAAGATAGACAAGGAAAGAGATTCGTTATCACGCACTTTACCTGTTCCTTGACAACGAGGACAAATGTGATGTGAAGACTCACCTAATGAAGGACTTAAACGCTGACGCGACATTTCTAACAAACCAAAACGAGAAATGCGGCTAATTTGAATGCGAGCACGATCTTGGCGAACGGCATCACGAATACGATTTTCCACTTCACGTTGGTGACGAACTGGCGTCATATCAATGAAATCGATAACAACTAAACCACCTAGGTCACGTAAGCGTAATTGGCGAGCAATTTCATCTGCCGCTTCAAGGTTAGTATTTAATGCCGTTTCTTCAATATCGCCACCACGAGTAGAACGCGCGGAGTTAATATCAATAGCAGTTAAGGCTTCAGTTACATCAATAACGATTGAACCGCCAGAAGGTAAACGCACTTCACGTTGGAATGCCGACTCGATTTGAGATTCGATCTGATAGTGGCTGAAAAGAGGTACTTCGCCTTGATAAAGTTTCACGCGATTGATGAAATCTGGGCGAACAAGTTTGATATGCTCTTTTGCTTTTTCAAATACTTTCGGGCTATCAATAAGAATCTCACCAATATCACGGCGCAAATAATCACGAATAGCACGTACAATTACATCACTTTCTTGATGAATCAAGAAAGGCGCTGGACGATTTTGAGATGCTTGTTTAATCGCTTCCCAATGGTGAAGTAAAACTTTTAAGTCCCACTGCAACTCTTCTGGAGATTTACCTACACCTGCAGTACGAACAATTAACCCAACGCCTTCAGGCACATCTAATGAACTTAATGCCTCTTTTAATTCAGTGCGCTCATCCCCTTCGATACGACGAGAGATCCCACCTGCACGCGGATTATTTGGCATAATGACCAAATAACTCCCCGCAAGAGAAACGAAAGTGGTTAAGGCTGCACCTTTGTTTCCGCGTTCTTCTTTATTAACTTGAACGATAACTTCTTGGCCTTCGCTCAAGATATCGCGAATATTCGGACGACCTTGGAAAACATAATCATCGGGAAAATATTCACGAGCAATTTCTTTTAATGGTAAAAAACCGTGACGTTCTGCACCATAATCTACAAAAGCCGCTTCTAAGCTTGGCTCAACGCGAGTAATTTTCCCTTTGTAGATATTCGCTTTTTTTTGCTCATGTCCTGGGCTTTCAATATCCAGGTCAAATAAGCGCTGTCCATCAACAAGCGCTACACGCAACTCTTCTTTTTGAGTCGCATTGATTAACATTCTTTTCATTGTCAATTCTCTTATTAAATATTTTAAAAAACCTCAAAATAAACCGCACTTTGCTTCGTTATCGACCTCGTGTTTCTCGCGCCAGTCAATCTCACGACTGTATGTTGCTGGGTGCATTGATAACGTTATTAAGCATAAACGTTTGCTTTATAAAACAATGCGATATTCCGCACGCGTTGTAAGCGGCTAATTTATTTTAAGAAAAATGTTGATTATCAATGTCTTATGCCGATTGCCGCATTGAGTTTTCACCAACAAAACTTATCCTTTTTTACGCAAATTCTTAGGCGCAAAAAGACGCTCTATTATCCATAGAAAACGATTAATTAGCAAGGTGAATATTACGTTCATAGAGTTACGTTAATAGTGCCTTTGTGATATGATTCGCGCCAATTTTCAAAAGGAAAAAAGATGACAGAACAAAACGAAAAAATCATTAATTCATCAGTAAAAATGCTGACAATTAGTGAAGATGAAAGCGGTCAACGTATCGATAATTATTTATTAGCAAAACTCAAAGGTGTGCCTAAAAGTTTAATTTATCGCATTGTGCGTAAAGGCGAAGTGCGGGTAAATAAAGGCCGGATTAAGCCAGAATATAAACTGCAAACAGGTGATATTGTTCGCGTTCCGCCAGTGCGTGTGGCTGAAAAAAACGATGCGTCGATTTCAAAAAATCTCAATAAAGTCACCGTACTTGAAAATCAAATTTTGTTTGAAGATGATTGTTTGATTGTTTTAAATAAACCTTCAGGAATCGCTGTGCATGGCGGGAGTGGTTTAAATTTTGGTGTGATTGAAGCCTTGCGAGCATTGCGTCCAGAAGCACGGTTTTTAGAACTGGTTCATCGTTTGGATCGCGATACATCAGGCATTTTATTAATTGCTAAAAAACGTTCAGCATTACGTAATTTGCATGAACAACTTCGCGTCAAAACCGTTCAAAAAGATTATTTAGCGTTAGTACGTGGGCAATGGCAATCCCATGTAAAAGTTGTTCAAGCACCTCTTTTGAAAAATGAATTATCCAGCGGAGAACGCATTGTGCGTGTCAGCGAGCAAGGCAAACCATCTGAAACCCGATTTAGCATTGAAGAACGCTATACAAATGCTACGCTCGTGAAGGCCTCACCAGTAACAGGGCGAACACATCAAATTCGTGTACATACACAATATGCCGGACATCCCATTGCATTAGATGATAAATACGGTGATAAAGATTTTGATAAACAAATGAGTGAATTGGGATTGAACCGTTTGTTCTTACATGCTTTTTCAATTCGATTTGAGCACCCTAAAAATGGTGAAACACTACGCTTCAATGCACCACTAGATCATAAAATGAAAGCAATTTTGCAAAAGTTACGGGAAAGCAAATAGACAATATTTGTGTTTATTGCTACACTTGCGAGCAGAGACAACTCGTTTCTATCACCAAAATTTCATAATAACGACAACAAAGGATAGCAAAATGGCAAAAGGACAATCTTTACAAGATCCTTATTTAAATGCGCTTCGTCGCGAACGCATTCCTGTATCAATCTACCTTGTAAACGGGATCAAACTTCAAGGTCAAATTGAATCATTCGATCAATTCGTGATTTTATTAAAAAACACTGTGAACCAAATGGTATATAAACACGCAATTTCAACCGTTGTGCCTGCTCGCTCTGTTTCTCATCACAATAGCAGCCATCATGTAGCAACACCTGAAGCCGTTGAAAGCGTGGAAACTCAAGCAGAATAATCACAGCTCCATCAATGGATAATCAATATTTATTAAGTGCGGTTGAAAATTCTCAGGAAATTTCAACCGCACTTTCTTCATCTCAACAATCTGAAAATACTCGTGACACCGCCATCGTGGTTCACGTTTTCTTTGCACAAGATAAAAATACTGACGATCTACAAGAGTTCTTACTGCTCACTGATTCAGCCAATGTAGATGTCCTGGATACTATCACCACCAGTCGTAGCACTCCTCAAGCTAAATATTTTGTAGGTGAGGGAAAAGCTCAAGAAATTGCAGATGCAGTGCAATCACATAATGCTGATGTTGTGCTTTTTAACCATCAATTAACCCCAGCACAAACACGTAACTTAGAAAGTTTATGTCATTGTCGAGTAGTCGATCGCACTGGCGTCATTTTAGATATTTTTGCCCAACGAGCGCGTTCTCATGAGGGGAAATTACAGGTTGAACTTGCGCAACTAAAACACTTATCCACTCGATTAGTTCGTCGAAAAACAGGCTTAGATCAACAAAAAGGCGCGGTAGGATTACGTGGACCCGGTGAAACTCAATTAGAAACGGATCGTCGTTTGATTAAAGTGTGCATTTCTCAATTACAAAATCGATTGGCAAAAGTGGAGAAACAGCGCAATCAAAATCGCCAAACACGCCAAAAAGCAGATATCCCGACGATTTCACTTGTTGGATATACCAATGCAGGAAAATCAACCTTATTTAATCGTTTAACCAATGCAGAGGTTTATACCGCAGATCAGCTTTTTGCAACCTTAGATCCAACTTTACGAAAATTACAGATTCAAGATGTAGGCACGGCAATTTTAGCGGATACGGTAGGATTTGTTCGACATCTTCTGCATGATCTTGTTTCAGCCTTTAAATCGACTTTACAAGAAACGGTAGAAGCCAGCTTATTACTCCATGTGATTGATGTGTCTGACTCGCGAAAACAAGAAAATATTGATGCAGTCAATGATGTACTAGAGGAAATTGGTGCAGGAGAAGTGCCTGTTCTATTGGTATATAACAAAATTGATTTGTTGAAAAATGCTGTACCGCATATCGAATACAATGATGAAAACCAGCCTGTTGCAGTCTATCTCTCCGCGCAAGATGATCTGGGTATTCATTTATTGTTTGAAGCCATTAAAGTGCGGTTAAAAAACGAAATACTTTCTCTTTCTTTAATTTTACAACCATACGAAGGCAAACTTCGCCATGCTTTTTATCAACTTGATTGTGTACGCTATGAACAAATTTCTGAACAAGGAGAATTCTTGTTAGACGTACAGATTGATAAAATTATGTGGTTAAAGTTATGTAAGCAGTTTTCTAGATTAGCTGATATTAAAATACACTCTGATAATACCTAATTTATAGAAAATTATTTTCCAATTCCATATTGTTTCAATTTATTCGCAATCGCAGTATGGGAAACGCCTAAACGTTGAGCTAATTTTCTCGTGCTTGGATATTCTGCATAAAATAATTTTAGGACTTGCGACTCATAAGAACCGATGATTTCATCTAAGGTTTTATTTTCAAATTCATTCAAAGAAATCACCACACTTTGTGTCGGAGCAAGATTTAAACTTTCGATAGTTAAATGATTATCTTGTACCAGAGAGCAAGCACGATAAAGAGTGTTATAAAGCTCACGAACATTCCCTTTCCAATCATATTTCTGCAAATAAAGAAGAAAATCTTTATCAAAGGTTGGTTTTGCAATTTTTAATTCTTCACTGATTTCCTCTAAAAAACCTTGTGCCAGTGGCTCAATATCAGCCATGCGTTCGCGTAATGCTGGAACATTAAGAGTAAGAACATTTAAGCGATGAAACAAATCAGCACGAACTTTACCTTGCTCAACAAGCAAATGGAGTGGAACCTGTGATGTGCAAATCACTCGCACGTTTGCATGATGCTCCTTCTCTTCTCCCACTCGACGGAAAGATCCATCTGTTAAAAAACGCAATAATTTAGCCTGCAAACTCAATGAAAGTTCAGCAATACCATCTAGTAATACAGTTCCCTCATTTGCGTACTCAAAGAAACCAATAGTTTCACTGTCTCCGACTTTTCGACCAAACATTTCACTTTCCGCATCTTCATCAGGCAAACCCGCGCAGTTTACTGCGATAAATTTTTTATCTCGACGTAAACTCTGATAATGGCAGGCTTTCGCCAACAAATCTTTTCCAGTCCCAGTTTCACCTTGAATTAACAAAGGCGCATCAAACATAGCAAAACGTTTTGCGTTTTCAACCGCACTTCTCATAGATTCACTTTGCACAATAAAACAATCGAAAGGTTTTTGAGGATCAAATTTGAAGGTTATCATATATCGAAAATATGAGAGAAATAATATGTGATTATGATAATTTGTTTACATAAAAGTGTAAATATTATTTTACATATCAAAAGAAATAAAAATGCGGTCTATTTTGACCGCACTTTATATGACTATAACTTTAACATTCGCTCTGCTTCACGTGCACGAACAAGGAATTGTTTACGTTCGGCAGTTCCCATTCCACTACTTGTGCCAGGCAATTTAACCGTCAACGGATTGACCGCCCGTCCATTAATATGGAATTCATAGTGTAAATGTGGTCCTGTTGAAATTCCGGTATTACCAGAAAGTGCAATTCGCTCACCTTTTTTAATTTCTTGTCCTGCGCGAACAAGCGGTTTACTTAAGTGCATGTAAACAGTCTCATATTCTCGGCCGTGACGCATAACAATATAACGTCCAGCCCCTCTAGCCTGATATGCCACTTTTTCAACTACGCCATCTGCTGGTGCGATAATCGGTGTACCTTGAGAAACTGAGAAATCCACACCTTTATGCGGTCGTACACGCCCAGTTACTGGATGACGACGATTTGGATTAAATGGTGAAGAAACGCGCGCTTGGCGTTGCAATGGATAACGCGCGAAACCTTTACCTAAGGTTTCTCCTTGTTGGCTATAGTAACGACCATTCGCGGCCTGAACCGCATAATAACTCTTACCTCCAGATGAAATATGTAATGCTTCGACATTACCTTGACCTGTGAGTTTCTCTCCTAAATATTCACGAGAAACTAAAATTGCAAATTTAGTCCCCTTTTTCAATTTCTGAATACTCACTTGCCATTGAAGTGCAGTGGTTAATTGGTTGATTTGACGATTATCCAATCCCTGATCTTTTAAGCTAGCCGCAAACGTCCGGTTAATTTCACCTTTTAATACTTCTTTTCGCCAAACACTTGTTTTTTCAATAACTTGACGTTTAAACTTGCCACCTTCAATACGTTCATAAATACGTTCTTCTTTTTCAGATACAAGCCAATTTAAATATTCTAGTTCATCATTTTTATCTAAAATCCAATAGAACTGTTGACTCGCTTTCAAATTTACCAACTCACCGTCCACAGCAATTAAACGCTGTGCGGTATCATCTTCCAAACCAGAAAGTTCCAATACATCTTTTAAGCTATCGCCACGCGTCACTGTATGGCTAAATTGATCAGTAATACGAATTGCTTGATCGGCAGCATCTAATAAACCACTTAATGCATCTTGTGCATTTTGCGGCAAATTATCCAGTTCATCTGAAGGCTTCACTTCATCAACTTCATCATCTTTGGCCTGTAATTCATCATCATAAGATGTTGCATCTTCATCATTGAGATGCTCTGTTGTCTGATGCTCTACTGAAGTTTGTGCATTTTTTTCTTCTTGTTTATTTGAAGTATTTAATGATTGATATTCAACATTATCCACCACCGCTGGAATGACTTGTTCCGATGAATCATGATGTTCTGAATTATCTTTTAGAGTGAGTAAAATCCCTGAAAAAATCAGTAAAATAGCAATAAAAAACACTCCCTCTTTAATACGAGAGCGTTTTTTTCTTCTATCTCTAGCTAATTTTACGTGTTGCACAAGGATTCCTAAAATAAAAAAGTTTTCAGCATTGAGACTACATATTATAAAGAAAATTCATTTCTACGGGAAAAGCATTATTCAAACGCTTAAATATTCGACATTGGGTAGAAAACCTTGAGAATTCTATAAAAATGCGTTATTTTCCCCAACCATTGTTGAAAACACGGCGATTTTATGAATATCACAGCCATTCACAACGAGCAAAAACCACAACCGCTCATTCAATTAAAAAATATCAATGTGGTTTTCGCACAAAAAACTGCACTACAAAATATTAATTTAAATATTTATCCGAATTCTATTATCACTATTGTTGGGCCAAATGGTGGCGGCAAATCAACGTTATTAAAAACCTTATTAAAACTACAAACGCCCACTTCTGGCGAAGTCATTTATAGTAAAAATGTTCGCATTGGTTATGTACCACAAAAAATCCATTTGGATCATAGTTTGCCTATTACGGTTGAGCGATTCCTTTCGCTAAAAAAAGGCCTTAAAATACAAGAAATATCCACCGCACTTGAGCAACTTTCGATTTCACATTTACGCAAAAGTAATATGCAAAAACTTTCTGGCGGTGAAATGCAACGCGTATTATTGGCGCGCGCAATTTTAAATAAACCAAATTTACTTGTGCTAGACGAACCCACCCAAGGCGTAGACATTACTGGTCAAGCAGAGCTTTATCAGCTCATTCATCAAACCCAACAAAAATTAAATTGTGCCGTATTGATGGTATCACACGATTTACACATTGTGATGGCGGATAGCAAAGAAGTATTGTGTATTAACCAACATATTTGCTGTGCAGGTACGCCTGATGTTCTCTCAAATGATCCTACATTTATGCGTTTATGGGGAAATCAGCTCACACAAAATGTCGGCTTTTATACCCATCATCACAATCATCACCACACTTTACACGGTGATGTATGCGGTTGTAATTCATCAGCAGTGCATTGTAAAAATAAGGATAAATAATGTTTGAGATTTTATTTCCTGCCCTTTTAACAGGCATTTTGCTTTCGCTTATTACCGCGCCACTTGGCGTATTTGTGGTGTGGCGGAAAATGGCTTATTTTGGCGATACCCTTTCTCATTCTGCCTTACTCGGTGTGGCATTAGGCATTTTCTTACAAGTCAATCCTTACATTGCGATTGTCGTGCTGACCTTGATTCTTGCTATCGCAATGGTGTGGTTAGAAAGCAATACGCAATTTTCTATTGATACCTTGCTCGGCATTATCGCCCATAGCTGCTTATCTCTCGGAGTGGTGACAGTGGGATTACTACAAAATGTACGAGTAGATTTGATGAGTTACTTATTTGGGGATTTGCTCGCAATTAATTATACCGATTTAATTTATATTGGTATTGGCGTGATAATTGTGCTTTCAACATTAATTTACTTTTGGCAATCCTTACTTTCCACCACCGTATCGCCAGAACTTGCGCAAGTTGAAGGTATTAATATAAAAAAAATGCGTTTTATTTTGATGATATTAACAGCGTTAACTATTGCCTTGAGCATGAAATTTGTCGGTGCATTAATAATCACATCGTTATTAATAATCCCTGCGGCAACCGCTCGTCGCTTTGCGAGAACGCCAGAATCTATGGTGGGATGGGCAATTGTAGTCAGTATGTTATCGATTATAGCTGGGCTAATATTATCAGCCTTTTATGATACCGCTGCAGGGCCTTCCGTTGTCATTTGTTCCGCATTTTTATTTGTCTTATCACTCTTCAAAAAAGAGCGATTATAAGCTTGCCCAACCAGTGAAAACCATTTGCGCCACAGTTTAATTCTTGATAAAGTGCGGTCAATTTTTACGGTCTTTTTAGGATAAGAAAATGAGCCAAGAATATTTAGATTTTGAATTGCCGATTGCAGAATTAGAAGCAAAAATTGAAGCATTACGCGCAGCATCGGATGATAAAGTTGATTTAACTAATGAAATCAAACGCTTACAAAAGAAAAGTAACGAACTCACTAAAAAAACCTTTGCTAACCTCGATGCTTGGCAAGTTTCACGTATGGCGCGTCATCCAAACCGCCCTTATACATTAGATTATATCGAACATATTTTTACTGAATTTGAAGAACTTGCAGGTGATCGCGCATTTGCTAATGATAAAGCGATCGTTGGCGGCCTTGCACGTTTAGATGGTCGCCCAGTTATGGTGATTGGTCATCAAAAAGGCCGTTCTGTAAAAGAAAAAGTACAACGCAATTTTGGTATGCCAGCACCTGAAGGCTATCGTAAAGCGTTACGTTTAATGGAAATGGCTGAACGCTTTAAATTGCCAATTATCACATTTATTGACACACCAGGGGCTTATCCGGGGATCGGCGCAGAAGAACGTGGTCAAGCGGAAGCTATTGCTCGTAACTTACGCGAAATGGCACAGCTTACCGTTCCCGTTATTTGTACTGTTATCGGTGAAGGTGGTTCGGGCGGTGCATTAGCTATTGGCGTGGGCGATAAAGTTAATATGTTACAGTATTCGACCTATTCTGTTATCTCGCCAGAAGGCTGTGCTTCTATTCTTTGGAAAAGTGCAGAAAAAGCATCAACAGCAGCTGAAGTAATGGGATTAACTGCAAGCCGTTTGAAAGAATTAAATCTCATCGATAGCATTGTACAAGAACCTTTAGGCGGCGCACATCGCAATTATGCGAAAATGGCTGAAAACTTAAAACTTCGTTTAAAAGAAGATTTAGCAGAGCTCGATGGACTAAATAAAGAAGAATTATTAAATCGACGTTATGAACGTTTAATGTCTTACGGTTATTGCTAACTGGCATTATAAAAGAGCAGTGATTTTTGTCGCTCTTTTTTGATCTAAATATAACAACAAAGGAGCAAACACAATGAAAAATGTACTTTCGATCCAATCCCATGTGGTCTATGGTTTTGCGGGTAACAAATCCGCGACTTTTCCAATGCAGTTGTTAGGCATCGATGTATGGGCATTAAATACCGTGCAATTCTCTAACCATACCCAATATGGCAAATGGACTGGAATGGTGATTCCACAAGAACAAATCGGTGAAATTGCTAACGGTTTGGATGCCATTGGAAAACTGCAAGAATGTGATGCGTTGCTTTCTGGCTATTTAGGTTCAGCTGAACAAGTTGACCAAATTATCTATGCTTTAGAAAAAATCAAAGCTCGTAACCCAAATGCACTTTACTTATGCGATCCAGTGATGCCAAATGCAGAAAAAGTCTGCGTAGTAGCCGATGGTGTACGCGAACGCTTAATTGAAAAAGCCATTCCGCGCGCAGATATCATGACACCAAACCTTTCAGAGCTTCGTACACTTTCTGATTTCCCTATCAACACCTTTGACGATGTGCTGAAAGCAGCTAATGCGTTAGTTGCCAAAGGTGTGAAAAAAGTGTTGATCAAACACCTAGGGGTTGCAGGTAAACTGAATGATCCTGATACCTTTGAAATCATTATGGCGACACCTGAAGGTGTATGGCATTTAAGCCGTCCGCTTTATAAATTTAACTTTGAACCTGTTGGTGTGGGTGATTTAATTGCGGGGACTTTCTTGGCGCATTACTTAAACTGTGGTAACGATGTTGAAGCTTTTGAAAAAATGAATAATGCGGTGGCGGGTGTGATGAAAACCACGTTTGATTTGAAATCTTACGAACTCCAACCGATTGCTGCACGTTTTGAGATCTTAAATCCAAGCACAAACTACAAAGCTGTTAAAGTTGTCTAATGGATCTTTTTTCATTATTCCAAGCACAAATCCCAACCACCGCAAATAAGCTTCTCATCGCTTTTAGCGGTGGTTTGGATTCCACTGCACTGCTTTCTTTAGTTAAAAAACTCAGCGAAAAACGACCGCACTTAAGCCTGCGAGCTATTCATATCCATCACGGATTAAGCCCGAATGCGGATGCTTGGACGGCTCATTGCCAACAACTCTGTGAACAATTTGCGATTCCACTTATTATTGAAAAAGTTAAAGTGGAAATGCATGATGGTATTGAGGCTGGTGCAAGAGAAGCCCGTTATCAGACCATTTCAACACATATTCAACCTGACGAATATCTGGTTACTGCACATCATTTGAATGATCAAACTGAAACCTTTTTCCTCGCATTAAAACGAGGCGCAGGATTACAGGGTTTGGGTGCTATGCAAAAAGAAAGCCAATTATTCGGGATGCCTATTCTGCGTCCACTCCTTTCTTTTAGCCGAAGTGAATTAGAAGATTACGTTCAGCAAGAAAATTTGTCTTGGGTCGAAGACGAAAGCAATCAAGATAATCATTATGATCGTAATTTCTTACGCAACCAAATTTTGCCTGAATTACGCCAACGCTGGGGGCATTTTGATCATGCTGTTCAGCGTGCCGCACAACATTGTTTTGAGCAACAGCAACTGATTAATGAATTATTGCAGACCTACTTTAAACAGCATATTTTTGAGGATCCAAAACAGTTTTCGCTCCTAAACTTTCTAGACTATTCATCGCAAAAACAAACTGCACTTTTGCGAATGTGGCTGGCTAAAAATCAGATTGCCATGCCAACGCAGATTCAATTAATGCATATTATTGATGATGTTATTCAGGCTAAAGCGGATGCCTCCCCACAATTTCAACTTGGGGAACATATTATTCGCCGTTATCAACAATGTCTCTATTTAACGGGGAAATTTGCTGATTTGTCGCAAACTTGTCTTGATATGCCGTTAAATCAACATATTACCTTGCCTGATAACCTTGGAACAATTTGTGCGGCCCACAATGCGACAGGCATTTTAGTCAATTGGAACGAAAAACGGGTTCAACTTGCCAATACACAAGATCCAATTCAAATACGATTTGCTTATACTGGCAAAGTTAAACGTCAACATAATCGCCCTAGCGAAACCATGAAAAAAATCTGGCAAGAGCTCGGCGTTCCACCTTGGCAACGAAATCGTATTCCACTCATTTTTTATGGTGAGACTTTACAAAGTGCGGTAGGTTTTTTCCGTATTTTTCATGAAAAAATGGAGGTATAAAAATTCATTTAAAAATGATCCCATTTTCATAATCAAATCTGATAAAATGCTACCATTTACAATCTTAATCGGAAAAGTCTATGTTTGATTCTCTTATCGTGCAATTTGTCGTACTTTGGGCAGTTATCGATCCTATCGGTTCTATACCAGTTTACCTTTCGAAAACTATTGGTTTTTCATTAGAAGAGCGCCGTAAAATTGTGCGTAATGCCATTGTGATTTCAGCAGGCATTTTGCTTTTCTTTTTAATTGGTGGACAAATTCTTTTTGAAGCTATGCAAGTGCCCCTTCCCGCATTCCAAATTGCTGGTGGTTTGGTGCTTTTCTTATTTGCCTTAACTATGATTTTTGGTGACAGTAAGCCTGAACAAGAAATGAAAATAAAAGCAAACATTACTGAAATTGCTGTTTATCCCCTCGCAGTACCTTCTATTGCCTCGCCAGGTGCAATGATGGCAATCGTACTTTTAACTGATAATCATCGTTTTAATCTTACCGAGCAAATCATCACTGGTGGCATTATGCTAATCGTGCTGCTCATTACCTACTTCTTGCTCCTTGCGGCAAATCGCATTCAACATATTATTGGAAACGCTGGAGCCGCAATCATTAGCCGTGTGATGGGATTAATATTGGCAACAGTGGCCGTAAATAATATATTAGTCGGATTAAAAGATTTCTTCATACAAGTTGCGTAAAATAAAATGGGGGATTATTCACCCATTTTTATTATCTAGAAACGCCTTCAAAATACCTGCAGTAAACTCTTTCCGTAAATAAAAGCCCAGTGGCAAGGTATCAATCACTTCCCCATTTTTACCAATGCCTTTCGTAATAGCTTTACTGTTTGCGCCTTTAGGGCGCAGTTGCATGGCTTCACCAATACGCGCCGTAATCTGATCTAACTTTCCGAGCACAATATAATCCATCAACTCTTCCCAATCTTGGCGTAATTGATGTTCTTGTTCAGTCGAAGGTTGCCATAAGATAGGTTGGCCAATATGGCGCTCACGCAAAGGAATGTCTCGACTGCCCTCAATGGGAATCCACAAGACTTTCGATAATTTATGACGAACGTGTGAATTTTCCCAATTTACCCCTGAGTTTTGCACCAAGGGCGCAAGGCTCACAAACGTGGTTTCCAACGGAAAACCTTCGGCATTGATGGGTAAGGTTTTTAATTCAATGCCTAAATGGGAAAAGTCCTGCTCTGCTTTACTGCCGGCAGTCGCCCCCAGAGCGGTTTCAAGCAACATTCCAACCCAACCTTTATCGCGTTTTAAATCTGGTGGAGCGGGAATATTTAACTCATCTGCAAGTTCGCCAAAGGTTAACCCCGCAATAGATTGTGCTTTTTCTAATAAGGCTTGTTCGGTTTGTGGGATCATTCGTGATATTTCTTAAAAAAGCGAGGCTTAGTGTTTTCAGTGCCTTTATCAATATAGGGAATTTTCTCTAGCTGTAATAAAAAACGTTTTGCCTCTAAGCCACCACCAAAACCAGTTAAAGTACAATCTTTGCCTAAAATACGGTGACAAGGAATAATAATACTAATCGGATTACTCCCTACCGCACCTCCCACTGCACGAACAGCTTTAGGATTATTAATCCGTAACGCCAGCTCACCATAACTTGAAAGCTCGCCATAATCAATTTCACGCAAGGCTTGCCAAATTGCTTGTTGAAAAACTGTGCCTTCTGGCTTTAAGGGAATGTCTGAAAAACGCTCAACTTCGCCATTAAAATATCGTTCAAAAGCCAACCGCACTTTTTGAAAAACAGGCAATTCATCTTGCTTGAGCCATTTGGGATTAGGCTCATATTGCTCTTTTTCAAAATCAATATGTGTAATATTTTCGCCATCAGATAAAATCAAAAGTTGTCCGACTGGCGAGGGGTAATAAGTGTAATAAAGTGCGGTCATTTTTCGCCTTGTTTTTATAAAAGAAAAGCACACTTCGTGTGGGAGTGTGCTTTATTATGCTAAATTTTTTAACGGATTAGAAACTATAATTTAAGTTTAAGCCGTAAAGATTTGCATGTGCTTGAGAAGTATAATTTGCGGTTTCTGTAAATACAGCTGAGCTCCCAAGAGGAATCTTTTGTTCTTCTTTAAAGTGAACCTTTTTGCCTTTTAAGTAAGCATAGCCAAGATCAACAGATAAATTCGGGGTGAATTTATAAGTTGCCCCTAAGCTATACCACATACGATCGGTATCTGGAATTGCAGCACTACGGTGATGACGAGATGCGGCTTGATCGTAAGCAATACCCGCACGTAAGGTCAATTTTTCATCAAGATTATAACTTGCCCCTAATGCAATACGTGAATTGTTACTATATTGTAACTCTTTATCAAATGCTACTTGACCATCTTCGAAGCTAGCATGTAATCGGTTTAAGCGACTCCAATGGGTGTATTTATAACTATAATGCACCGCAAATTTGTCGGTTAATTGATGGAAACCTGAAAATTCTACATAATCTGGTAATTTAAGAGCCAAACTACCTTTTTTAACAATAGGCTTAGGAGATGAAAAACGGCTTGCCGTACGGTCAGTAAAATCAATATCTACTTTGGAATGATAGGCTAAACCAATTCGGTTACGTTCATTAAATTGATACATCACGCCTGCATTCCAACCGAATCCCCATGTAGCTTTATCTTGTAATTGTAGAAATTCTTTATCTGGGGTTATTACTCCTACTGCATGCCAAGCTCCTCCTACAGGTTGATTGGTACTTAAAATTCCTGCTCGACGATCAAGTTTAGCTCTCGCATAAATTGCGTTTATCCCAAATCCCAAACTAAAGCCTTCAGTAACACGATAAGCACTACTTAAATTCAAGTTAAGAGTAGAAAGATCAGTAGTGCTAGCTAGCATTCCCGCAGCATAACTATCACCATATTCACTCTTTAAACCAAAATTCACATTCATCCCTGCACCCATGGCCCATTTATCATTCACAGGCGCAACAAAATATAAATTAGGTACAAAAGCACCAGGTACAACATGACGCTTTGAAGCTGAATCACTAGCAGTATTTGAACCCGCTGTAAGTTTCACATCACCATTCATATTAATTCTAGAATCAACATAAACGCCACCTGTGGAAAACTGTGCAGTTTTAAATAAGCTCATCAAAGCTGGATTAGTTGCTACTACTGATGCATTATCTGCAATCGCCGCTTCACCCGCATACGCGCGACCAAGCCCAGAAGTAGAAACTTCCGCTAATTGGAAAGCCGCTGCATTTGCGCCACCTGCAGCCAATAACATTGCAGTTGCTAAAACAGATTGATTAAATTTTTTCATTTGGGAACCTTTGTTATTAATAAAAACTTGATCAATTCTAAAACTCGATGTTATTGATCGCAAGTCCATTTCCTTATTTTCACCAGAACTCCGACCAGCTAGCGGGAACTTTTTACATTTAATGGACTATTTTTGTTCAATTTTTGTCATTTATGGAGAAAAAGAAAAATGATAAAATGCGCAAAAATATTCATATAAGGAAAAAAAATGACCGTAAAATGCAAAGCAGAAGAATCCTCAACTTGTAGCTGTGTTGATGTAGGCACGATTATTGATGGCTCTGAGTGTAGCGTAGAAGTACATCAATTTTATAGCACTGAAGCTGATGCAAATGCAGCGCTTGAACGATTAACGAAGAAAGCACGCAATACAGAAAGCGATCCTTGCGAAATTAAAAGCGAAATCGTGGCAGTTGAAAACGGCGTTCAATTAAATGCCTCTTTCACTTTTAGTTGCCAAGCAGAAGCGATGATTTTTGAGCTGGCGAATCGTTAAAAACAATGTCAAACTCGACCGCACTTTTTCTAAAGTGCGGTCTTTTTTTATCTCAAAATTTAAATCGCAAACGTTTGCTTAAACTGTTAAAATAAATCGCAATTTATTTTTCAATACTTATCGATATAGGAAAACACTGTGAGCAAACAATCATTAAGCTATAAAGATGCTGGAGTTGACATTAATGCTGGCAATGCCTTGGTTGAACGAATTAAACCTGAAGTGAAACGTATCACTCGTGCAGAAGTGATCGGGGGATTAGGTGGATTTGGCGCCTTATGTGCGATACCAAGCAAATATAAAGAGCCTATTTTAGTATCGGGCACCGATGGAGTTGGCACGAAATTACGCTTAGCCATTGATTTAAAAAAACACGATACCATTGGCATTGATTTAGTTGCTATGTGTGTAAATGATTTAGTCGTTCAAGGTGCTGAACCACTGTTTTTCTTAGATTATTATGCAACAGGAAAACTAGATGTTGATGTAGCTGCTGATGTTGTAAAAGGGATTGCTGATGGTTGTGTGCAATCAGGTTGTGCATTAGTGGGTGGCGAAACAGCAGAAATGCCAGGAATGTATCATGCAGGCGATTATGATTTAGCCGGATTTTGTGTAGGCGTTGTAGAGAAATCTGAAATTATTGATGGTAGCCGTGTAAAAAATGGCGATGCATTAATTGCCTTAGGTTCCAGTGGCCCACATTCAAACGGTTATTCTTTAGTTCGTAAAGTGATTGATGTCGCGGGCGTTAATCCTGCAACAGAACTGCTTGATAATAAACCATTAAGCGAATATGTACTTGCGCCAACAAAAATCTATGTCAAATCCGTGTTAGCACTTATTAAGCAAGCCGATGTACATGCGATTGCGCATTTAACAGGCGGCGGGTTCTGGGAAAACATTCCGAGAGTCTTGCCTAAAAACACCAAAGCAGTAATTGATGAAAAAAGCTGGAAATGGCCTTCCGTGTTTAATTGGTTACAAGAAAAAGGCAATATCGACACATATGAAATGTACCGAGCCTTCAATTGTGGTGTAGGCATGATAATTGCACTTCCTCAAGAGCAAGTCGAGACTGCATTAGCGATCTTAAAACAAGCAGGTGAGAATGCATGGTTAATCGGGCATATTGAACACGCTGAAGACGATGCAGAACAAGTTGTGATTGCGTAATAAAATCATAAAAAAATGGTACACATTTACTGATGCGTACCATTTCTAACTGGAAAAAAGTGCGGTGAATTTTCACCGCACTTTATTTTCATTAATACCCTTCTTCTTGCATATTCGGCAAAAATTTCGCTTGCTGAATTCGCTTTACTTCCGTACAAATTGAACCATCTGAATGTAGCTCAATTTCACGCCAACCTGGCTGTAACGTATCAAGAGAAAAATACTGGCAATCAGGTTTAAATTGAATACAAGTCGCTGGCGTTGCCATCACTTGATAACCATTCCATTCACTGTTTACTTCTTGATGAATATGCCCATATAAAATAGCTTTCACATTGGTGAAAGGCGCAAGCACTTCTGCCAATTCATGAGAATTACGAAGGTTATGTTGATCAAGCCATGCGGAATTAGTTGGTAATAAATGATGGTGTAATACAACCAACGTATAGCGTTCAGGATTTTTTTCTAAGGTTTCTTTTAATAAATCGAGTTGATGCTGGCTTAGCTGCCCATGCGGCACACCATAAACTTGGCTATCTAACAATAAAGCTTGCCAATGTTCGCCTAGTAGAAGATGTTTTGCCCCATCCATTGGCAACTGATTTAAGAATTCCTCCATTTTAGGCTGAAAATCGTGATTTCCCGGAATCCAAAACACAGGTTTATTGAAAGGTTTCATCATTTCTACAAAACGAGTGTAACCTTCATCACTACTATCCTGCACAAGATCGCCTGTAGCAAGGATCACATCAAACTCATGATTTTCTTGCTGAATTTCCTTTAATACTTGAGCAAAACTTGCTTGTGTATTTACCCCTAATAATTCCGCACTTTCATCTTTAAATAAATGGGGATCCGTAATTTGTAATAACTTAATAACAGGCTTTTCCGCCTGATAAACAAACGTATTTTTCATTAATGCCCCCTAACTACATTTCCAACTTTGTTGTAACTGAGCATAATTTAATTGAAGCCACTGCAGCCCGATCACTGCAATGCCATTATCAATTTTCCCCTCGCACATCCATTGATACGCCTGTTCACGTTTTACTACGTGTACTCGAATGTCTTCATTTTCTTCAGCCAAACCGTGAATACCTTTTGCTTGTGAACTATCAACCTCACCAGCAAATAAATGAATTCGCTCTACCGTTCCACCTGGACTATCCCACACACTTAAGCAATGCGTTAAATTTTTTACTTGAATTCCCGCTTCTTCTTCACTCTCACGCAAAGCAACCTCTTCCGGCTTTTCACCTTTTTCCACCATGCCTGCAATTAATTCGAGTAACCAAGGCGAACGATGAGATTCTGGATGATAAGCCGCGCCAATACGAACTTGTTCAACTAAAATCACCGAATCTTCTTTTGGATCATAAGCGATGACGGCAGAGGCAGCGCCTTTAATAAGTAATTCACGCGTTACTACACCGCTTTCACCACCAGCAAAAAGCTTATGTTTAAATTGAATTCGTTTGAGTGTGAAAAAACCTTCATACAAAGTTTGTTCACCCAATATTTCTATATCTTGTTGGCTAAAGTGTTGAATTTCTGACATCTTTTTCTCCAAAACTGCGCGCAAAATCATACGCTTAAAAGACTACAAAAAAAATAGAAGGTTTCCACTTTTTGTTGAAAGTTTGAAGTGAGTCACAAAAAAATAAAATGCCATGATTATTTATTCAACAATCACAGCATTCTTTTTTAGAAGTAAGTGAAACAGTATTTCACTCCATTTTTATAAAATAGGCATCCTACAAAACTTTACTCACAATTTTTCCATCAGCCACTTGAGTTGTAATTAAGTCCCCTTGCTTTACATCTTTCATGCTAACAATGGCTTTACCTTGCGGGTTCTCTGCAATGGAATAACCTCTTGCCAATACCTTCAACGGGCTTAAACCATCCAGTTTTCCGCATAACGTTGCCAGTTTATTTTGACGCTCCGTCACTTGGCGATTTACACAAAAATTTAACCGCACTTGTAACTGCTCTAAGCGTTGTTGATGACGTTGCACTCGATATGACAATGGATTTTGTTTCAAACGAGAAGAAAGTGCGGTGAATTTTTGTTGTGTATTTTCAAACTGACGCAACATAGCAAGTTGCAAACGATACGTAAGCTGTTCATTTTTCGCTTGTTGAGCACGTAACTGATTCTGCGGATGCTGATTTTGCAATCGTAAGGTTAGCTGTTTCAAACGCTGGCTTTTTCGCGTAAATAAACGATCAAATGCCATATCTAAACGTTGCTGTTGATGGCGAAGTTGTTGCAATAATTCATCTTGATTACGGCTAACTAACTCAGCCGCAGCAGAAGGAGTCGGCGCACGAAGATCTGCAACAAAATCGGCAATCGTCACATCTGTTTCATGTCCTACAGCACTGATAATGGGTAAGGTTGAACGAAAAATTGCTCTCGCCACTTCTTCTTCATTAAAACACCAAAGATCTTCTAATGAACCTCCACCACGCCCCACAATTAATACATCCACCTCTTGTCGTGCATTGGCAAGTTCAATCATTTGCACAATTTCTGCGCTCGCCTCTTTGCCTTGTACTGCAGTGGGATAAATGACGACTTTTAAACTTGGATCGCGGCGTGCCAAAATATGCAAAATATCTTGCAATGCCGCACCTGTAGAAGAAGTTATAATCCCAACCGCTTTACTAAAGTGCGGTAGATTTTTCTTGAGATTTTGAGCAAACAATCCTTCCGCAGCCAACTTCATTTTTAATGCTTCAAATTGCTGTTGCAACAAACCTTCACCAGCTGGATGCATGGAGTCAACAATAAGCTGATAATCACCACGAGGCTCATATAAACTCACATTGGCACGCACAAGCACTTGCATTCCATTTTGCGGACAAAAAGCTACACGCAAATTTTTCATACGAAACATCGCGCAACGGACCTGTGCATTTTCATCTTTCAGAGTTAAATACCAATGCCCAGACACGGGTTGCGTAAAATTGGAAATTTCACCTGTTAACCAAATTTGGGAAAAATTGCCCTCTAGCATCTGACGCGCAACAGAATTCAGTTGAGATACGGAATAAATATTGTCTGACATAGTTTGTTATATCTTAAAGGTTAAAGATAATCCCCCTCTTTAGCAAAGAGGGGGGAAGGGGAGATTTGGCAGAAGTAAAATCAACCTCGTAAGTAATTAAACATCGTTATCAAATCTCCCCCATCCCCTCTTTTCTAAAGAGGGGAGCTTGATTATTCTATAATTACCCAACCATCATCAACCCAGTTACAAATGGAATACAACAGTAAATCCATTGAAGTTTCGGGATCTTCGGTTTCTTTTACTAAATTAGATAAAAATACCCAATCCAAACTTTCACCATCAGATAAGCGTTTCAACACTTCGGTCTCAATCACATTAAGCTCATCTAACCACTCGCCATTAGCATAAATTCGCAGCGGATTTTCGGTGTAAAGCAATTTACAGTTGTTGTCTTGAGAAAGGAACGCCCCATCCTCTTCTAAAATTGACCGAACTTCATCAGGATCACACATTTCATCAGAGACTAATAACTCGTAACGACGAGAACTCACCGCACTTGCTACAGCTTGCTTAAACAATGCATCAAAAGCTTCTGAATGAGCCAATTTATCTAATAAAAGCTGCTTCATTGCTTGAATATTTTCATCCGCAAGTTTACCTGTACGTTGTTCTGATTGGCTTAAACGTAGCGGTAAATCAAATTCGCTTAAATTCAAATCAGGATCTTGATGACAAAAACTTTTGCTTATCCCATCAATTAAATTGCTTAAATTTGGGTAACGCAAGCCAAAAGAAAAGGTTAAACAATCATCTTCAGCTACGCCATAATGTGCCATACGCGCTGGAATATAGAGGATGTCGCCCGGATTCATCACTTCATCAATCACCAATTCGCCCATATCATCAAAAATTCGGATTGGCTGATTAGGTTTAAATTCGGTACTTGGATCACACCATTTACCTAATTGCCAACGACGATGACCATATCCTTGCACCAAGAATACATCATACTCATCATAATGCTTACCAACAGAGCCACCTTTCGGCGCATAAGACACCATAATGTCGTCACGTTGCCATTGAGGAATAAAGCCAAATTTGTTCCAAAGTTGTCCTAATTCAGGCGACCATTGCTCTAAATTTTGAACTAACACCGACCATTTTTCTGGCAATTTTTGGAAATCTTTGTCGCTCAAAGGACTAAAAAAAACTTTCCAATCATCATCAGAAAATGTCTTCACTAAACGAGCGGTAACATCTTCATTTTGTGCAAGCTCAATAATATCTTGTGGCTCAAACTGCCCAACAATTTCAGGCAAACCTTTACGAATCACAAGTGGCTTTTTCTGCCAATAATCGCGTAGAAAAATTTCTGGTGTGATATGTTCAGGTAAACAAAAATCAACAGATGAAAGTGAGGTCATTTTTAAGCTCCTTTTTCTTTGGCTGCAGCTTGCTCCGCTGCACGTTTACGGCGAATTTCTTTCGGATCAGCAAGTAATGGACGATAAATTTCAATACGATCGCCCTCTTTTAATACATCAGTCAATTTTATTGGACGACTGAAAATTCCAATTTTATTTGTCTGCAAATCAATCTCTGGAAATTGGCTTAAAATCCCTGATTGCGTAATCGCCGTTTGCACGGTAATGCCTTCATCAACGTGAAAAGATTTCAAATAATAACGTTCGGGCAAAGCATAAGCGATTTCAATGTTAATCTGGCTCATCTTTATTTCTTCATCAAAAAATTTTGGGCTATTATAACGTATATAGCGAAAAAGTGCGGTCAGTATTAACGATAAATAAGGAAACAAAATGAATTGGGTATTCTTTTGCCGTTGGCTCGGCATTTTTTGCAGGCTTAACGGCGATTTTAGGCAAACTTGGTGTGGACGGAATGAATAGCAATCTCGCTACTTTTATTCGCACCATCGTAATTTTACTGATCACCGCCGGTATTATTTCCGCCCGCAACGAATGGCAACTACCACAACATATCGCCGCCAAACCTTTCACTTTTTTAGTTTTATCAGGCATCGCCACTGGGCTTTCTTGGCTTTGTTACTATCGAGCCCTTCAACTTGCCCCAGCATCTTGGGTCGCCCCAATTGATAAATTAAGCGTGGTCATCGCGATTATTTTAGGCGTGGTTATCTTAGGCGAGCCGTTGAGCCTGAAATTAGTCGCAGGCAGTATTTTGATTTTATCGGGTGTATTAGTTTTAGCGTTATAATACTTGTATTACATTAAGTACATTTTAAATATTTTAAGGATATATTATGACGCTTACAATAAGATAATCTAACGAACTTCATCATCGTCTTGATCATCTTGCATTACAAATCGGCTGAGCAAAATCCTATTATGTAAAAGCAGCACTTGAAGCTTATATGGAGGATTTGGAAGATATGGCAAATGCGGTTATTGAACGTGTTCGAGCTGGAAAGGAAAAAGTGTATTCACTTGAGGATGTAGAACGTGAACTCGGTTTGGACAATTCTTTTCGCTGAAACAGCTAAAAAGCAATTAAGTGATGATTACTACAGAATTAGAGTTGGGATATTGCTTAAAAATTTATTATTAGTAGATTAGTTTAAGTAGGCGTGTAAACATTATTCTTTACACACTAATGTATTAAAAGAAACCTATAGTATTCTTTATAGGTTTGTTCTTAGAATTTTTATTTCAAAACTTCTCTTTTACTTTCTCATATTCTTTTAGTTCATCTAAGGATAATGAAGGTGATGTATTAGAAGTCGTTTCAATTAAAATAGACTGAGATATTTTACTATTATTTTTTAGAGCCTTTCTTGAAGCTTCATCACAGAAGAGAAATTTTATATCACCTGAAACAAAATTTTCCGTTAAATTAGCTAGTTCATTATAATTAATAGGGTCATCAATAGATCGTGATTTTAAATAAGGCTCGAACTATTTTAGAGCCAAAAGAGAAAGAAATTACACTTCTAAGTGCTTTATTAGAAGCAGTGAAATTGAAATAACTGATGTAGATTGAGACTTTAGGGCTTTTTCGCTACAATACGCCACCATTTTTTACATCATCAAATAAAAATGTCAGAAATAAAACTCATTGTTGGTTTAGGCAATCCTGGCGATAAATATACCAGTACACGCCACAATGCGGGAGAATGGCTTATTGAACGCTTGGCACGTCGTTTTAACGTTTCGCTAAATCCAGAAAGTAAATTCTTCGGAAAAACTGCCCGCACTTTAGTGAATGGAAAAGAAGTTCGCCTTTTAGTGCCGACAACTTTTATGAATTTAAGCGGTAAATCGGTTGGGGCATTGGCAAGTTTTTACCGTATTAAACCTGAAGAAATTTTAGTTATTCATGATGAATTGGATTTACCCCCTGGCACAGCAAAACTCAAACAAGGCGGTGGGCACGGCGGACATAATGGCTTAAAAGACATTGTGGCGCAACTAGGCAATAACAATAATTTCTACCGCTTACGTATTGGCATTGGGCATCCTGACCATCGTGATTTAGTGGCGGGTTACGTCTTAAATAAACCATCACCAGCAGATCGCGATGCACTTGAAAAAGTGCTAGATGAAGCGACTGATTGTGTAGAAATGATTTTCAAAGATGGAATGGTCAAAGCGACCAACCGTTTAAACAGTTTTAAAATTTAAAAGTGCGGTTAGTTTTACAACCGTTTTACTCAAAATAAGGGAAAAATTATGGGATTCAAATGTGGTATTGTGGGATTGCCAAATGTCGGCAAATCTACTCTTTTTAACGCGCTCACTAAAGCTGGTATTGAAGCCGCAAACTATCCATTCTGCACTATCGAACCAAATACTGGTGTCGTGCCAATGCCAGATCAGCGTTTAGATGCATTGGCAGAAATCGTTAAACCTGAACGCGTATTACCTACCACGATGGAATTCGTAGACATCGCAGGCTTAGTTGCAGGAGCAAGTAAAGGCGAAGGCTTAGGTAACAAATTCCTCGCTAATATTCGTGAAACCGATGCGATCGGCCACGTCGTTCGTTGCTTTGAAAATGACGATATCGTGCACGTTGCTGGGAAAATTGACCCACAAGATGACATTGATACCATCAATACCGAATTAGCCTTAGCAGACTTAGACAGCTGCGAACGCGCGATCCAACGTTTACAAAAACGTGCCAAAGGTGGCGACAAAGAGGCTAAATTTGAACTTTCCGTTATGGAAAAAATCCTTCCTGTACTTAAAAATGCGGGAATGATTCGCTCTGTTGGGTTAGATAAAGAAGAATTGCAAGCAATCAAGAGTTACAACTTCTTAACTTTAAAACCAACAATGTATATCGCAAATGTGAACGAAGATGGTTTTGAAAATAATCCATATTTAGATCGCGTTCGTGAAATTGCTACAAAAGAAGGAGCAGTTGTTGTTCCAGTATGTGCGGCGATTGAATCTGAAATTGCGGAACTTGATGATGAAGAAAAAGTCGAATTTTTACAAGATTTAGGCATTGAAGAACCTGGACTGAACCGCGTAATTCGTGCGGGTTACGCACTTTTAAACCTCCAAACTTACTTTACCGCGGGTGTAAAAGAAGTGCGCGCTTGGACTGTTTCAGTCGGCGCAACCGCACCAAAAGCAGCTGCAGTAATCCACACCGACTTTGAGAAAGGCTTTATCCGAGCAGAAGTTATCGCTTATGAAGACTTTATCCAATTCAACGGTGAAAACGGTGCAAAAGAAGCAGGTAAATGGCGTTTAGAAGGTAAAGAGTACGTCGTAAAAGATGGGGATGTGATGCATTTCCGTTTTAACGTGTAAAAATATACAAAAAATAACCGCACTTTTGACGCAGAAATCAAGGTGCGATTTATATTTTATTAAAGGAATATTATGTCATCTATTAAATATCGTCCAGAAATTGATGGACTACGCGCAATTGCTGTTATTTCAGTCATTATTTATCATCTTAATGAAAACTGGTTGTCTGGTGGTTTTCTAGGGGTTGATATTTTCTTTGTTATTTCTGGCTTTCTGATTACCGGTATTATTATCACAGATAATTTAACAGAATTCTTTTTCGTTTAAACAATTTTATACTCGACGAATTAAACGAATTTATCCTGCTTTTATTACAGTAATGGCATTAGTATCTTTCATTGCGTCTGCTATCTTTATTTATAATGATTTCAATAAATTAAAAAAAACGATTGAATTAGCTACTGCATTCCTATCTAATTTCTATCTAGGATTAACACAAGGTTATTTTGATTTAAGTGCGAATGAAAATCCTACATTGCACATTTGGTCATTAGCTGTAGAAGAACAATACTATCTTATCTTTCCACTTATCCTAATTTTAGCTTATAAAAAGTTTAGAGAAATTAAAGTATTATTTATTATAACGCTAATTTTGTTTTTTATTTTACTTGCTACCTCTTTTATTCCAGCTAATTTTTACAAAGAAGTATTGCATCAGCCTAATATTTATTATCTCTCTAACCTAAGATTTCCTGAATTACTTGTAGGATCTCTGTTAGCAATTTATCATAATCTTTATGCAAGCAAGTAAGCAGCCAACCAATGTTATTGCAATATTAAGTACATTACTATTATTTTCCTGCTTATTTTTAATGAATAATGATATTGCATTTATTCTGGGTATAACTTTAATTCTCCCTTGTATTTTTACAGCATTAATTATTCATACTACATCTCAAAATAATATCATTAAATTATGTTTGTCTAATAAAGCTATAGTGTTTATTGGAAAAATTTCTTATTCACTCTATTTATACCATTATATTTTTATTGCACTAGCTTATTATATAACGGGTGAAAAACAAATTAATAATCAATCTATTGCTATAGTAACAGTATTAACAATAATCTTTTCAGTTCTAAGTTATTATTTAATCGAACAGCCAATTAGAAAATCGAAACTAAACTTTAAACAAAGTTTTCTTTATATTTATTTTATTCCTTCGCTTTTACTATTAGGATTTAATCTTTATAAAAGACAAACAATACGAGCTGAAAAAGAATACATTGAACAAGTAATTCCTGTTTCTAATGAAAATCATTATCCTGCTAAGGTTATCATTCTAGGTGATTCTCATTCTGCACATTTAGAAGCTTTTCTAAATTATGTGGGGAATAAAGAAGGCTGGAAAGCAGATATTTTCAAAGATAAATTTGAATGTAGCTTTATTGTGAATGATAAATACCAATTAGATCCTAATTGTCAATCTGTGTGGCAGAAAGATTCTCAATATAAAGCGATATTTATTTCAGCATTTTATGACTTGAAAATGGGCGGACAACCAGTACCTCGCTTTAGACCCGAAACTTTCATTGAACCAGACTTTAAAGTGCGTTTTAAAAATACAGTGAAACAATTAGCTATGCAAAAACCAGTATATGTTTTTGCTAATAATAGTTCAGTAAGCCGTTCTCCACTGCGTGGATATTTATTAGAAAATTATGGACTTGAAAAATATTTGACTCCAATTCATCGTATGGGCGATATTGATGCTAGCAACAAAATCATTCACGATTTAGTCAAAGATATACCTAATGTTTATTGGGTAGATGCTCAACAGTATTTACCCAAAGATAGCGTTATGGCAGAAGGAAAATATTTGTATGCTGATCAAGATCACTTAACAAATTTTGGTGCTTACTATATGGCAAAAGAATTTAGTAAATACCAACGAGTGATGACACCTGAACAAGTGAAAAAACTCTACGAGTAAAAACTAAAAGCGTTGAGCTATTTGCTCAACGCTTTTTTATATTTACTTAAGTACATCAACTAACTTTTCACCAATAGGTTTGCGCCATCCAATCAGCAATTCTGGTAGTTTATCTTGAGAAAAATCATATTTCCAAACCCATTTAATCAATTCTTCCAAAGTGCGTTTACTCGCAACGATTTCAGGGGTTAAACCTTCTGGTGTTAAGCTATTCACTTTTTCTTGCAACAATCGAATTGTTTTTTTATAACGAGGATCTTCAGAAATACGTTCAATAGGTTTTGGATAGTCATTAGAAGAAATACGTCTTGCTTGAGCAAGTAATTGCAAAATCTTTTTACCGCGTACACGTACTTCATTCTCAGTTAATCCCATTTCTAACATTTCAGATGTATTACGTGGATTATTCTTTGCCACTTTCCAAAGATTATCTGATTTCACAATATAAGAAAGTGCTAAATCACGTTCTATTCCGACGTTTTGTCGCCACTGCGCCAAAATTCTTAAACGAGATAATTCTAATAGATTTAATTTCCAAGCATTTGGAATATCCAAATAAGCTTTTTCTGAATCTCGTTCTTGTAATTTATGCGTTTTAGCAAGAGCCAATTCACAATCATCGATTACGGCTTGTTCCCAAGGTGTTTTCGCTAACTCTTTTTCAAGAATATGATAAAGCGGCAACAAATACCAAACATCACCTGCGGCATATTGAAGTTGAATATCAGAAAGGGGGCGTTTGATCCAATTCGTTCGTGTTGCGCCTTTATCAATTTCTATATTTAAGTATTGTTGTGCTAATTTTGCCAATCCTGCTGATGTGCCAAGCCCAAGAAAGCGCGCCATAATTTGCGTATCAATCATTGGGCATGGAAGCTGATCAAATTTTTGTAAGAAAACCAATAAATCTTCACTACAAGAATGTAAGACTTTTAATACTTTAGGATTGGATAACAATGCAACAAAAGGCGAAAAATCCGTAATCGCTAAAGGATCAATTAAAGAGACGCGCTCGCCATCATAAAGCTGGATTAATCCCAACTTAGGAAAATAAGTGGAAACACGCATAAATTCTGTATCTAGGGCAACCGCACTTTGCTGCTGAGCCAAATTGCAAATTTCCAATAGCGAAGTATTATCCGTAATAACCGTAAAGTGCGGTGGATTTTGACATTCTTTTATCATAGTGATTTTTTATTTAAAAAGAACAAAAATGGGATATTGCTATCCCATTTTGATATTAATGTTTTGAACGTTTTGCGATCTCTTCATCGCGTAAAACCCGACGTAAAATTTTACCTACATTGGTTTTTGGCAGTTCGTCTCGGAACTCAATTTCTTTTGGTACTTTATAGCCTGTGAGATATTGGCGACAATGGTTTCGAAGTTCATCTCGGGTTAAACTATCATCCTTTTTCACCACAAATACTTTAATCGTTTCACCAGAAACTTCATGAGGAACGCCGATTGCCACAGCCTCAGCCACTTTGTAATTTAGCATAACGACATCTTCAATTTCATTTGGATAGACATTAAAGCCAGAAACCAAAATCATATCTTTTTTACGATCTACAATGCGTAAGCTATATGATTCATCCATAATGACAATATCGCCAGTTGCCATCCAACCATCTTTTAAAACTTCGCTAGTTGCTTCTGGTCGTTGCCAATAACCTCGCATGACTTGGTCACCTTTCACCCATAATTCACCAAGCTCTCCAATTTTTGCGTCTGAACCATCATCCTTAATGATTTTTATATCAGTATTTGGCACCGGCACACCAATAGTACCATTATGTTTCACAACATTAATCGGACAAGCGGCGATTAATGGTGAACATTCTGTCATTCCATAACCTTCAATAATGTTACAGCCCGTCAATTCATGCCAACGTGTTGCCACCGATTGTTGAATAGCCATACCGCCACCCACAGAAAGTTTCAAAGCAGAAAAATCAACTTCTTTGAAGTTTTCATTATTTAACAAGGCATTAAATAAGGTATTCACACCAGTGATTGCTTCAAAACGATATTTTTTCAACTCTTTCACAAATCCCTCAATATCTCTCGGATTGGTGATTAAGATCGCCGTTACGCCTAACTCTAAAAATAATAAGCAATTCACTGTTAAGGCAAATACGTGATAAAGAGGCAAAGCTAAAATAGCTGAGCGAGTGCGAGAATGATCGCCAATAAATGGCTCTGCAATCCATTTTGCTTGGAATACATTGGTTATAATATTTCCGTGCGTCAGCATTGCACCTTTCGCAACACCTGTTGTGCCACCAGTGTATTGTAAAAAAGCTAAATCCTCGCGCGACATTTCAGGGCGAACATATTGTCGATATTTACCAATACTCAATACTTCTCGGAAGGTCACTGCATGCGGTAATTTATATTTCGGCACCAGTTTTTTCACATATTTCACGATAAAATTGACTAAAGTACGTTTACCAAATGAAAGTTGATCACCCATTCGGGTAAGAATAACGTGTTTGACATTGGTATTGAAAACGACTTTTTCTAAGGTAGAAGCAAAATTTGATACCACGACAATCGCTACCGCACCACTATCTTGCAACTGGTGCTCTAATTCTCTCGGTGTGTAAAGAGGATTGACATTTACTGCAATTAAGCCAGCACGCAAAATACCAAAAAGTGCGATGGGATATTGCAATAAATTTGGCATCATTAATGCCACGCGATCTCCACGCTGAAGTTTAAATTCATTTTGCAAATACGCGGCAAATGCACGACTGCGCTCTTCTAATTTACGAAAAGTAAGTACTTGCCCCATATTAATATAAGCGGGGCGATCTGGATGTTCGCGCACAGCTTTGTCGAATATATCCAAAATAGATTCATATTTTGAAGTATCCAGAAATTTTTCAGAACCTTCTGGATAATTTTGAAACCAAATTTTTTCCATTTTTTATCCTAATTTGTTGGAAAATCTTTAAGATTTTATCATTTAATTCAAATAATAGCGAATTTCAGGCTGAACATACCAAGGGTGATGTCTCCATCTAAAAAATCCCCAATCATCATCTTCATCCCAATCATCTGTTGGATAATCATAAGTGGTACTGAGTGTCCAAATACGGTATTTATCAGGTTGAATAACAGGATAAGTATAATCAGCTTGTTCTATCTTGCCTTTTTCTGTTCCAACTAATTGCCCACCTACAGTAATATAACGCTCTTTTAAATTTTCAGGGTCCACAAAGCCGTTGAAATACACGATAAAGCGACCATCTGATTGAAATTCAACAAATGGTTTACCTGAAATTGATGACACCGGTAAACTTAACACTTCAATTTTTGTTTGATTTGGTAAAACAGTCGCCTGAACAATTTTCCCTCCAAGTCGAACAGTTTTACAATGGCAGGTTAAATCTTGAGGGGAAATCTCGCGATAGGAATTAATAGAGAATCGATCTTCTTCTAACCCTTTCGGTGGTGCCATACAGCCTGTCAATCCCAAACAAAGTGCGGTAAAAAATAAGGTGATTTTGCCTTTCATTTTCTATCCTCCAGTTATTTAAACTTATTCACGTCCTGGTAATTTTTTCCAAGTAACCTCGTTTCGCAAATAAATCGGTTCAATCTCTAAAGCTGAAATTGTACGTTTTTGCAAGTATTCTACTCGTGCGAGCTCCAGCATATATAATGCATTAGGCAACGCTATATCTGAGCTCGTTATATTTTTTTCAGTAAATTGAGAATATGCTGCCCAACCAGTCCCGACTCTAAATGCATTATCATCTCGAAACTGTTTAATTACTTGTTCTGGGGAACAAACTTGTTCAGTTATGATTTCTCGCCATTGAAAAAATTCCCCGACATCAGACCGCACTTTTTCTCTCACTAATTGAGAAAAATAAACTTCGTTCATTCTCGCATCAATCGCGGCAACGACATTTTCTGCTTGATGTAATTCAAATGCCGCCTGTGCCATTGCGGTTAAATTTGAAATAGGAATGACAGGCAAATCAGCACCAAATGCTAAACCTTGTGCAATCCCAGCACCAACACGAACTCCAGTAAAACTACCAGGCCCACGCCCAAAGGCGAGGGCATCAACTTGATTTAAACGTAAACCTGAATTTGCCAAAATTTCATCAATCATGGGTAAAATTCGTTTGGTATGAGTGCGTTGAGCAAGTTCATTAATATGTGTTTTCTCACCATGATGAAATAAAGCGACTGAACAGGCTTCAGTTGAAGCATCTAGCGCCAATAAAGTTAAATTTTGCATTATTATTCTCGTTTATTTATTTTGTAAGAATTGTATCACTTTGTTGAGATCACGGGTACGACTTGAGTTAGGTAAACTTTTCAAAAAAGTTTCACCATAATTTCGCATGACTAATCGATTATCACAAATAATCACAACGCCACGATCTGTAACATCGCGAATTAAACGTCCTACGCCTTGTTTCAACGTAATCACCGCTTCAGGAATTTGAATGTCATTGAATGGATCGCCACTTTGCAAACGACAATCCTCAATACGTGCTTTCAATAAAGGCTCATCTGGTGCGGTAAAGGGAAGCTTATCGATAATGACTAAAGAAAGTGCATCACCGCGCACATCTACACCTTCCCAAAAGCTAGAGGTAGCCACCAAAACGCTATGCGTTTCTTTTATAAATTGCTCGAGTAATTTGCCTTTTGAGGTTTCGCCTTGTAATAGAATCGAAAGGTTACTTTTTTCACGGAAGTATTCTGCTAAGCCGCGCATCATTGAATAAGAGGTACAAAGAACAAAGCAACGCCCCTTATTTGCTTCGATCACGTGCAATAACATTTCTCCTAGTGAGCTTAATGTATTAGCCTGATTCGTATTCGGCAAATATCGAGGCACACAAAGCAAAGACTGCTCAGAATAATTAAAAGGACTCGGTAAAATTTTTTGTGTAGCATCTTCAATGCCTAAACGTTGGCAGAAATGATTAAAAGTCCCCCCCACTTCTAATGTCGCGGATGTGAATATCCAAGCAGCTTCTTTAGCTTCGAGCTGAGCACCAAATTTATCTGCTACTGTCAATGGCGTAATATGTAAACCAAACTGGCGACCATTTCCTTCATACCAATAACAATAACCCACAATATTTGTTTCAGATAAACGCTTGAGCTGAATTTTAATGGATTCAACGCGCTCAAAAATGCTATCCAAAGTTTGGGAGCGACCAAGCGCTAATTTAATTACCTCAGCTAAAAAATCTATTTTCTCCTGTAATAATTCAAAGGATTTTTTCACCGCACTTTGCGTGTAAAGCTCACGCCAATTTCCTCGAACATTACTCCCATTACCCAGTAATAAACGAAAATCTTGTACAACCTTCAGTAAGGTATCAGATGTTGTGCCAAGCTGCTGCATATCTTTAAGTTCTGTGCGGTAAACAATATTAATATCCTTACACAAATCAAAAAGCTGGCGTGATGTTAAAGATTGACCAAAATATTGACTGGCAATATCTGGTAACTGATGAGCTTCGTCAAAAATAATCACTTCTGCATTTGGAATAAGTTCGCCAAAACCACTTTCTTTCACAGCCATATCAGCAAAAAATAAATGATGATTAACCACAACAAAATCAGCATTTAATGCTTTTTTACGCGCACTTGCTACATAACATTCTGAATAATTAGGGCAATCGGTGCCTAAACAGCTTTCCGCTGTACTTGTCAGTTGAGGAATAATTGGGCTATCTTCTGCAAGCTCAATACATTCTGTAAAATCGCCTGTTTTAGTACTGTTGTTCCATTTTCGTACTTTGCTTAATTCAGCTAAAACGGACTTATCTCCAAGCACACCTTGAGCAATAACTTGATCTAAACGTTCTAAACAAAGATAGTTTGCTCGACCTTTTAGCAATGCAATTTTACCCGTGAAATTGAGGGCTTTTTTAATAGCAGGAAGATCTCGATTAAAAAGCTGATCTTGAAGATTTTTAGATCCTGTAGAAATAATTGTTTTTTTACCAAATACTAGAGCAGGAGCCAGATATGCAAAAGTCTTTCCTGTCCCCGTTCCAGCTTCAATAACAAGGGAAGATTTATTTTGGATTGACTCGCCAACTGCATGTGCCATTTCAATCTGCTCAGTTCGAGGTCTAAAACCTTTGATACTTTGACTTAATTCGCCATTAACAGAGAAAATATTAGAAATGCGATCTTGATAATTCATTAAATTAGAAAAACATAAATTTTTATTAGTTTAACAAACTTATAAAAAATCGTATATGGAGATAGCAGTTTTATTAAAACTAAAGTTAGACTCTTATTTCTTTAATATCATGAATAGATTATAAAGAACAAAAACCCCATATCTTTCGACACGGGGTTCTTATCTTTTATTCTACTCTGCTTCATTCTATTTATGTATTTGGTAACCTGGCGGTGTCCTACTCTCACATGGGGAAGCCCCACACTACCATCGGCATTACAGCGTTTCACTTCTGAGTTCGGTATGGTGTCAGGTGGTTCCACCGCACTATCGCCGCCAGGATAATCCTTTGATAACTCG
>MDJB01000005.1 GCA_001752465.1 Haemophilus quentini
TTAACTATGACCCGAGCAGGAGAAGCGAGCGGGGCGCGGTGGGATGAGATAGATTTTAAAAAGAAAATCTGGGTTATTCCCGCAGAGCGTATGAAAGCACGTGAAGCGCATTCTATCCCGCTTTCAATTCAAGCCGTGATTTTACTTAAGCGGTTACACGCCATTAATGGACGTTTTGAATATGTATTCTTGAAACGGGGCGATAATCACGCGCCAATGAATCCGTCTAGTATTAATATGGCTATTAAACGTTTTGGATACCACGGCAGACAAACCGCGCACGGATTCCGAGGGCTTGCGCGGACGTGGCTAGGCGAGAATGGCATTCCGCGCGAGATTGGGGAAATGTGTTTATCGCACCGAGTGGGAAACGCCATAGAGAAAGCCTACAATCACGCCAACTATTTAATGCAGAGAAAGGCAGTGATGCAACAATGGGCGGATTTTATAGAGCAATGCAGCGCGGGCACTTTGCCCGAAAGCCATTTAAAAATAGTAAACAGTTAAACAGAGCAAAAGAGCGGTTAAAAATAACGGCTCTTTTTTTGTGTTTTATGTGAAATTTTTTCTATATATACAAAACACTATAGGACACTAAGGACAACAAGGACACTTTTTTAAAATAAAATATAAATATCTATAATAATCAATCAGTTATTAAATATTACTTAAATACTCAATTGTAAAAGTGTCCTATTTTTTAGTGAAAATGTCCTATTTTTTTCCCTAAATGTCCTATTTTTTTACTACTTATAGCCCGCTTTTTGCCTAAAAATGCGCAATAAATAACCATAACAAACCATTTTTACCCCGCCACGAAACAACCCCACCAGCCAAAACTAACAGGCAATAAAAAAGGGCTTACGCCCCTTTATGGTTTAACTTGCATTACTGGAAAAATGAGTAGTACCCTACCCAAAGACAGAAAAACGCCAGCACTGCTAGCGTGTATCCTTGATAATTTGCCATAAAGCGCGGTCAGATAATTGATATTTAGGCGCAAGTTGTAGCATTGTTTTACGTGCGCTTAGTCCTTGCTCTTGCGTGTAGTAGTCGAAATCCGCCTTTATGCGGGCATTGCGTAAAACACGCAGTGCAACATTGCAGCGCGGAATATATACATTTTTTTCACCCGAAAAAAAGGCTTGTAGTTTATTTGCTAATTCCGTGCCTAGTGTTTGCTCTAAAATGGGGAAATACCCCTTACCTTTCGTAAAATTAAATACAACCCCGCCAAATTGTTTTAGAAAATTTTCGAGATTTTCCAGCCCAATAATTTCCGCGATATCTTGAACTATTTCAGGTAAATATTTTTTTACATCCGCAAGGATTAAAGCACCCATTTTTTCGCCCTATTTTGTCAAATTTGCGCCAGTGTAGCGGGGAAAAATGGCAACGTTAAGGGCGGGAATTTTGCCGAAAGTTCATCATTTTGAGCCATTTTTACGCGGGCGGGGGCGTTCTGGCGTGTTTGAGTGGTTAAATATTAAGCAAATAAAAGCATTTTTTTAGATCCTTTACGTCCAAGTTAAAAGAACAAAACTTGAAAAAAAGCACTGTATTAAAACCCAGAAACCGCAAAAAGTTTAAAAAACGCATAAAAATTCACTTTTTCCGCTAAAAACCACCACTTACCCGCCCCTATTTCCCCGATGTTCGCGATTTTTTAAACCCAAACGCCATTTTTAAAATTTTTGAACAACTTTTAAAAACATTTCCGCATTTTTGTTTAATTTGAATGAACGCATTTTAAAAATGAATAAAAATTCACAAAAAATACATTTTTAAGGTGTGCTATTTGTAAATTATTTTGCATAAATTTGTATTTTATTTTGCATAAAATCAATATGTTATGGATAAATTGGCGTATTGCGGAATAGATAATATTGCGCTAGTGTGATTTATAACAATTCACACCGAGGGGGCGCAATGAGCGAATTAATAACATCAGAATTTGACGGCATCGAAAAACATTACAACGTGCGGGAAATTAAAAAGATTTTGGGGATTTCTCGAAGCACACTAGACCGAATGGCGAAAAATGGGAAATTGACAAAAATCAAAATGGGGCGCACTACGCTTTATCCTGAAAGTAGCCTTAAAGCCTGTTTAAAACTAGCAAAATAAGGGGAATTTATGCGTTATTTAACCTATCAAAAAGCATTCTTAACGGAATATATCAATAACGGTGGATTTGCAACGCGGGCATTTAAAGCGGTAGTGGATTGTGGCGATACATTGCCAGAAAACACGCTAAGAGCACGGGCAAGCGATTTACTACAACACCCGAAAACGCAAAAGGCACTAAAAGCCCGCTTAACCCGCAAAATTGACAACGGTGCGCGCGTTCCTATGCGGTTATTGCAGCAAGCAGGGCTAGTGGATTATGCCGTAAAAACGTGGGGTATTGCGGACGCTTACGCGCTTTATGAGCAGAAGCAACGCGAAAACATTGAGTAGAATTTTTAACGGATAAGGTTTACAGAATGAAAAACGAAATATTACCAGATTTAACCGCACTTTTGCCGATACAGGAAATTCACTACAAGGGCGAAATTTACAGACACGTGGACGCTCGGGCATTGCATTCTTTTTTAGAAAATAAAACCCGTTTTAATGACTGGTTTAGACGGCTGGTCGATGAATACGGATTTATAGAAAACGAAGATTATAGAATTATTTGCTCGCCCAAATTGACGCGCAAAAAACAGGTAGGGAAAGAAAATTTATTTTACTCAAATTTGAGTAAAAAAGATGAGCGCGGACGCAAGCCTATTGATTACAAAATCACGCTAAATATGGCGAAAGAGATCGCAATGGTGGACAAAAGCGACCAAGGCAAACGCGCCCGCCGTTATTTTATCCACTGTGAAGAACAACTAAGCCAACTTTCACGGGAAACGCACCGCGAAATTTTAGCACAATGGCAACAAAGCCGAGAATTGACGAAATCACCGTTTAAATCAATGAATTGCGCCCTTGAGAAAATGCGCCAACGGCAAGGCAAGCGCACCGCGCAAAAACACTACATTAACGAGATTAATATGCTATCCGCCGTGATATTGGGCGAAAGCGTGCAGAAATTCAAAACCGCGCGGGGCATTGTGGGCGATATACGGGCGCATTTAACCGCCGTGCAACTTGAGCAACTGGAATATTTAGAGCGCGCCAATGAAATGTTATTAGACGGCGATATCGCCGATTTTGAAGAACGCCGATTTAAGCTGGTGGCAATGCTGGCAAACCGTTTTAAACGCGTGGCATAAATCCACCACTAAAAACAAAAACGCCCCAAAACGGGGCATTTTTACAGGTTCAATCTATGAGTGATACACAAACTAAACACTTTAACAAACGCGCCTATTATAGCGCATTTTCCCGCCTTTCGCCTAGCATTTATGCGCCCTTGCGAAAATATTTGCACGGAAACGCAAAAAATAATTTGCTAAGTGCGGTGAAATTTGGCATTATTTCTCTGCAGTCGAAAAAAACGATTGCCGAGCCTCGAAACTCGATTTATTTACTTGTGGCGCAGAGCACGCCTAAAGCGTGTTTTTTTATGCGTAACATTCGCACACCCAAAGAATTTGCGGATTTTGTTTTATCTATTCAAAATCCAATCTTTCTCTCAATGGTAGCGTGTAGCGGTAAAGGTTCGCCCTTTGCTGTGGTCCACAAGTCGCAGTTTTCGAGACCGTTACACGTTACCGCCAAAGCCTCGAAACTTTCTGCGGTAACTCTGAAAAAATTATCTTGTGGAGTTACGCAAATGTATCAATTCATTTTTGCGCTTATTCGCGCACCTCAAATCAAAATCAGACTTCTTGCCGATAATGAACAACAAGCACGTTCACGTTTTACCGATGGCGACACCTTGTTATTTGTTGGTAGAATTAATCAAAACCCATTCAAAAACAACCGCACTTCTTTAACTGATGGAAATAATCACAGCTTGCCAGCAGGGCAAAATGTGGGTAGTATTGAAAGCACTACTACTATCGAGGGCAACCGCAACCCTTATCAATGCGGTATTTTTTTACCTAAAATTCATTCCTTGCACGCCCCTAAAAAATTAGGCGCGTTGTCTTATATCGAATTTGCGGTACAGATGATAAGCCGAAATAAGGCGGAGTTTATCCGCACGAATAAGGCTAGCCGTTCGATAGCGGTAGTTGAGTCTGTATCGCACCCATTTACGGGCGATACTCTTACATTAACTAAATCTATCGGAAATCCAACAATGAAAATCTACCCCAAAAATAACCGCACTTTAGCGGCACTTCCTACCCTTTCTGTATCTGCAGCACAAGGGGGCGTTTATGCGTAATACTTTACACATTGCTTTAATGGAACACCTGAAAAAACATGAATGCGACCGCGAGAAATTAACCGCACTTTACACCGAATTTAAAGACGCAGAAGAAAGCACCGCCGAAGCCTTAAGCCTTTATGCCGATTTAGTTTTTACTTATGGCGTAGATGAAGACGGACACAACAGCAAAGTGACCGCGCACGCCGTGATTGGAATAGGGCTAACCCTTAGAAGCCTAGCCAATGATTTAAGCCTTGCGCAATATGGGCGTGATTTTAGTGGGCAAGCACTAGACCTACTCACACAAGAAGAAATCGAGCACAAGGGGGCGAACAATGGCTAAATATCACAAAAACGCCCCGAATTTAAACGATAACACCAACCCTTTTACCGAGTTATTTATTCTTGCTGGTTCGCAAGCGTGGAAAATGTGGGGCAAAGGAAAGGGCATAGAGTGGGATTTACTGGCGCAAGCAACCAACACACCCGCCAGCCAAAAGCCTGTTATTTTGGGCGAAAGTCAGTTAAACGAATTGCAGAATTTAAAAATTGCACACAAAGAGCAAGCCTATATACGCATTTTTCAATGTGGCGAACTGACACAAGCGCAAATAACGGCAATTTGTCACAATATTGCCGAAAGCACACAGGCGGACAGTGTGAAACTATGCGACAGTCTAGGCGGACTGAAAGAAGATTTATCAAACTACATTCAACGCATACGCAAAGGCGAAACTAACGCAGAAATAATCGCACAGCACGCGATAGACCCGCAAAATGACGATAAGACGGCGCAAACTACGCCTTACATCGAAGAACGCACAGAACAGGGCGAAAAGGGGCTATTTTACGTTATCCCGAAAATAGATAAGCAAACAGGCGAGCGCACAGGCGAAGTGCTTAAATGGCTTTCCTCTCCTGTGCAAGTGATAGGCGAGGGCGCAACAGATACCGACAGTTATCTAGTCTTGCAGTTTACCCCACAACACAAAACAGAGCCCGTAATTGAAGCTATACCCAGTGCTAACCTAGGCGAGCGCGAGGGCTGGCGACAGCTACGCCAAAAAGGGCTTAAAATTACCAGCGAAACCAAAATGCGGGCAATTCTTGCAGATTATCTTATGCGCGGGATACGCCCAAATTGGACGCTTACCAATCGTACAGGCTGGCAAGGCGGGGCATATTTATTACCGAATGGGGAAACCTTAGGCACAACAGAAAAGCCCGTGCTATTTGTTGGGCGTTCCGCTGGTGGACGCGGCTACAATCAAGCGGGCAATGTGGCAAGCTGGCGCGAGCATATCGCAGACAATATTAAGGGCAATTCTTCAATGATGACAGCGTGCGCCGTGGCACTTTCCGCCCCTTTGATTGGCATTCTTGAGGCGGATTCCTTCGGCGTCCACCTTTTCGGCGGTTCAAGCACAGGGAAAACCACCACCGCCAACGTGGCAAGTAGTATTTATGGACACCCCGAACACACGCGCTTAACTTGGTATAGCACCGCATACGGTATTTTAAACGAAGCCTTAGCCCATAATGACGGCTTTTTAACGTTAGACGAAATAGGGCAAGGCTCAAGCATAAAAGACGTAAACACGACCGCCTACGCACTTTTTAACGGCGTGGGTAAAATACAAGGCGCAAGAGAGGGCGGAAACCGCGACTTAATGCGCTGGCGCACCGTCGCATTCTCAACAGGCGAAAAAGACGTAGAGACGTTTTTACAGGCGGGCGGAATAAACGTGAAGGCGGGGCAATTAATCCGTCTTTTGAATATTCCAATCAGAAAGGCGCATATATTCCACCAATACAGCAATGCTAAAGCACACGCGGACGCATTAAACGAAGCAACCCGCCAGCACTACGGCGCAATAGGGCGCGAATGGATAAACAAGCTAAACGAACAGCAAGAGAACGCCCGCAAAGTTTACCGCACTTTAAAAGCGAAATGGGCAGAACGCGTACCGCAAGAAGCAGACCCGCAAGTTTACCGTGTAGCGGATAGGTTCGCCATAATGGAAACCGCGCTACAACTGGCGCAACCGCTTACGGGCTGGCAAGAATGGGAAAATAACGAGGCTCTTATTTGTGCATTTAATGATTGGCTTGCTATGTATGGCGTAAAAAGCAAGGAAAGCGAACAAGTGATAGAGCAGTTTACAGGCTGGCTAATAAAATATTCTGAGAGTCGTTTTATTGAAATACCCGATAACCCTTACCGCACTATTCAAGAAGTGGCAGGTTATAGAGTATTAGCAACAGATAAAACGGACGAGCATTTTTACCTATTCCCGCACGCCTTCACTGAGGCAACCAATGGATACCCGAAAATGCAAGCGTGCGAAATATTACTTAATGCGGGCATATTGCAACGCGGAAAGGAAGCACAATATAAATACCTAAATCGCATTCCGAAAAAATACGACCCGAAAAGACAACGCGCCTATTTCATCATTTTACCGAGTGAAACAGACGAAGAAATAGAGTAAATATAAACAAAGAAATAGAGTAAAATTCCATTGAAAATTAAGACTAACGCCCTAAAAATGGGGCGTTTTTTTATGGATTTTTCCCGCGTGTCCTTACTTTTTAGGACAAAAAGGGCAAAATGTCCTATTTTTAAAATGCAAAATAGGACACTTTTTAAACCGTAATATATTGAAAATAAAGTACATTTTTCTTCGTGTCCTTGTTGTCCTATGTGTCCTAGCCCTTTTTGTTATATATATAAAAATTCAGAAAATCCCGCTCGATATTTTCCCCAAAAATAGGCTATTCACTCCAAAAAAATACCGCCAACATTTCCGCAAAAGCGCGGTTAAAATTTAGGGCGTTTTTTGCTGGTGGCTCTTATTTTACAATTCCACCATAACACCCGCGGGCAGTCGTTCCCAATGGGTAAAGGTAAAGTTTAATTATCGGCTTATATGGTTCAAGTTCCACCACCGCCCCAATATTGCCATATTTCCCAAAATAAGCCCCAAAATCGCCCCACAGACGAGCGAAAACATAAACCCCCTAAAATGACACAGGCAAAACTCAAAAACGCCAAAATAGCCAAAATAACGCGTTTTTTCATTCCACCAGCAAAACAGCCGAAAACGAAAATAACCGCCCGAATTTTTAAACGGACTTTAAAAATTGTTTTTGCTGGTGGACGTGGTAAAAAATACCCCAGTTTTAGAGATGACTTTGTAAAATGGGAACAGGAATGGGAACAAGAAATTGAGTTTGTTTTATTGTGTTATATTAAAATCAATAATTTATGCTTTTAGTTCGATTGTGAATATCGCGTTAATATTTGTAATACGAGCTTGGTCGTAGAAATATTTGTAACGAGCATAGCTATAACCCGCATTTAATTTCCAACCATCACTTAATTTGTGTTCAATTTTGAAATCAATGTTATCGGTTTTTGCGGTTGTTTCATTATTTGGTTCATCTAAACGACGCGATACAGGAATATTCGGTAATGCATTAGTTGCGGTTAAAAGATTTGTACCACGATCAAATGGCTCAAGAATATCTTTATGTTCATAAGAAAGAAGCACTTTAGTTTTATCATTTTCCCAAGAAAGTGATGGTGCGTAAGTGGTATTTTTCATTTTGCCAAAATTACGCCAGTAGTCTTTTTCTTGTTTGTCATAAATAAAGCGGTAAGCGAAACCATTTCCTAAGCCACTAGTAAAATCTAATTGCGTTCCCCACAGGCTATGATTACCTAAGGTTCCACTAACGACATAACGTGGCGTTTGTTGTGGTTTTTTAGTATGATATTAACCACACCACCTGGATCTTGAATACCATAAAGTACAGATGCCAGTCCTTTTAAAACTTCAACGGTTTCAGTTGTCGCGCTAAAGTTTTTTGCTGGACCAGCTTGTAAACCGTTACGCATAATCGAGTTGTCACGGTTTCCACCAAAACCACGTTTTTGAATAGAGTCAAACATACCACCTAATGTATTCGCTTGACTTACACCACTGACATTATAAAGTGCATCAATGAGTGATTCAGGTTTGCGATCCTCCAATAGTTTGGTTGAAAGAATATTTACTGTGTTTGGCGTGTCGAAGACTGGTACTTCAGCTTTTGATACGACGGATGTCCCTGTTGTTTGATAGCCATTTTGTTTAATACCTGTATCTTGAACATTAATTTGTTCAATCGTTTCAGGACTAACTTTATGTTACGTTTCCGCTAATGCAGAAACTCCGGCAAAAAGTGCGGTGTAAACTAAGCTTAATTTAAAATTCATAAATTGCTTCCCAAAAGTTAAATCTAGGTTAAAAAAAGAGTGACGAGTATAAAAAATATAACAATTCAAGCAATGAAAATTATTATCATTTAATAGTATTATATTGATCAATAGTATTTTTTAAAAGACTATAAAAAAACACCGCACTTTGGATGGAAAAGTGCGGTGCTTTTTTAGAAGATTTTATTAATATTTATAGATTTCGTTGTACAAGCCACTCTCAAATTGTACTAATGGAGCACGTTTTGTTTTGCTTTCTAAATCGCCAGTTGAGTAGCCATTAATAAATTGTACAAAGGCCACTTTTTCCCCTCGAGCATTTGTCATAAAGCCAGCTAGGTTATAAACCCCTTTCAAAGAGCCGGTTTTAGCAATCACATTTTTTACTAATGGTGGGCTAATTAATCCGCCACGACCACTGATCGTGCCATCTACACCTGCGATGGGGAAAGTTTCCATTAAGTGCAATTTATCTTCGTTTTTGGCGATGTATTCTAAAACGGATAGCATCGTTTTAGGTGCTACAAGATTATGGCGAGACAGACCTGAACCATCGGCTAAAATACTGTTTCCAAAACGAATTCCTTGTTTTTGTAATATGGACTTAATTGCTAATGTGCCTAATTGAAAGGATGCTGGGCGTTTATAGTAATTGAATGCCACCGCTCGGAATAATGAATCGGCAATCTGGTTATCCGATTTTTTCATCATTTTTTTTAATAAATCGGGTAATGGTTTGGATAAATGTTTCGCTAATAGCTGACCTTGTTGTGGTTTTTGGGGCAACATGACTTTGCCATTAAACTCAATACCTAATTGTCTTAATTGTCGTTGAATAATCGCGGCTGCATAAGCATCCGTATCTTGCACGGCAAAGCTTAAGCCAAAAGGTTTAGATTGACGGGCTAAACATCCTTTTACTTGATAGCGATTATTGTCGTGTACAACAACATCGAGCTGACAATAAGGCGCTTCATTGCTATCCGCTACATAGACTTGTCCGAACACTTGAATTGGAAATTGTGCTGGCACATTGATTTTTACTGTTTCACCTGGATTTTGATTGGCATCTAGTTCTGCGTAAAAACAGTTGTTATCAATATTCGCAGCGGATGGGGGAGAGTTGAAACACATGGTCAAATCGTTCCAAATCCAACCTAACCCTCGGTCATGACTCGAAAAAACAGAGGTATCTAATACTAAATCGCCATTAATTTTTTTGATACCTTGTTTTTTTAATTCTGCAAGTAAGCTATAAAGTTGGCCACTTGTGAGATCAGGATCGCCAGTGAAACGTACGATTAAGTGACCATCTAAATTCCCATTTTGAATTTTCCCATTACTTAAAAGAGCGGTCTCAAATTGGAATTGATCGCCTAATGCGAGTTTAGCGGCAACGGCAGTAAAAACTTTTTGTGTACTCGCAGGAAGCATAAAGGTTGAGCCATTATAATCCGCGATAATTTGGTTTTGATTTACATTTTTTGCGATGAAACCCACGCTAGAGCCTTCAGGCAATTGTTGTGTTAAATCTGAAACATTAATGTTTGCGAAGGTTGGAAGGCTAAAGCTTACGGAAAGTAAAAAGGATCCAAGTGCGGTAGAAATTGAAGATAATTTTTTCATATTAGGTTTGTTATGGTTGCTATTTTTTTTTAGACGAACAATAATAAGCCCCGAATGAAATTGAGTAAATCATTTTCTCATTTCAAGTTTATTTTTGATAATACTGCGGCAAGATTTTAGGATTTTGCCGTGGTTTTTGTTTTATTTAGTAAAAGGAAAAACAATGCAACAAATTCCAATGACTGTGCGTGGCGCAGAACAATTACGTGAAGAATTGGATTTCTTAAAAAATGTACGTCGTCCTGAAATTATTAAAGCGATAGCAGAAGCCCGCGAGCACGGTGATTTAAAAGAAAATGCAGAATATCATGCGGCTCGTGAGCAACAAGGTTTTTGTGAAGGTCGTATTCAAGAGATTGAAGGTAAACTTGGTAATGCTCAAGTTATTGATGTAACCAAAATGCTAAATAACGGTAAAGTCATTTTTGGTGCAACGGTTGTGCTTGTAAATACTGATACAGACGAAGAAGTTACTTATCGTATTGTGGGCGATGATGAAGCGGACATTAAATCGGGTTTGATTTCGGTTAATTCTCCCATTGCACGAGGTTTAATTGGTAAAGAATTAGATGATACCGTTAATATTACAACGCCTGGCGGTGTCGTTGAGTTTGATATTATTGAAGTGAATTATATTTAAATAAAAAAGTGCGGTTAAAAATGACCGCACTTTTGTTGTTATTTGCGTGGAAGCTGAATTTTTGCTTCTTCGCTTGGGCGATAAAGCACCAAAATATGCCCGATAGTTTGTACTTGTGCAGCTTTAGTTTCACGCACAATCGCATCGATAATAAGTTGTTTTGTTTCGCGATCTGCACCAGCAACTTTTACTTTAATGAGTTCGTGATGATCAAGTGCATTTTCAATTTCAGCAAGTACGCCTTCGGTTAAGCCATTTCCACCAAGCATAACGACTGGGTTAAGATGGTGCGCAAGACCTTTTAAAAATTGTTTTTGTTTGGTTGATAAGGTTGTCATAAGGATTCCTAATTAAAAAGAGCGGTTGATTTTCTCAATGTTTTTCACTGATTTCAATCAGCCTCGGCTTGAATTCGGCAGATTGTAACCAAATATAAGCAAAACTACTACCAAAAATAGAAGATTATGGGAAAGAAAAAACGTTCAGCAAGTTCTTCTCGCTGGCTAAATGAACATTTTAGTGATCAATTTGTGCAAAAAGCGCATAAGCAAAAGTTGCGTTCACGCGCGTATTTTAAGATTGATGAAATTCAGCAAACGGATAAATTATTTAAACAAGGAATGACTGTGGTCGATCTTGGCGCTGCACCTGGCGGTTGGTCGCAATATGTGGTGGGACAAATTGGCGGCAAAGGTCGAGTGATTGCTTGTGATATTTTAGAAATGGATCCCATTGTAGGTGTTGATTTTCTGCAAGGCGATTTCCGTGATGAAAATGTTTTGAATGCTTTGTTAGATCGCGTGGGCGAAGCTAAAGTTGATGTGGTAATGTCTGATATGGCACCAAATTTTAGTGGGATGCCATCAGTGGATATTCCACGCGCAATGTATTTGGTCGAGCTCGCTTTAGATATGTGTAAACAGGTCTTGGCAACCAAAGGAAGCTTTGTTGTTAAAGTTTTCCAAGGTGAAGGCTTTGATGAATATTTAAGAGAAATTCGTTCTTTATTTAATGTGGTGAAAGTGCGTAAGCCTGAAGCATCACGCGGACGCTCTCGTGAAGTATATATTGTGGCGACAGGCTATAAAGGCTAATTGCTTTGATAGCTTTTCATCGCTAATGATGTGTAGTATCTTGTAAAAAATTTTTTAACTTAGGAAAGGTGGGTTAGACTTTGAACGATATGGTCAAAAATCTGGTGCTTTGGGTGGTAGTAGCGGTCATTATGATGACAGCATACCAGAGTTTTAATTCCTCTTCGGTAGATAATTCTACTGATTATACAACCTTTGTTTACGATGTAAGCAATGGACAAGTGACAGAAGCGCGTTTTGATGCCAATGAAATTACGGTAACGAAAACGGATGGTTCTAAATATTCAACCGTGATGCCACCACTTGAAGATAAAAAATTGCTTGATGATTTATTAAGCAAAAAAGTGAAAGTGGAAGGTACGCCATTTGAAAAACGTGGTTTCTTATCCCAAATTTTAATTTCTTGGTTCCCAATGTTATTCCTTGTTGGCGTATGGATATTCTTTATGCGTCAAATGCAAGGTGGTGGCGGCAAAGCAATGAGCTTTGGTAAAAGCCGTGCCAAAATGCTGAATCAAGATCAGATTAAGGTTACTTTTGCAGATGTCGCTGGTTGCGATGAAGCAAAAGAAGAAGTGGGCGAAATCGTTGATTTCTTGCGTGATCCGAATAAATTCCAAAACTTGGGCGGTAAAATTCCAAAAGGTATTCTGATGGTTGGTCCTCCTGGTACTGGTAAAACCTTATTGGCTCGTGCTATTGCAGGGGAAGCAAAAGTTCCATTCTTCACTATTTCTGGTTCTGATTTCGTAGAAATGTTTGTGGGTGTTGGGGCATCTCGTGTACGTGATATGTTTGAACAGGCTAAGAAAAATGCACCTTGCTTAATCTTTATTGATGAAATTGATGCTGTGGGGCGTCAACGCGGTGCAGGTTTAGGCGGTGGACATGATGAGCGTGAACAAACCTTAAACCAAATGCTAGTTGAAATGGATGGATTTAGCGGTAATGATGGTGTAATTGTTATTGCAGCGACTAACCGTCCAGATGTACTTGATCCAGCCTTAACTCGTCCAGGCCGTTTTGACCGACAAGTTGTTGTTGGTCTGCCTGATGTAAAAGGTCGTGAGCAAATCTTAAAAGTCCATATGCGCAAAGTGCCTGTAGCACAAGATGTTGATGCAATGACATTGGCGCGTGGTACGCCTGGCTATTCCGGTGCAGATTTAGCAAATTTAGTGAATGAGGCTGCCTTATTTACTGCTCGAGTAAATAAACGTACGGTAACCATGCTTGAGTTTGAAAAAGCGAAAGATAAAATCAATATGGGGCCAGAGCGTCGTACCATGATTATGACAGATAAGCAAAAAGAATCGACTGCTTATCATGAAGCAGGTCATGCGATTGTAGGTTATTTAGTTCCCGAGCATGATCCTGTACATAAAGTGACTATTATTCCCCGTGGCCGAGCGTTGGGTGTGACATTCTTCTTACCTGAAGGTGATCAAATTAGTATTAGCCAAAAACAATTAGAAAGTAAGCTTTCTACCTTGTATGCGGGTCGTTTGGCAGAAGATTTGATTTACGGTGAAGAAAATATCTCAACGGGTGCATCAAATGATATTAAAGTAGCGACTAATATCGCGCGTAATATGGTGACGCAATGGGGATTCTCTGACAAATTAGGTCCGATTCTTTATACCGAAGATGAGGGCGAGGTTTTCTTAGGTCGTTCAATGGCAAAAGCAAAACATATGTCAGATGAAACCGCTTATGCAATTGATGAAGAAGTTCGTGCAATTGTAAATCGTAACTATGCGAGAGCAAGACAGATTTTGATCGACAATATGGATATTCTTCACGCCATGAAAGATGCGTTAGTGAAATATGAAACCATTGAAGAAGAACAAATCAAACAATTGATGAATCGTGAACCAGTCACTCCGCCATCCGGATGGGAAGAGCATACTGGGCAGGCTGCTTATGCAAATAGCAATAATGCTCAAAGTGCGGGTGAAAATTCGGTAGATTCTAATTCCTAATCAGCTCTCTAATCAACAAGGCCTTTTTTCGGAAAGGCTTTATTTTTCCCCTAATGATTTTTTTCTTCAGCGTATTCCGTTATAATCGCCCGATTAAAATCAATCTAAAAATCCACCGCACTTTATGAAACTTTACGCGAACAATAAATGTCTTGATTTAAGCGTTCCTAGGATTATGGGAATCCTTAATTTTACGCCTGATTCTTTTTCTGATAGCGGACAGTTTTTTAGTTTGGATAAAGCACTTTTTCAAGTGGAAAAAATGCTAGAAGAAGGTGCGGTAATTATTGATATTGGTGGTGAATCTACACGCCCTAATGCGGATGAAGTCTCTGAACAAGAAGAATTACATCGTGTTGTGCCAGTGGTGGAGGCGGTGCGAAGCCGTTTTGATTGCTGGATTTCTGTCGATTCCTCAAAAGCAGTTGTGATACGTGAAGCAGCGAATGTTGGAATGGATTTGATTAATGATATTCGTGCTTTGCAAGAGCCAAATGCGTTAGAAACCGCAGTAAAACTTGCTTTACCTGTTTGTATTATGCATATGCAAGGCCAACCTAGAACGATGCAGGCAAATCCTCATTATGAGAATGTCGTACAAAATGTATTAGATTTTTTACAGAAACGTACTAATGTATGTCTTTCTGCTGGTGTTAAAAAAGAAAACTTAATTTGGGACATGGGATTTGGTTTTGGTAAGTCTGTAAAGCATAATTATCAATTATTACAAAATCTGAATGAATTTTGTCAGATAGGCTATCCAGTATTAGCGGGATTATCTCGCAAATCAATGATTGGCGCTGTGCTTGATAAACCTGTCGATCAGAGAGTGATAGGTAGTGCGGCAGGTGCGCTTATTGCGGCGCAAAAAGGTGCAAAAATTTTACGCGTACATGATGTTGCTGCTACATCAGATATGCTCAAAGTTTGGCAGGCAACAGAAAATGCCTGATGGTTTTATAACGATAAAAAATTAAAGGAATTTTATTATGGCAAATCGTAAATATTTTGGAACAGATGGTGTACGTGGAAAAGTGGGTACTTATCCAATCACACCAGATTTCGCATTAAAATTAGGTTGGGCAGCAGGAAAAGTATTGGCTTCTCAAGGTTCTAAAATGGTTTTAATCGGTAAAGATACCCGAATTTCTGGATACATGTTGGAATCAGCTCTTGAAGCAGGTTTAGCCGCTGCGGGGTTATCAGCTGCATTTACCGGCCCTATGCCTACACCTGCTATTGCTTATTTAACCAGAACTTTCCGTGCTGAAGCGGGTATTGTGATCTCAGCCTCTCATAATCCTTATTATGATAATGGCATTAAATTCTTTTCAGCAAAAGGGACTAAATTACCTGATGAAATTGAAGAAGCAATTGAAGCGATGTTAGAGCAACCGATGGATTGTGTGGAATCTGCTGAATTAGGTAAAGCAAGTCGTATTAATGATGCAGCAGGACGCTATATTGAGTTTTGTAAAGGCACATTCCCCGCTCATTTAGGCTTGGAAGGTTATAAGATTGTGGTAGATTGTGCAAATGGTGCAACCTATCATATTGCTCCCAACGTGTTGAGAGAGCTAGGTGCGGAAGTCATTGAAATTGGTACAGATCCAAATGGTTTAAACATTAATGAAAAATGTGGTGCAACGGATGTGACAGCATTGCAAGCTAAAGTTTTTGAAACAAAAGCTGACGTTGGCTTAGCTTATGATGGCGATGGTGACCGAATTATGATGGTCGATCATTTAGGAAATAAAGTCGATGGCGACCAAATTCTCTTTATTATTGCGCGTGAAGCATTGCGTTCAGGTCAATTAAAAGGCGGTGTCGTTGGCACATTAATGAGTAATATGAGCTTAGAGATTGCGTTGAAAATGCTTGGTGTTCCTTTCTTACGTGCAAATGTAGGTGACCGTTACGTATTGGAAAAAATGGTTGAAAATGATTGGACGCTTGGTGGTGAGAATTCTGGACATATTATCATTGCGGATAAGAATACAACGGGTGACGGCATTGTTGCGTCATTGGCTGTATTGGCGGCGATGGCTCAGCATAAATTATCATTAAATGAATTAGCGAGTGCGGTTAAATTATTCCCTCAAGTGTTAATCAATGTACGTTTTGCAGGTGGGGAAAATCCACTTGAAAGTGATGCTGTAAAATCTGTTGCCGCAGACGTTGAAAAACGTTTAGAAGGCAAAGGTCGTATTTTATTGCGTAAATCAGGTACGGAACCACTTATTCGCGTTATGGTGGAATGCCAAGACGCTGCACTTGCACAACAATGTGCAGAAGAAATTGCAGAAGCAGTGAAATCTCATTAATTTTTTAACCGCACTTTATTTAGTGCGGTTTATTTTTATCAAATACTTAGGAAAGCAAATGAATATTTTTATTATGCGTCATGGCGAGGCTGAAGTAATGGCTAATAGTGATAAATCTCGTCGCTTAACTGCTTATGGTATTAAACAAGCTTTTTCGCAAGGGGAGTGGTTAAAACAGCATTTAAGCACGCTAGTAATTAATTCACTAGACCGTATTTTAGTGAGCCCTTATGTCAGAGCTCAAGAAACCTTTCATCAAGTTAATCAAGCGTTTGATTTGGAGTTAGAAAATAAATTTGAAACTTGGGAGGGAATAACCCCTTATGGCCATGCGCATTCAGTCATTGATTATTTAGAAGTGCTGAAACATGATGGGGTTAAGTCTGTATTGATTATTTCTCATTTACCCTTAGTAGGAGAAATCGTTGCTGAACTGTATGGAAAACGAAATCCAATACAATTTTATCCTGCAACCATTGCTCAATTATTATGGGATGGTAATAAATCAGAAATATTGATGCATCAAGCATCTAAAGAAATTCATAGAATTGATTAAATATAAAACATATATTCATATACATTTCTTTACAAAAAATAAAATTTTTCTATGGAACTTTTTTTAAAATATATTTAATATCAATATGTTAATGCTCTTTTTTACACTTATTTATTTATCAGAAATGTAAATTTTTGTATTAGCTATTTTCTTTTAATAAAATTTCCGTAAACTACGCCACATCAAAGCAATAGGGCTTTGCCGTAATCAAGATTTATTCTATGGAGAAAATTATGAAAAAATTAACACTAGCATTAGTTTTAGGTTCAGCTTTAGCGATAACTGGTTGTTTCGATAAAGAAGAAGCTGCACAAAAAGTTGACGCAGCTAAACAAGTGGCAACATCAATGGTTTCTGAAGCAAAAGACGCAGCAACTAATGCTGTTGCTGATGTTAAAGATGCGGCTAAACAAGCTTCTACTGAAGTGAAAAACACTGCAGTAGAGAAAGCTGCTGAAGTTAAAGATGCAGCAATGGCACAAGTTGAACAAGTAAAAGATGCAGCAGCAGCTAAAGTTAGCGAAATGAAAGATGCAGCTACTTCTAAAATGACTGAAGTTAAAGATGCAGTTTCTGAAAAAGCAACTCAAGCAGCTGATGCAGTAAAAGAAGCTGCAAAATAATGCTTTAATCAATTTAAATGATAAAATCCCTGTTAAAGAAATTTAATAGGGATTTTTTATTTAGGAAAACAAAATATGTTATGTGCAATTTATAAAAGTAAAAAGAAACAGGGAAGCTATCTGTATATTGCGAAAAGAGAGGATTTTTCTCAAGTGCCAGAAATGTTACTGAGCCACTTTGGAAAACCAGAATTAGTGATGATGTTTAATTTACTGGGGAGCAAGCCTCTACATAATGTAGATTGTAATGAGGTATTGGAAAAAATTAAACAACAAGGCTTTTATTTGCAAATACCAAAACAAGATGATGGTTTATTTAATAGCTTGAGTGAGATCAAATAAATTGTTTATTTTTGATACGAAAAAGAGAAAATTTGCGTTATCTCAAATTTTTAAAGGAAAAATTCTTTTAAAATCCACCGCACTTTTTAAAGGAGATAAAAATGAGTAGCTTTTTTGTTGCGGGGACCGATACAAATGTGGGAAAAACCACGGCAACCCGCGCGATTATTCAAGCCTTGCAAAAACAAGGTGTGCAAGTGGTTGGCTATAAACCCATTGCTTGTTGCAGTGAGGAAAGTATTTACCCTGCGATGCAAGAAGAAAATACATCAGATTATGATAATTTATCAAATTCAGATGTATTAACATTAATGGATTCTACCAAAGAAAATGTATCCTACAAGGATATTAATAGTTATACATTTAGCCATAGCGCGCCAATGCTAACACAAGATAGGACGCGTATTAAGTTGGATAAAATTAATCATGATTTAACTCGATTAAATCAAAATTATCAGTCTGTGGTGGTTGAGGGCTCGTTTGGTTTAATGACTCCAATGGCGGAAGGAAAAAGTTTTGCTGATTGGGTTGCGCAACGGAAAATGCCTGTGGTTCTTGTTGTTGGTATTAAAGATGGTTGTGTGAATCATGCGTTGTTAACTGTGCAAGCGATTCAACAGTTAGGTGTGCCGTTATTGGGCTGGATAGCTAACCGAGTTAATCCATTATTAAGCCATTATGCAGAAATTGTTGATTTGCTTGTTGAGCATATTGATGCTCCGCTTTTAGGTAAAATTCCTTATTTGCATAAACCAGAAGAGCAAGAATTGGGACATTATTTGACGGATATTGATAGATTAATGTATATGCAAACAGAGTTAGTCAAATAATAAAGTGTGGTTAAAGTTTTTTATATTTAAATAAGGGCGTAAATAACGCCCTTATTTCATGGAAGAAAAATACCTTATCTTTAAGTTATTCAGGTCTTACACCTAACATATGACAAATTGCATAAGTTAATTCACTACGATTTAGCGTATAGAAATGGAAGTCATTCACTCCTTCGCGAGATAAAATTTTCACCATATCCATCGCAACACTTGCGGCTACAAGATTACGAGTAGTTTGATCATCGTCTAATCCTTCATAAGCGTTAACAAGCCATGCAGGAATTTTCACATTAGTGAAAGAAGCCATTTTTTGTAATTGCTTAAAGTTAGTTACAGGTAAAATGCCGGGCACGATTTCAGTATCAATACCAATTGATGCACAACGATCACGGAAACGTAGGTAGCTTTCAATATCAAAGAAAAATTGAGTGATAACATGATTTGCACCTGCATCAATTTTACGTTTTAAATTAATCAAGTCTGCTTGTGCTGATTTTGCTTCTGGATGAACTTCTGGATAAGCAGCCACAGAAATATCAAAATCAGCGACAGAACGGAGTAATTCCACAAGATCTGACGCATAAAATGATTTTTTAGCATATCCTTTTGGTTCGTCACCGCGTAACGCAACGATGCGACGAATACCACTGTCCCAGTAATCTTTAGCAATTTGTTTTAATTCTTCAGTTGTAGCATCAATGCCAGTTAAATGCGGAGCAGCTTCTAAGCCAGTTTCTTGTTTGATTGCTTTTACAATACCATGAGTGCGGTCACGCTCTCCAGAGTTTGCGCCGTAAGTAACAGAAACGAATTTAGGTTTTAACACTTTTAAACGATGAATTGAATCCCATAAAAGCGTTTCCATTTTTTCATTTTTTGGTGGGAAAAATTCAAAAGAAACATTAATTTTTTTATTGAAGTCAGCGATGTGCTGATTAAGCGTGTCAATTTCTTTAGCGTAGCTCATAAAAATTCCTATAGTTCCTATAGCTAGTATGATGATATTTGAGTTAACAATAAAATAACTTTATGTATGAGTCAATTTTAATAAATTCATTAAAAACATTAATTTAGTTAATGTAAATAGGTTTCAGTAAAAATACTAAAATATTGCATAAAAAATTAGCATTCATGAAATAAATATGTATAATACAGCGACCCTGTAAATGTGCGAATTCCCATCGTACATTATTTTATCGAGATCTCACTCGAAGGGGTGGCGATTAAGATCAATGGTTGTGTTCATAAGAACACTGGGTATCAAACTAATTTTTGGTAATTAATTAATGAAAACTTTTGTAGCAAAACCAGAAACGGTTAAACGCGACTGGTACGTAGTAGATGCGACAGGTAAAACTTTAGGTCGTTTAGCGACTGAATTAGCACGTCGTCTTCGTGGTAAACACAAGGCTGAGTACACTCCACACGTAGATACAGGTGATTACATCATCGTTATCAACGCAGACAAAGTGGCAGTAACTGGTCGTAAAGAAACAGATAAACTTTACTACTGGCACACTGGCTATGTAGGTGGTATTAAACAAGCGACTTTCAAAGAGATGATCGCTCGCCGTCCTGAAGCAGTGATTGAAATTGCGGTTAAAGGTATGTTGCCAAAAGGTCCATTAGGCCGTGCAATGTTCCGTAAATTAAAAGTGTACGCGGGTGCTGAACACCAACACGCTGCACAACAACCACAAGTATTAGATATTTAATCACGAGGTTTAGAAAATGGCAGAGAATCAAAACTACGGCACAGGTCGCCGCAAAAGCTCTTCAGCTCGTGTATTTATCAAACCGGGCAGTGGTAAAATCACTATCAACCAACGTGAATTAGACGTTTACTTCGGCCGTGAAACTGCGCGCATGGTAGTACGTCAACCATTAGAATTGGTTGAGTTAACTGATAAATTAGACCTATACATCACTGTTAAAGGTGGTGGTATTTCTGGTCAAGCGGGTGCAATCCGTCACGGTATCACTCGTGCATTGATGGAATACGATGAAACATTACGCCCAGCACTTCGTGCAGCTGGTTTCGTTACTCGTGACGCACGTCGCGTTGAACGTAAAAAAGTGGGTTTACACAAAGCACGTCGTCGTCCACAATACTCAAAACGTTAATTTTTATTTTCGTTTCGAAAAAGAAAAGCAGAGAGAAATCTCTGCTTTTTTGTTATCTAACTTATTGATTATAAAACAATAAAAAAGAATTATTTGGCAAATGACTTACGCTTTGTGGTAGAATAGACACCCCTTATAAAATATAGAATATTTTTGGATCTTCGGAGGAATAAATGTCCAGCGCATCAAGTAAACGTTCAGTAATGACCCTTTTTTCAAATAAAGATGATATTTACTGTCATCAGGTAAAAATTGTTTTAGCTGAAAAAGGTGTACTTTATGAGAACGAAGAAGTTGATTTGCAAGCATTACCAGAAGATTTAATGGAATTAAATCCGTATGCTACGGTGCCTACGTTAGTTGATCGTGATCTTGTTTTGTTTAGTTCGCGGATTATTATGGAATATCTTGACGAGCGTTTTCCGCATCCACCATTAATGCAAGTGTATCCTGTTTCTCGAGCAAAAGATCGCCTTTTGATGTTACGAATTGAACAAGATTGGTATCCAACTCTCAAGAAAGCAGAAAATGGTACAGAAAGTGAAAAAGCTGAAGCGCTTAAACAATTAAAAGAAGAACTTTTAGCGATTACACCAGTTTTCCAGCAAACACCTTATTTCATGAATGAAGAGTTTGGTTTAGTGGACTGTTATGTTGCGCCATTATTATGGAAATTAAAACATTTAGGCGTGGAATTTACAGGTCCAGGTAGTAAACTGATTAAGGGATATATGGATCGTGTATTTAGTCGAGATTCATTCTTGCAGTCTGTAGGTGAGGCTGCACCAAAAAATTTAATGGATGATAAGTAATGGAATACAAAGCTTCCCCTAAGCGCCCTTATTTATTACGCGCCTATTATGATTGGCTAGTAGATAATAGTTTCACGCCTTATTTAGTCGTTGATGCGACTTACTTAGGCGTAAATGTTCCTATCGAATATGTAAAAGATGAACAGATTGTATTGAACTTGTCTGCCAATGCTACGGGCAATTTACAACTTACAAATGATTTCATCCAGTTTAATGCCCGATTTAAAGGTGTTTCTCGTGAACTGTATATTCCAATGGGCGCAGCGCTTGCGATCTATGCTCGTGAAAATGGTGATGGCGTGATGTTTGAGCCAGAAGAAGTTTACGATGAACTTAATTCTGAGCCAGATACTGAACAACCAACTAGTTTTCATGAGGCTGTAGATAGCCCTAGAAAACGAGAAGAAAAAAAGAAAACAAAATCAGCTTCTCATTTAAGAATTGTTGATTAAGAAAAAACGCGATGAAGTTACCATCGCGTTTATTTTTATAAATTGTCCTGTTTTGCAATAAAGTTGAGAATTTTTTCTTCAATTCCTTTTGAATCTAATTCCAAATCTTTTAATGCTTCTTGCTGTGTTGCTTGTGGAATAAAATAATCTGGCAAACCAAGCTGTAAAAGTGCGGTCGATTTTCCAGATGAATTTAGTACTTCCGCAACAGCAGATCCCGCTCCACCTTGAATTGCATTTTCTTCTAATGTGACCAAATAATCATGAGTTTGTGCAAGCACATTAATCATTTCAATATCAATCGGTTTCACAAAACGCATATCGACAACAGTGGCATTGAGTTTTTCTGATGCCTCTAACGCGGATGGTAACAGGGTACCAAAATTTAAAATCGCAATTTTTTGACCTTCTCGAATTAAACGTGATTTACCGATAGGAAGCATTTCTAAAGGTGTTAGTTTAACACCAATGGCATTTCCACGAGGATAGCGTACAGCAGCAGGTTTTCCACATTGATAACCTGTATAGAGCATTTGACGGCATTCATTTTCATCACTTGGTGTCATGATGATCATATTTGGAATGCAACGCATAAAGCTGAGATCAAATGCTCCTTGGTGTGTTGGGCCATCAGCGCCTACGATACCCGCTCGATCAATTGCAAATAATACAGGGAGATTTTGAATTGCAACATCGTGAATTAATTGATCGTAAGCACGTTGTAGAAATGTCGAGTAAATCGCAACTACGGGTTTATATCCGCCAATAGCAAGTCCAGTGGCAAACGTGACGGCGTGTTGTTCAGCAATCGCCACATCAAAATATTGTTCTGGAAAACGTTGGGAAAACTCCACCATGCCAGAGCCTTCACGCATTGCAGGTGTGATACCAATAATTTTGGAATCTTTTTCTGCCATTTCGCATAGCCAATCACCAAAAATCTTCGAATAAGTTGGTTTGGTATTGTGTTTAGGCAATTCTCCACTTATTGGATCAAATTTTGGTACGCCGTGGAAACCAATTGGATCTTTTTCTGCGGGCGCGTATCCTTTACCTTTCTTCGTTTTTATATGTAAGAATTGTGGTCCTTTCAGATTACGCATATTTGTAAGTGTTGCTACTAATTCATCAATATTATGCCCATCCACTGGACCAATATAATTAAAACCGAATTCTTCAAATAATGTACTTTCTGGCGAGAACATCACTCCTTTCATATGTTCTTCGGTTTTTTTCATAAAGTTTTTTACAGGTGGAACTTTATCGAGAATTTTTTTACTTCCATCTCGTAATGTGGAGTAGATAGAACCAGAGAAAATCCGAGCAAGGTGATTGTTCAGTGCACCGACATTTTCTGAAATAGACATTTCATTGTCATTTAAAATGACCAACATATCAGTGTGAACAGAACCTGCGTGATTCAGAGCTTCAAAAGCCATTCCTGCAGTAATTGCGCCGTCACCGATGATGCATACCGTTTTTCTACCTGCATTTTCTCGTTCTGCGGCTACAGCAATACCTAATCCAGCACTAATAGAAGTAGAGGAGTGGCCAACGCTTAACACGTCAAATTCACTTTCTTCACGCCAAGGGAAAGGATGAATACCGTTTTTTTGGCGAATTGTGGACATTTGATCTCGACGACCCGTTAAAATTTTGTGTGGATAAGCTTGATGTCCAACATCCCAAATTAACTGATCAAACGGTGTTTTATATACGTAATGTAGTACAACGGTTAGCTCTACAGTGCCTAAACCTGATGCTAAATGCCCGCTAGTTTGACTAACAGATTCTAAAAGATAACCGCGTAATTCTTGGCAGAGTTGTGGTAGCTGATCTTTATTTAAAAGACGCAAATCTTCTGGTGAATTAATCAAAGATAATAAGGGGTAATTGTTCATATTGTTAGTCATTTTAAAAACGTTATAATTTTTGACCGCACTTTGTGAGCATTGATGCGGTCGGTATTAACTTTTTCTAGTAATAATAAATTCAGCTAATGCACGAAGTGCGATCGTATCAAAAGGAATTTTTTCTAATTCAGACAACGCACTTTGATATAGATCTTGCGCTTTTTGTTTTGCGCCGCTTAACCCAAGTAATTTGGGATATGTACTTTTATCTAAATCAAGATCGGAGCCGACTTGTTTACCAATTTCTGCGCTATCACCCTCAATATCTAAAATATCATCTTGAACTTGAAAGGCTAATCCAATGGCTTCCGCATATTGTGTTAAGGATTGTTCTAACGTTTTGTCGGTAAAATGCGGAGAACAAATGAAACCTAATTTTAATGCAGCAATCAGCAATGCGCCCGTTTTGTTACGATGGATTAATTCTAATTCACTTAAACTAATTTGTTTATGCTCAGAAACAAGATCTAAACTTTGCCCTAAGCACATTCCTTGTACGCCAGAGCCTTGAGCTAAAATTTGAACTAAAGCCAGTTTTTGTTCAGCAGAAATATTTGGTGTTTTAGTTAACATTTCAAAAGCAAAACTTTGCAGCGCATCGCCTGCAAGAATAGCCGTAGCTTCATCAAATTGGATATGACAAGTAGGATGTCCACGACGTAGATTGTCATCATCCATTGCTGGTAAATCATCGTGAATTAAGGAATAGGCATGAATGGCTTCAATAGCGGCAGCGGCGTAATCTAAGGTTTGTTTATCTGCACCAAGCATTTTACCTGTAGCGTAAACTAAAAAAGGTCTAACCCGTTTACCACCAAGTAATAATGCGTATTTCATAGCCTCAAGTAAAGGCGAATTATAACTTTCAATGCCCTCAAATTGGGCTTCTAAAAAGCGATTGATACGAGTTTGAACCTGTTGTAATTCTTCAGAAAAGTTACCCATTAAGCATTCCCTTTATAATCATTCAGTGGGGCATCTTCAGTTTTTTGCAATAAGATCTGAATACGTTGTTCTGCTTGTTGTAAACGTTCTTGCCCTAACTTAGCGAGTTGCACACCTTGTTCAAATTCTTTTAACGCTTCTTCTAACGGTAGATCGCCATTTTCTAAATGTATAACAATATTTTCTAACTGCGCTAACGTTGTTTCAAAATCTTGTGAAGATGCGGGTTTACGCGCCATGGAATTATCCTTTTTCACGGTAAAAATTGCTTGCCATTGTACTGTATTTTACTTGAGTTGTTAAAAATTTATTTCAAGCTAGGACCAGTAGACTTTTCACTATCTTTGCGTAAAATACTCGCCACTTTAAATACCCAAGAAATACCTAAGCTATTTATATGAAATTTATCGTTAAACTTTTCCCTGAAATTATGATTAAAAGCGAAACTGTGCGTAAACGTTTTGCAAAAATTTTGACCTCTAATATCCGCAATATTTTACAGAAATATGATGAAGAAACTGCAGTTGTACGTCACTGGGATTACATTGAAGTGCGGTCAAAAAATGAAGAAAATCGTGAAGAATTAATCGCCTTGTTACAACGTATTCCTGGTATTCATCATTTTTTAGAAGTTGAAGAAAAACCGTTTACCGATTTACATCATATTTTTGAATTGACGCTTGCTGATGTCGCGCAACAACTTCAAGGCAAAACCTTTTGCGTTCGAGTAAAGCGTAAAGGAAAACATAAATTTAGTTCTATTGAAGCAGAACGTTATATCGGCGGTGGATTAAATCAACACATTGAAAGCGCAAAAGTGCGGTTGAAAAATCCAGATGTGACTGTTCGTATTGATATTGAAGATGACAAAATGATGTTAGTTAAAGCACGTCACGCAGGGATTGGCGGTTATCCGATTGGTACGCAAGAGGATGTGCTTTCTTTAATTTCGGGGGGATTTGATTCAGGTGTATCGAGTTACATGCTGATTCGTCGTGGCTCTCGAGTTCATTATTGTTTCTTTAATCTTGGCGGCGCAGCCCATGAAATTGGCGTTAAACAAATGGCTTATCATATTTGGCAACGCTATAGCTCTTCACATAAAGTACGCTTTATTGCGATTAACTTTGAGGGGGTTGTCGGTGAGATTTTAGAGAAAGTCGATAACGGCCAAATGGGCGTTGTATTAAAACGGATGATGGTGCGAGCAGCAAGTAAAGTCGCTCAACGTTTTAATATTGAAGCGATTGTGACAGGGGAGGCATTAGGACAAGTTTCTAGCCAAACTTTAACCAATTTACGCTTGATTGATGAAGCCGCTGATGCCTTAGTATTACGCCCATTAATTACGCACGATAAAGAACAAATTATCGCAATGGCGAAAGAAATTGGCACTGACGATATTGCAAAATCTATGCCGGAGTTTTGTGGGGTGATTTCAAAAAATCCTACAATCAAAGCGGTTCGTGAAAAGATTCTAGAAGAAGAAGGGCATTTTAATTTTGAGATTCTTGAAAGTGCGGTGCAAAATGCGAAATATTTAGATATTCGCCAGATCGCAGAAGAAACAGAAAAAGAAGTCGTAGAAGTCGAGGCAATTTCTGTATTAGGTGAAAATGAAGTGATTTTGGATATTCGTAGCCCAGAAGAAACGGATGAAAATCCATTTGAATCAGATACACATGAAGTCATTCAAATGCCGTTCTACAAACTTTCTTCTCAATTTGGTAGCCTTGATCAAAGTAAAAATTACGTGTTGTATTGTGAACGTGGTGTGATGAGCAAATTACAAGCCTTATATTTGAAAGAAAATGGTTTTTCAAATGTGCGCGTATTTGCAAAAATATTCATTAATTAGGACATAAAATATGCGTAATCAAATTAAACAGCATCTTGAACAGCTTCAAATTACCATGCAGCAGCTTAATTTATGGCAAACGATGCCCCCTGCTGCAGAGGCCTTTTTAAGTGAGGAGCCTTTTTCAATTGATACGATGTCTGCTGAAGAGTGGCTACAGTGGGTATTTATTCCACGCATGCAGGCATTGTTAGAAAGCGGTGCTACTTTACCAAATAAAATTGCTATTTCTCCTTATATTGAAGAAGCAATGACGGAATTTGATGAGTTACAACAACTATTAACTCCTTTAGTTGCTTTAGAAGAACTTCTGAATAAGAACGAATGTTAGAAATTTTATATCAAGATGAGTTTATCGTTGCGGTGAATAAGCCTGCTGGTATGCTGGTTCATCGTAGTTGGTTAGATCCTCACGAAACTCAATTTGTGATGCAAACTTTGCGAGATCAAATTGGTCAACATGTATTTCCTATTCATCGTTTAGATCGACCGACATCTGGCGTGTTGTTATTTGCATTGAGTAGTGAAATTGCGAATTTAATGTGTGAACAGTTTGAGCAAAAGTGCGTTCAGAAATCTTATTTTGCTGTAGTGCGTGGGTATCTACAGGGAAAAGAGCGGATAGATTATCCACTAAAAATCCAATTGGATAAAATCGCAGATAAATTTTCTCAAGAAGATAAAGAGCCTCAAGAAGCCATTACTGATTATGAAGGATTAAAAATAGTCGAAATGCCTTATCCTGCTGGTCGTTACCAAACGACACGTTATTCTTTAGTTAAATTAATTCCTCATACAGGCAGAAAACACCAATTACGTCGCCATATGAAACATATTTTTCACCCAATTTTAGGTGATACGCAATATGGTGATTTGCATCAAAATCGTGCGTTAACCTTGCATCTTGGCTGTTCTCGGTTATTTTTACATTCTAATAGTTTGTCTTTTATTCATCCAATAACGAAAGAGCAAATAACAATTACAGCAGGATTAGATGAACAATGGCATCAATTAATGAATCAATTTGGATGGGAAAATGTTTGATATTAACTTAACACACGAACAGCAACAAAAAGCAGTTGAACAAATTCAAAAACTTATGGCAAAAGGGATTAGTAGCGGAGAAGCGATTCAAATAGTGGCGAAGGCACTACGAGAAATTCATAAAAATGATAAAAAAACTCCAGGAAATTAAATTTTTTGTGATCTACTTATCATTTTTGAATATTGCTCATTGCATAACCGATCAAAATATTTAAATATAACGTCCATACGAGGTGATAAGGCGAGAGTCTTATTGATTTATTGTTTTAGTAGGCGAAGCCTAGAGAGGTCTTTTATGGAAATTGGTGTTGTGAAATGGTTCAATAATGCAAAAGGATTTGGTTTCATTTCCGCAGAAGGCGTGGATGCCGATATTTTTGCACATTATTCAGTGATTGAAATGGACGGTTATCGTTCATTAAAAGCTGGTCAAAAGGTGCAATTTGAAGTTATCCACGGAGACAAAGGATCTCATGCCACGAAAATAATTCCACTTGTGGATAATCAAGAGTAATGCGAATACTCTAAATTTTTCTCTATTAGTCCTAACTCAAAAAGACAAGAATTGCAGCTTGTCTTTTTTATTTTAATAAATTCTTTAAACTGGTTTTCATTGCTGCCATTTGATTTTCAAATTGTGCTTTGCTTTCTCTTTCATCAATCATATACGTAATTGTTTCCGAAAGTGTCATTTTCATTTTTCTAGAATATTTAGAAAGACGTAGCCAAACCGCATATTCCAAATCAATGGATTTTTTCTTGGTATGTTGTTTTTCACCATTAAAAAAGCGTTTACGGCGGGCACGAATGGCTTGATCAAGCTTAATTGGTAAGGCCGGAGAAAGATGATTCTTAATCCATTCTTCAATTTTTTCTGGATAATTTTGGGATTCTAATAATTCTTGGGCTTTAGCTTCTTGTAAACTTCGTTCTTCATAACGAGTAATGTTTTCCCCTTCGCGATGTTTACGAATTAGGTAAATCCATTTCCAATTTGCTTCTTGATTTTCGAGTTTTTGGTATTTCATTTTTTATCATTGAGTGACGTGGTAACTGCATTAATATACGTGTTTTTATGCGGATTTTCTAGTGGATTTTCACAAGGCTATTAAATATGCGATAATGTAGTCAATTTTACTAGAAAGAGACCATCCGTGAGTTCATTATTTTCTCAACAACAAGCTATTGAGCAATCTTTAAATTGGCAGGCATTACAACCTGATTTGGCAATTCAAGATTTTCCTTTAGAACCAGTGGATTTCTGGGCATTACAACCGAACGCCACACAGGCTATCGATTTATTTTTACGCCATCCAACGCGTTCCTTATTGATGATGAAAGTAGGTGAGCCAGTTGAATATGCGGAGTTATTACAAAACTTTATATCGCAAAACCATCATAAAGTGCGATCAATTTTCGGTGTAAATTATGTGATAGAGCAGGGCGATTCTTTTTCTTTTCCTTATGTTTATACTGAGCCAGCAAAATCTTTAGATGATAATTTTGCCAGTCAAGGTGAGGCGTTAAGCGCATTGTACTGCGATCAATTCCAGCTTTTTGGTAGTTTTCGGATTCATCCAAGTTCACAAGATATTCAATTAGTGCCAGGATTAGTGCATAAAGCTAATGGCGGAGTTTTGATTTTAAGTGCGGCAACATTGTTATCTCAATTTGATTTGTGGGGGCGATTAAAACAAATTCTGCAAACCCAAACTTTTGATTGGTATTCAGCCCATCCATTTAAAAATTTACCCTGTGATATACCAGGCTATGCGCTGAACTTAAAAGTGATTGTACTTGGTAATCGTACCGAATTAGCCACTTTGGCTGAGTTAGAAGAAAACCTTTATTTTTTTGCCGATTATGCTGAAATTGAAAGCTATGTTTCTGTGGCTGAAGTGGAGGAACAAAAAAACTGGGCGGGTTATGTACAACAAATGGCTCAAGAGCAAAATATTGAGCTAAATTTTCCTGCTTTAAATAAACTCTATCAATCATTAGTTCGTGAAAGTGAAGATCGCTTTTTAATTAATGCCTCTCCTCTAAAATTAAAAGAAATATTACAAGATGCCTCAACTTTTGCTGAAAAAACAACATTAAGTGCGGAGGATTTTGAGGATATTTTTCAACAAAAATTGGCGCAATATGGTTTCCTAAAAGAACAAACTTATGCCGATATTTTAAATGAGCAAGTTTATGTCGAAACTCAAGGTGAAATTGTTGGCCAAATTAATGGCCTTTCGGTGATTGAATATCCAGGTACACCAGTATATTTTGGCGAGCCTTCGCGGATTAGTTGTATTGTACAATTCGGTGAAGGGGAAGTGATCGACGTTGAAAGAAAAAATGAATTAGCGGGAAATATTCACGGTAAAGGTATGATGATTGCGCAAGCTTGCCTTTCCAATATATTAGATTTGCCATCGCAATTGCCATTTTCTGCCTCATTAGTGTTTGAACAGTCTTATGGTGAAATTGATGGTGATAGTGCATCTTTGGCGATTTTCTGTGTGCTAGCAAGCGCTTTGGCTGATTTGCCTTTGCCTCAGAATATCGCAATTACAGGATCGATTGATCAATTTGGACTTGTCCATTCTGTTGGTGGTGTAAATGATAAGATTGAAGGCTTTTTTACTATTTGCCAACGTCGTGGTTTAACTGGAAAACAAGGTGTAATCATTCCAATGACGACCATTCAGCAACTGAGTTTGTCTGATGAAGTGAAAAGTGCGGTAAAAAATGGTGAATTTTTTATTTATCCTGTAGAAGATATTTATCAAGCTTGCGAATTATTATTTAATCGTGATTTGCTAGATGAAAACAAAGATTATACAGAAAAAACTGAACCTTTATCTCGTCTCATTCAACGTCGAATTGAGGGGAGAGCTGATTCAGAAAGAAAAAGTTTTTGGAATTTATTCCACCTTTAATAGATAAAAGCGAACATTTGTTCGCTTTTCTTTTTCTATAATCTATAAAAGTGACTGCTCTGACAAGTTTTGCGAACAAGTGTTAGCTATTTACACTTTGCTATGTTCTCTTTAGAATGTTTTATATCAGTTTTAAACTGAATTTATCATATGTAAAGGAACTTAAAATGCAAAACACTTGTACACCTAATAAAAAGAGTAGCTATTCTTATGATGATTTGCTCGCGTCAGGTCGCGGCGAATTATTCGGTAAAGAAGGGCCACAATTACCTGCTCCGACCATGTTGATGATGGATCGCATTATTGAAATGAATGAGGATACAGGTGCTTTTAGTAAAGGATATATTGAAGCCGAACTTGATATTAAACCTGAATTGCCGTTCTTTGGTTGTCATTTCATTGGCGATCCAGTAATGCCAGGTTGTTTGGGATTGGATGCAATGTGGCAGCTTGTTGGGTTTTATTTAGGCTGGATTGGTGGCAAAGGAAAAGGCAGAGCATTAGGGGTTGGTGAAGTAAAATTCACAGGGCAAATTTTGCCTACGGCTAAAAAAGTGGTGTACCGAATCCATATGAAACGAGTTATTAATCGTAAACTAGTTATGGGAATGGCTGATGGTGAAGTTGAAGTAGATGGTCGCGTTATTTATACAGCAACAGATTTAAAAGTTGGACTATTCCAAGATACCTCTGCATTTTAACTTTTCTTTATGAATTCATAAAAAAGGGCGGTGAAAATTTTTCTTAGATTTTCACCGCTCTTTTTATCCTTCTATCAATAAGCAACGTTCAATTACATTATATGAATGTCATTGGAACATGCTTGTCTCTAAGGAAAGTTGTCCTTTTTCTATACGGATTTCTTTAGCAAATTTTTTTATAAGTACATCACGCATATTGTTTTTATCTAATGTATAAACAGGAATATGTTCTAGTAATTTAGCGACATTTTTATTTAAAAAAGGCATGATTGTTTGCATTTGTTGCATATATTGCTGTGGTTCTCCTGACCAACGTAAAATACGCATTTTCTTTAAATAAACGGCGCCTTCTTCGGGATTATAATAAGGAATTGTATCGAAGGTCAGATTTAATTTTCTAGGCAATTTTTTATTGCCAAATTGAAATAAACCCTCTAAAGTACCGCTCATTTATACGCGTTTATCATTAGTATGCCCAATTTTGGTACTCAAATTTTTTATTTGATAATCAAGAAAAAATAATCCCGGTAAACCAAATTTATCCGCAATAGTTCCTTTCTCTTGTAGATATTGATTGATTTGAGATTCAGTTATTGAAAAAGGTGAGGCCGATATATTAGGGGATACCGCTAAAATAGACGTTAACGTAAGAAATAATAATTTAAATTTTTTCATATCTAATTTTTAGTTAAGTTAAAAGCAAAATAAAAATGGTGGACAAATATACCACAAATGGCTATGGAGTGATGTAATAATGAGCCCAGAGTTTAGGCAATATGTTAATCAATTAGTTATAGAACATCGTGATGAACGCATTTACCCTTTTCAATATGAAGGCAAAAAATTCTGGTTAAAGCAACCTGAAAAGTTGAAGGGGGTTTGGCTACTATTGAAACCGTATCCGAAGCAATCTTTTAAAAATGAACTACAAACTTTGTTGAATCTTATTGAAAAAAAAGCACCTGTTCCAAAAGTCTCTTATTATGATGAGGATTTTTTTGTATTGGAAGATGCGGGAATCACTTTATCACAATGGTTATGTGATAAGGGGGCAAGTAATCAGCAAAAATTTTCTATTATTTATGATGCTTGTCTCGCTTTGATTGATTTACATGCTAAAAATCTGGTACATGGTCGTCCTGCTATTCGAGATATTACTTGGGATAAGGGAAAAGTTACTTTTCTTGATTTTGAATCTCGTTCAAGTAGTCAAAATCAAAATTGGTTAATCGTTCGAGATATGCTATTTTTCTTTGATAGCTTATGTCGAGAAAAAGATGTGTCAGACGATTTTATTCAAAAAGTGGCATTGTATTATCAAGATCATTGTAGAGTAGAAAATTGGCAGAATATGATCGTATTTTTGCAGCGTTTTCGCTGGATTTACTATCTTTTGTTACCTTTTAAACCTATTGCAAAGACAGACTTAATTGCCGTTTATCGCTTATTTGAAATTTTATTTATAAAGGAAAAATGATGAAGAAAACACTTTTTATTATTGTATTATCAAGCATATTAACTGCTTGTACTGTAGGTGGTGGCGTCAGCGCTGGTGGCGGAAGTAACGGCGTTGGATTAGGGCTAGGGATTGGCTCTGGTATTCGATTCTAGTGATGATGAAAAGTGCGGTAAGTTTTAGTAAAATTTTTAAGGAACTTGTAAAACTTCTTGCATTTTAAATTTTTATCACTATAATGCACCCCATATTTCGGACGCGGGGTGGAGCAGCTTGGTAGCTCGTCGGGCTCATAACCCGAAGGCCGTCGGTTCAAATCCGGCCCCCGCAACCAATAATAAGTTCAGTAAAAGAACCCCAGTATAGGGGTTTTTTTCTATAAGAAATTTAACAAAAACTGGGCTTAGGTTCCTGTGAACCTAACCCTTTTTTTATGCCTAAAATTTTTTGTAGAAGTTTTTAGATTCATCAAAAGAAGTTATTTTGGCTAAAAACTGACACTACAGTATAGGAGTAGAAATTGGCTACATTAGAACAAAATTTACAAGAAATGCTACAAGGCGCAGTAGAGGATTTAGGCTGTGAACTTTGGGGTATTGAATGTCAACGCGCAGGCCGTTTTATGACTGTGCGTTTATTTATTGATAAAGAAGGTGGCGCAACTGTCAATGATTGTGCTGATGTAAGTCGTCAAGTGAGCGCAATTTTAGACGTGGAAGATCCAATTGCGGATAAATACAATCTAGAGGTATCGTCACCAGGTTTAGATCGTCCACTATTTACCTTGCTGCAATTTGAACGCTATATTGGGCAAGATATCGCAGTGCATTTGCGAATTCCAGTGATGGAACGCCGTAAATGGCAAGGTAAGTTAGAGCGTATTGAAAACGATATGGTTACTTTAATCGTTGATGGACAGGAACAAGTTTTAGTCTTTGGTAACATTCAAAAAGCGAATGTTGTTGCAAAATTTTAAAAGGAGCAAAAGAAAAAATGAGTAAAGAGATTTTACTGGCGGCAGAAGCCGTATCCAATGAGAAGCTATTACCACGTGAGAAAATTTTTGAAGCGTTAGAAAGTGCAATTGCGCTTTCTACCAAGAAAAAATATGAATACGAAACAGATATTCGAGTATCAATCAACCCAAAAACAGGGGATTTTGATACTTTTCGTCGTTGGTTAATTGTTGATGAAGTCAAAGTGCCAACGAAAGAAATCACTTTAGAAGCAGCACAATTTGAAGACCCAAATCTTCAAATTGGCGATTATGTAGAAGATCAAATCGAATCTATCGCATTTGACCGTATTGCAATGCAAACTGTACGCCAAGTAATTAGCACCAAAATCCGTGAAGCTGAGCGTGCAAAAGTTGTAGAACAGTTCCGTGCTGAAGAAGGCAAAATTGTAACGGGTACGGTGAAAAAAGTAAGTCGTGACAGCATCATCTTAGATCTTGGCAATAAAGCCGAAGCGATGATTGCTCGTGAAGATATGTTGCCACGTGAAAATTTCCGTCCTGGTGACCGTGTGCGTGGTGTGCTTTATAAAGTAAATCCTGAAGGTAAAACTGCACAATTATTTGTGACACGTTCTAAACCAGAAATGTTGATCGAATTATTCCGTATTGAAGTGCCTGAAATTGGCGAGGAAATGATTGAAATTCGTGGTGCGGCCCGTGATCCCGGATCTCGCGCTAAAATTGCAGTGAAATCAAATGATAAGCGAATTGATCCAGTTGGTGCTTGTGTAGGAATGCGTGGTGCGCGTGTTCAAGCCATTACCAATGAACTTGGTGGTGAGCGCGTAGATATCGTGCTTTGGGATGATAATCCAGCACAATTTGTGATCAATGCAATGGCACCAGCTGATGTGTCTTCTATCATTGTTGATGAAGATAATCATTCTATGGATATTGCAGTTGAAGCAGCTAACCTGGCACAAGCAATTGGTCGTAATGGTCAAAACGTGCGTTTAGCAACACAATTAACGGGTTGGACACTGAACGTAATGACTACAGATGACTTAAATGCAAAACATCAAGCAGAAGATAATAAAGTTTTAAACTTATTTATTAACGCATTAGAACTTGATGAAGAATTTGCACAAATCCTTGTAGAAGAAGGATTTACAAGTTTAGAAGAAGTTGCTTATGTGCCAATGAATGAATTGACAGCAATTGATGGTTTAGAAGATGAAGATCTTGTAGAAGAACTTCAAACTCGTGCTAAAAATGCGATTACAGCCGCAGCAGTAGCTGAAGAAGAAGCATTGAAAAAAGCAAATATTGAAGATCGCTTATTGAATTTAGATGGTATGAATCGCCATGTAGCATTCAAATTAGCTGAAAAACAAATTACTACTCTCGAAGAACTCGCCGAACAGGGTGTAGATGATTTAGCAGATATTGAAGAATTAACAGCAGAACAGGCAGCAGATTTAATTATGGCTGCACGTAATATCTGTTGGTTTGGCGAAGAATAAGGAGAGTAGTAATGACTGAAGATATTAAGGCTGATGCGCCAAAAAAATTAAGTATTCAACGCAGAACAAAAACAACAGTGAGCAGCACCACAACTGGTGGTAAAAGCAAAGAAGTGCAAGTAGAAGTACGTAAAAAACGGACGGTAAAAACTGATATTGCTCAACAAGAAGAAGCAAAATTAAAAGCACAGCAAGAAGCGGAAGCTAAAAAAATTGCTGAACAAAAAGCGGCAGAAGAAAAAGCTCGTTTAGAAGCTGAAAAAGCAGCAGTTAAGAAAGAAGCTGATGAAAAAGCAAAAGCTGAAAAAGCGAAAGCAGAAGCAGCTAAGCCAGCAAAAAGTGCGGTAGATTCTAAAGCTAAATCTGTTGATCCTGAAAAAGAGAAACGTAAAGCAGAAGAAGCAGAACTTCGTCGTAAAGCTGAAGAATTAGCTCGTCAAAAAGCTGAAGAACAAGCTCGCCGTGCAGCAGAAGAAGCGAAACGTTATGCTGAAGCAGATGATTCAGACAATGAATCTTCTTCAGAAGACTATTCTGATTACAACTTAAGTTCAAGATATGCACTTGAAGCAGAAGATGAAGAAGATCGTCGTAACGAAAATCGTGGCCGTGGCAAAAATAAAGTAGCAAAAGCGAAAAAAGGCGGTCGCGACGATGAAAATAGCAAAAACTCGAAAAATGAGCGCGAATCTAATCGTAAAAATCAAAAAGACGCTAAGTTTGGTAAAGGTAAAAATGGCAAAAAAGGTGCCGCACTTCAACAAGCTTTTACTAAACCAGTTCAAGCTGTAAAAGCGGATGTTGTCATTGGTGAAACCATTACTGTTGCTGAATTAGCGAACAAGATGGCTGTAAAAGCGACTGAAATCATCAAAACGATGATGAAGATGGGCGAAATGGTTACTATCAACCAAGTTATCGACCAAGAAACCGCTCAATTAGTAGCAGAAGAACTTGGCCATAAAGTAATTCTTCGCAATGAAAATGAGCTTGAAGAAGCGGTATTAGGCGATCGCGATGTAAACGCAGAAAAAGTAACGCGTGCGCCAGTTGTAACCATCATGGGTCACGTTGACCATGGTAAAACCTCTTTACTTGACTATATTCGTAAAGCGAAAGTTGCTGCTGGCGAAGCGGGTGGTATTACTCAACATATCGGTGCGTATCACGTAGAAATGGATGATGGTAAAATGATCACCTTCTTGGATACTCCGGGACACGCAGCGTTTACTTCTATGCGTGCGCGTGGTGCTAAAGCAACAGATATCGTTGTTCTTGTTGTTGCTGCCGATGATGGTGTGATGCCTCAAACGATCGAAGCGATTCAACACGCAAAAGCAGCGGGTGCGCCTTTAGTGGTTGCAGTAAATAAAATCGATAAACCAGAAGCTAATCCAGACCGTGTTGAGCAAGAATTATTACAACATGATGTAATTTCTGAAAAATTCGGTGGTGATGTGCAATTCGTTCCAGTATCTGCGAAGAAAGGTACAGGGGTTGATGATTTATTAGATGCTATCTTACTTCAATCTGAAGTGCTTGAATTGACCGCTGTAAAAGACGGCATGGCAAGTGGTGTAGTCATTGAATCTTACTTAGATAAAGGTCGTGGCCCTGTGGCAACTATCTTGGTTCAATCAGGTACACTACGTAAAGGTGACATCGTACTTTGTGGTTTTGAATATGGCCGTGTGCGCGCAATGCGTGATGAAAACGGAAAAGAAGTGGATGAAGCAGGTCCTTCAATTCCGGTTGAATTATTAGGTCTTTCAGGTGTGCCAGCAGCGGGTGATGAAGCAACCGTTGTACGTGATGAGAAAAAAGCACGTGAAGTGGCGTTATATCGTCAAGGTAAATTCCGTGAAGTGAAATTAGCTCGTCAGCAAAAAGCGAAACTTGAAAATATGTTTAGCAATATGTCTGAAGGCGATGTGGCTGAATTGAACGTCATTGTGAAAGCGGACGTACAAGGCTCTGTGGAAGCGATTGTTCAAGCGTTAAATGAGCTTTCTACCAATGAAGTAAAAGTTAAAGTTGTTGGTTCTGGTGTAGGTGGTATTACTGAAACTGATGCAACTTTAGCTGCAGCATCTAATGCCATTATTGTTGGCTTTAACGTTCGTGCTGATGCATCTGCGCGTCGTGTCATTGAAGCGGAAAACATTGATTTACGCTACTACTCAATCATCTATGAATTGTTGAATGAAATTAAAGCAGCAATGAGCGGTATGTTAGAGCCTGAATTTAAACAAGAAATTATTGGCTTAGCTGAAGTTCGTGATGTATTCCGTCATCCGAAATTTGGTGCAATCGCAGGTTGTATGGTAACAGAAGGTGTAGTGAAACGTAACAACCCAATCCGTGTATTACGTGATAACGTCGTTATCTTTGAAGGGGAATTAGAGTCTCTTCGCCGTTTCAAAGACGATGTATCTGAAGTTCGTAACGGTATGGAATGTGGTATCGGTGTGAAAAACTACAACGATGTAAAAGTCGGTGACCAAATCGAAGTGTTTGAAGTAGTTGAAGTTAAACGTTCAATCTAACTTTTAACAAAATAAAGGGCGGTTAGAAATCATAGTGTTTTTAATCGCCCTTTTGTTATTAAATAAACCGCATCAAAATTATAAACCAGTTAAATCCTCTGCAATTTCTTCAGCTTGTTTAATCACATAAGTTACCGCTTCTTCCTGTTTATCGGGCGGGTATTTGTAGCGTTGTAGGGCGCGTTTAATGAGAATACGCATTTTTGCCCGCACCGCTTCTTTGTACTGCCAGTCGATTGTGACCGATTTTCTAAGTGTTTCCGTGATTTCTTTCGCCAGTTTAGAAAGCACTTCATCGCCCATTAAATCTTTTGCACTTTGATTTTGAGATAGAGCTTGATAGAAGGCAAGTTCTTCCTTGGTTAATCCTAGTTTTTTCCCTAATGCTAGACGTTCTTGGAAATCTTGGCTCATTTTAAAGAGTTCGTCTAAAATCTCTACCACAGTCAAATTGTGATTGTGGTATTGATTCAATGCTTCTTTCAAACGCTGTTCAAAATCTTTTTGCAAGGTTAAGTTTGTGCCTGATTTAACTTTAATTTCACTTGCTAAATAACGCTCCATTGCCGTAACCCATAAATTTTTAGTTGGGCTATTTTTAACAGTTTGTAAAAATTCTTCGGAAAGCAAGCTGATTTGTGGTTGTGGTTTTTCTAGCAGATCAAATAAATCAATCACGCCTTCAGAATACACCGTTTGATTAACCAGTTTTTTTAATAAAATCTGTCTTTCATTTGTGCCAGTGCCTTTTTGTTCACGTTTAGTTAAAATTGCCCGTACGGCATCATAAAAGGCGATTTCTTGGTTATACGGCTCAACTTCAGCTAATGCGCCGCACAGCATATAGCCTTTTTTCACCAAGCCTGCCGCTTTCAAAAAGGCTTTTTTGCGCGGTTCGGTTTCTTTTTTATTAAACCAATGTTGCTCGTGTGCTTTGCCATCAAACGGTAATTGATCGAGGCTCAAAATATGGTTGGCAGCAAAACGAATAGCCATCAAAAGATCATGCGGATTATCTTTTTCTAAGGCCGTCTGAACATCAAAGGTTTTCCCTTCAACTGGTGTTGCAAACAGGTGGCGGATAAATTCTAAATGCTCTTTCATTTTAAAGAACACATCAATCACGCTATCCGTCAATTTGCCTTTGCCTTGCGAATTGGTGTATTGCTGGGTTGCTTCTTTGAGTTTTTCGGCAATACCGACATAATCCACAATCAAGCCGCCATTTTCTCGGCTTTTATTGCGGAATACACGGTTAACCCGCGCAATCGCCTGCATCAGGTTATGCCCTTGCATAGGCTTGTCGATATACATCGTATTACAGCAAGGCGCATCAAAGCCCGTCAGCCACATATCGCGCACAATCACCACTTTAAGCGGATCGTTTGGGTCTTTAAAGCGGCTTTCCAGCGTTTGTTTTTCCTGTTTACTGTAAACGTGTTTCTGCATTTTCGGCGCATCGGAAGCAGAACCCGTCATCACAATTTTAATCGCCCCTTCGTTAATATTGTCCGAATGCCATTCAGAGCGCAGTTTGATGATTTCATTGTATAAGTCCACGCAAATCTGACGGCTGGAAACCACCATCATCGCCTTACTATCAACGACTTCATTGCGTTTGGCAAAATGCTGCACAAAATCCGCGGCTAAATCAGCCAGGCGGGCTTGCGAACCCAGCAATTTCTCCTGCAAACGCAGCGCAGGGGATTGCTCCTCTTCTAGCAAATCATCAATTTCTTTGAATAGCTCATCGTGTTCTTTTTCATTTAAGCGGATTTGGCGTGCTTCATACACAATCGGCACCGTTGCGCCATCTTCCACTGCATCTTGCAAGTCATAAATCGACACATAACGCCCGAACACATCTTGCGTGTCCTTATCTTCTAGGCTAATTGGTGTACCGGTAAAACCGATAAATGAAGCATTAGGCAGCGCATCGCGTAAATGGCTGGCGTAGCCTGCCTGAAATTTGCCGTTATGCAATTTTTGCGTAAAGCCATACTGGCTGCGGTGTGCCTCATCGCTGATTACAATAATATTGCTGCGCTCATTTAAAACAGGGAAGCGGCTTTCTTCCTCATTTAGGGCAAATTTCTGAATCGTGGTAAAAAATACGCCACCGACTTCATTTTGCGCGAGTAGTTGGCGCAGTTGATCGCGGTCTTCCACTTGTTGCGGTGTTTGTTTGATTAAGTCTTTGCCTGAAGAAAAGGTTTGGAAGAGCTGACCGTCCAAATCATTGCGGTCGGTGACCACCACAATCGTCGGATTTTTCAATTCAGGCTGTGCAAGCAGTTTGCCGGCATAAAACAACATGGAAATCGACTTGCCCGAACCCTGCGTATGCCACATCACACCAATGCGGCGGTCGCCTTTTTCTGAAGTCGCCCAAATGGTGGAATCTACCGCTTCATTTACGCCGTAATATTGATGGTATGCGGCGATTTTTTTAATGCTTTTACCGCTGGAGTCCCGCTCAAATAAGACGAAATAGCGGATATAGTCGAGCAAATCTTTGGGCTGCAGCAAGCCATTAAGCAGGCTTTGCAATTCATCATCAAAGTATAAGCGCGCGCTTTTATTTTTTTCATCGACCACTTTCCACGGCGTAAAGCGTTGGAAATCTGCCGAAAGCGAACCCAAACGGGCGGCAATGCCGTCTGAAATAATCAGGGTTTGGTTGTAAACAAACAGCTCGGCAATTTCATCTTTATAGGTTTCAAACTGATTAAACGCCTGTAACAAATCTGCTGATTCACGCAGCGGATTTTTTAATTCAAACACCACCAAGGGCAGACCATTTACAAAGCCGATAATATCGGGAATCCGTTTGCCGCCTTTACGGCTGCGGATTTCCAGCTGATTGACGGCAACAAGGCGGTTGTTCTTCACCTGCTCAAAATCCACCAAGCGCGCCATCTCGATTTTTTGCTCATTTTGTCCGTGGCTATTGGGAGCCTGATATTCCACCCGAACGCCATCGCGCAACAGTTTATAAAACGCCTGATTACGCACCACCAAGTCGCCAATATCGCTTTTCGTTGTCGATTTCACCACAGAATCCACCGCACTTTCAGGCAGATGCGGATTTAGCTTGCGCACCGCCTCACGCAGTTGCTCAACAAATACTACGCCGCTCAAATCGCCACGGGCAAACTCGCCCTCATGAACAGGTAAGTCTTTACCATAGCGATATTCCCAACCGAGAGATTGTAGGCGTTGAAGGGTGAGTTGTTCGATATCGTTTTCGTTGAGCATGATGCGCTCCTTAGTGTATTGGTTTTAAATATCCCCTTTACGAAAGAGGAAAATGGTATTGAGCGTAATTTTAGTTTAGGTGTTTTTCATAAGTAATTCTGCTGTTAATTCGACCGCTTGTAGCTAATAAACCTTCTAAATAGTCTCCCTCTTTAGCAAAGAGGGGATAGTGGAAATTTGGCAGAGGTAAAATTAATCTATTAAGTATTTATGCATCTTTATAATCTTTAATCATTGGTTGGAAAATCTGCTTTATTTGCTTATCTATATTCCATTCAAAGAAATACCTTTGATTATCTAGCCTGTTATTTATACTTCTAAAAACATTTAATAGTTTCATTTTGGCATTAAGCAATTTCCTGATGTTTTTACGATTTTCTTTTTTGATGACATCATGACGAACTGTTTCTCTATCTGAATGGGATAATTCTTTGTCCCAGATTAACTTTAGATTTTCTGAATTAAATTTTATATATTTAGTTAGCTGCTTAATCTTATTTTTCTCTTCGGGAGTTGCTTTTTCATCTAAAATATCTTTTAGATAATTTAGATTAGAGTTTTTTAGTATATCTCCTCTTCCTTGTTCAGCAGGATCTATCAATTTAGCCATTTGACTAAGAAAGTTATTTAATAGGGCATTTGTTAGGTAATGAAATGTATAACAATTATAGTTGTAAAATTTAATTCTATTTCTTCTTCTCATTTTTAAGAAATGAGCAATACATTCTAAATGAAGCATCAGCTTCCATTAAATAGGTATTTACTTTTTCCAAATGAACTTTAATTTCTTCTTGAGTTGGCATTTTATAGCTTCCCATTTAATAATCTAGGTAGTAATAGATCTCTGGAATTAGATAAGATCTCGTTTTGGTAGCTGTTAAATATAGACTTATCTAGAGTTTTCTTTAACAACTTTTCAAAAACTAAATGCACTTCAGTATTTGCTAGCAATAATGGATATTTTAAAATATCTCTAGTGCTAATATTGGGTTGAGCAGATCCTTGTGCAGTAAAATCAACAAAGTTTTTAAAATCCTCTTGAATCATATTCATATATATAAAGCTATAAAATGTTTCAGATTCATTCATTTGTTTAGCCAGAAATTTAGCTACACGTTGATTCAACATAGCCTTCTTATTTGCTGGCATTCTTCCTACTTTTCCAACATAAGCACCTGTTAGTCCAATGACAATGTCTCCACCATTCAAAACAAAATTAGAACGTAAAGATAGGTTATCTTCTGAAACGAAACCATTTCCTTCCACTGTAAGAATTTTTGATTGTATAGAGCCAATTTTTATTACTGGAATTCCTGTATCAGTCCATTCTGAGCTTTTAAATGCATAACCATTTTGCATTTCACAAATTTCTGAAAGTGTTGTTTGTTTCCACCCCTTCGGCACTTCAACCCCATCAACTTCCACCATCTCACACGGAAACGCTTTGGCGGTTTCGGCTAGTTCGGCGTAGTGGTCAGGCTGTGTTTGTGAAAGTGCGGTCAGTTCTTCGGGTGTTTTTCCGCTGATTGCCTGCATGGCTGCCAGCTCTGCTTGTTCAAGGCTCATGCCGTCTGAAAGCGCTTGGACTTTGGCACGCATGGGATCAAAATCGACAAACCAGCTTTTAAACAGGGCTTGGGCGATTTGTTCCAAGGTTTGGTTGATTTGAGTGTTGAGTTCTATTTTTTGATCTAAAGCAAATAGAATGTTAGCTATTTCTCTTTGTTTTTCTATGCTAGGTATTTTTAAAATAGATTTTTTTATAGTATCTGTACTAAGATTAACTTGCACACCGCTATTTGCATTAGCTCTTAGATAGTCAATTTGTTTTGATGAGTTTAAATAATAATAAAGATAAATTGGGTCTAGTATATCATTTCTAACAACTCTAATTCTTCCAACTCTTTGATTTAATATAAATCTATTATTGTGAGATATTCTTGCACAACAGCCAAGTAATGCCATTGAGTTTTTCATATCAGTCATGGCAATAGTAATATCATTTAGTTTTAAAATAAATTTATCTAAATTTTTAGGATAATTTTGGGGCACAAATACAGGTGTTGTGTCTTCTTTAAATCCACCTCCACGATTTATATATCCCATTCTAAATACTTCATTTGTATTTTCTGAAGAATCTACATAATCAGAATTTTTGAATGCAAAACCATTCTGAAAATCACATAATTCTTCTAATGTATACTCTTTCCAATCACTCATACCCCAATCCCCCTAAATTCTTCTTAATCTCCGCTTCTAATTCCGCACTTTTCGCAAATTGTTCCTTCAAAAGCGCGGTCAGATTTTGCATTTTTTCTGCAAATGATACGCCGTCGTCTTCTTGTTCTGCGGTGCCGACATAGCGTCCCAGTGTGAGGACGAAGTCGTTGTCTTTAATTTCTTCTAACGTAGCGGATTTGCAGAAAGCGGCTTGGTCTTCATAGCCGTCTGATTTTTGCCAAGCGTGGAGGGTATTGGCGATTTTGGCGATGTCGTCAGTGGTGAAATCACGCAATACGCGGTCTTTCATATAGCCGATTTGGCGGGCGTCGATAAACAATACTTCGCCTTTGCGCTTTTTGTTGCGGTTTAGGAACCAAATACAGGCGGGGATTTGGGTGTTGGTGAAGAGCTGGCCTGGCAGGGCTACCATACATTCGACCAAGTCGGCATTGATAATGGCTTTGCGGATTTCGCCTTCGTTGTTGGTTTGGCTGCTCATGGAGCCGTTGGCCAGCAATAATGCCATTTTGCCGTTGGGCGAGAGGTGGTAAATCATGTGTTGCAGCCAAGCGAAGTTGGCGTTGCCTTTGGGCGGGGTGCCGTATGCCCAACGTGGGTCGTCGGCCAGGGATTCGCTCCACCAATCGCTGATGTTGAATGGCGGGTTTGCCATGATGAAATCCATCTTTTTGTCGATGTGTTGCGGCTGGGTGAAGCTGTCGGCGTTGTGTTTGCCGAAGTCGTAATCAATACCGCGAATCGCCATATTCATAGCGGCGAGTTTCCATGTAGTTGGGTTGAATTCTTGTCCGTAGATGGAAACGTTGTTGATGTTGCCTTGATGGGCGGTGATAAAGCGTTCGGTTTGTACGAAAAAGCCGCCGCTGCCCATGGCCGGGTCATACACGCGGCCGGAGTATGGCTCGAGCATTTCGACAATCAGGGAAACAATGGATTTCGGTGTGAAATATTGCCCGCCGCGTTTGCCTTCGGCTTGGGCAAAGCGACCGAGGAAGTATTCGTAAACGTGGCCGAGAATGTCTTTTGCGCCTAAATACACGGGCTCGCCGTTGTAAGTCGGACGGGTAAAGTGGGTATCGGAGAAGAGGATAATCAGCCCGCGCAGGGTGTCTTCGTTTACGGCATAGCCGCTAATGCGTTGGAGTACGCCTTTGAGTTTTTCGTTGTCTTTTTCAATGGCATCGAAGGCATCGTCAATCAGTTTGGCCACGCCTGAGAATTTCCCGCCCCAAGGCAATTCAGCCCCCGTGTTGAGAATAGAGACTTCTTGTAAGGCTTGCCAACGAGCAGAGACTGGCACCCAAAATACGTTATCTGCGGTGTAATAATCACGGTTTTCTAGTTCTGCAGCTAAGGCTTCTTGATACTCTTCTTCAGTATCAAAAAAAGTGCGGTCAAGATAGAGGGGATTTTCAGCATCGAAAAGTTCCGCCTGAATTTTTTCCTGTTGATGGGTGAAATTATCAGAAATGTATTTTAAAAAGATAAGACCAAGAACGATATGTTTATAGTTGGCGGCATCAAGTTGTTGGCGGAGTTTATCAGCAGATACCCAAAATTTTTCATCTAATTCATTTAAAAATGCTTGTTGTAATACGTGATTTTCATCGACAATCTTGGTCGTCTCGTCTCGCTTGCATAAATTATGCCCTCTGTAAAGTGATTTTTATCGGAAGTTTGAATGTTCAAACAAATTATCAGGTGTCATTTTATCGAAAAACAGTATCGGGTTGAAAGGGATTTTTGCGTGCTAAATCCAATGATTTCCAGTAGAATGGGGCGCTTTTATAAATAAGGAATAACTATGGCAAGAGAATTTAAACGTAGCGATCGCGTCGCTCAAGAAATACAAAAAGAAATAGCAGTCATTTTACAACGCGAAGTGAAAGATCCCCGTATTGGGATGGTGACAGTTTCTGATGTGGAAGTATCGAGCGATTTATCTTACGCAAAAATCTTCGTGACTTTTTTATTCGATCACGATGAAAAGGCAATTGAGCAAGGCATGAAAGGCTTAGAAAAAGCATCGCCTTATATTCGTTCATTACTAGGCAAAGCGATGCGTTTACGTATCGTGCCAGAGATTTGCTTTATTTACGATCAATCCTTAGTGGAAGGGATGCGTATGTCAAATCTTGTGACCAATGTTGTGCGTGAAGATGAGAAAAAACACGTTGAGGAAAGCAACTAATGTCTAGACCTCGTAAACGCTGGCGCGATGTTGATGGTGTGTTTTTGTTGGATAAGCCACAAGGCATGTCATCAAATGACATCATGCAAAAGGTGAAGCGTTTATTTCAAGCGAACAAAGCGGGGCATACTGGCGCGCTCGATCCCTTGGCAACGGGGATGTTGCCGATTTGCTTGGGTGAAGCAACTAAGTTTTCACAATTTTTGCTTGATGCAGATAAGCGTTATCTTGTTACGGCAAAATTAGGCGAACGTACCGATACTTCCGATGCGGAAGGGCAAGTCGTGGAAACTCGAGAAGTTCATATTGAAACTCAGCAAATTTTGACCGCACTTGAACAATTTCGTGGTGATATTTTGCAAGTGCCGACAATGTTTTCTGCACTAAAACATAACGGTAAACCGCTTTATGAATATGCTCGACAAGGTATTACACTTGAGCGTGAGGCACGCCCAATTACGATTTTTGAACTCAATTTTATTGAATATCACGCACCTTATTTAACCTTAGAAGTGCATTGTTCAAAAGGCACTTATATTCGCACTTTAGTCGACGATTTGGGTGAAGTGCTAGGTTGTGGCGCACATGTGACAATGTTACGCCGTACAGCCGTAGCGGATTACCCCGTAGCAGAAATGATGCCAATCGATGAGTTACAACTACTTGCTGAAAGTTTTCCATTAAGTGAATTAGATCGTCTATTACTGCCAACTGATACCGCAGTAAGTAAATTACCCGCTTTACATTTGGATGCAGAGCAGAGTAAAGCCATTGGTTTTGGTCGGCGAGTGAAATTTGCTAACGACGAGCAATTAAGCGGTCAAGTGCGGTTATTTTCAGCGGAGAATTTATTCTTAGGCGTGGCATTGATCGATGGGAATATTATTCGCCCACAACGGTTAATCACGCAATCCGCATAACTTAATTGCCTTTCCTATAAAATTCTAGTAATCTCATCTGTAATTTATTTTTTACAACACATGTAAACTAAATATTGCAGGTGAGTTTTATGGAAGCCCTTAAGGATTTACGTTCTGAAATTGATTCGCTTGATCGCGAACTTATCCAACTTTTTGCTAAACGTCTTGAGTTGGTTTCTCAAGTCGGTAAAGTTAAACATCAACATGGATTACCTATTTATGCGCCAGAGCGTGAAATAGCTATGCTCCAAGCGAGACGTTTAGAAGCTGAAAAAGCAGGCATTTCAGCAGATCTGATTGAAGATGTTCTACGCCGTTTTATGCGCGAATCCTATGCAAATGAAAACCAATTTGGCTTTAAAACCATCAATCCTGATATTCACAAAATTGTTATCGTGGGTGGGTATGGTAAATTGGGTAGTTTATTTGCTCGCTATTTACGTGCATCTGGCTATCCAATTTCTATCTTAGATCGCGAAGATTGGGCGGTGGCTGAAAGTATTTTAACGAATGCGGATGTAGTGATCGTTTCCGTCCCTATTAATCTCACCTTAGAAACAATTGAACGCTTAAAACCTTATTTAACGGAAAACATGCTACTTGCAGATTTAACCTCTGTTAAGCGTGAACCGCTAGCGAAAATGCTTGAAATCCATACTGGTGCTGTTTTAGGTTTACATCCAATGTTTGGGCCAGATATTGCAAGTATGGCAAAACAAGTGGTTGTGCGTTGTGATGGCCGTTTTCCTGAACGTTACGAATGGTTACTTGAGCAAATTCAAATTTGGGGCGCAAAGGTTTATCAAACCGATGCCACAGAACACGATCACAATATGACTTATATACAAGCTTTGCGCCATTTTTCAACTTTTGCGAATGGTTTACACCTTTCAAAACAGCCCGTTAATCTTGCTAATTTATTGTCACTTTCTTCTCCTATTTATCGCTTAGAACTTGCAATGATCGGTCGTTTATTTGCGCAAGATGCAGAGCTTTACGCAGATATTATTATGGATAAGCCAGAAAATTTAGCGGTAATTGAAACACTAAAACAAACTTACGAAGAAGCCTTAACTTTCTTTGAAAATAATGATCGTCAAGGTTTTATTGATGCTTTCCATAAGGTGCGTGACTGGTTTGGCGATTATTCAGAACAATTCTTAAAAGAAAGCCGTCAGCTATTGCAGCAGGCAAATGATTTGAAGCAAGGGTAGGGGAAAGTGCGGTGAAATCTCACCGCAGTTTTCTTTTACTGTCTCGCTAATCTTAAGTTTTCAGGTAAATTCTCAAAATTAGAACGGAATGGGTTGATGTCTAATCCACCACGACGAGTATAGCGTGCGTAAACAGTGAGTTTTTCTGGTTTGGCATAGTGCATTAAATCGCAAAAAATACGTTCGACACATTGTTCGTGGAATTCATTGTGTTGACGGAATGATACAACGTAACGTAATAATTTTTCGTGATCGATTTTTTTACCAACATAATGAATATGTAACGTTCCCCAGTCTGGCTGATTGGTAATCAGGCAGTTAGATTTTAACAAATGGCTGACTAATTTTTCTTCGACCATTTCATCAGATACGCAATCTTTCAGCCAATCAGCGTTAAATTCGTAGCTAGTAATTTCAATATCTTGTTCATCAATGCAATCACCTTGTAAGTGATCAATTTTTTGAGAATCATAAACTGCCACTGGATTTAACCGCACTTTTAGATCGCTTTGCGCACATTCGCTTAAATCGCGTTGCATAGTTTGTTGAACGGCATTGACGTCGGCAAATTTGCTTTGGTTGAAGCTATTTAAATAAAGTTTAAAACTTTTTGACTCAATCAAATTTTGGCTTTGATAATCCAGATAAATGTCTGCGATAGCAACTTGTGGTAAGCCTTTTTCGTTGAGCCAAGAGATTTCATAAGCCGTCCAAATATCGGCGCCGATAGTAAATGGTTGGTTTTGAGTAATGCCCAATCCATCACGATTTAACGCGCGTGGCACAGGCTGTAATAAAGTGCGGTCATATTGAGAGGCGTATTCTGTTTTTTGACCGAGTTTTAAGGATTTTAAGCTGTTGTCTTGGTAATTCATCTTTTCTCCGATTAGTTGTTCGAATTTTGCAAATTTTGACACTTTATAAATTAATTACAAAAAATTCCACGATAGATTCGAAACTAATCGACAGGTATCGCATTTAAAATGAAAGGTATCAAAAATCGCGTCTTTTAACGCCCAGTTTTCGCCACAAGAAGGGCAGAAACAGGACTTTTCAGATTCTAAAGATTGCCCACCTACACGATATAAATAATAGTAAGTCGGTATGCCAGTTTCTTTTTCTATTTCTTGGGTTAAATAGCGTCCGTGTTTTGAAAGCGTGCTTTGATGCTCAGAAATTTCTGACAAAGATTGTTGTTCTAATATCGCACCATTCATTTGTAGTTGATCGCAGGCTTGCCAATTTTCTTGCCATTTAATCAGATCTTGGCTTAAGTGCGGTTGATTTTTCAACTGTTTATACAAAGGGATAGGCGCGAAATTTTCTCCGCTATGAATCGGTGAGCAACTTTGTAAATGGGTTGTGTAAAGCACTTGCCAAGCTGGCGATGCATTTTCAGCCGTTTGATCTGAATTGAAATCATCGCCCACAAGTTGAAAACCATCAAAAATTACACCGCACTTTTCGGCTTCTTGTAATGTTCGATTCACTTCTGCGTTATTATTTTGCGGGAAAAGACTATCTTGCTCAGGGCAAATGACGTGCATAGCAAAGCCTTGGGTGCCATCTTCTTCTGCTAAATATAAAGGAATTTCACGTCCGATAATTTGCCCGTTATACCGCCATTGATCGATCACTGCATTGAGTAAACGACTTTGTGATTCAATATTATTTTCGAGCGCAGTTAGGCGAAAATAGGTTTCGATTAAATACATAAATTTTTTAATTGCTGTCCGATTTGGTTTAAGCCGTTTAAACGCGTTTCGCTTAAACGTTGTGAAATGCCGAGTTCGCTAAAAAATACAGTAATATCAAATTTATTCAATTCATCTGCTGTTTTACCATTGATTTTATTGAATAAAATCCAAAGCAAGCCATTCATAATTCTGGCTTCGCTAAATCCGTTGAATTGAAAAGTGCGGTCATTTTTAGGCATAATTTGAAACCACATTTGTGCTTCGCAGCCAGTAATGGGTTGCATTTGAGCAAGTTCATCATTGCTTGGGCGAGATAAATTTTTGCTAGCTTGAATAATCAGGCGATAGCGATCTTCCCAATTTTTAGCTTGTTTTAATTGTTCTATCATTGTAATAAATCCAATGCTTTATCTAAAGCTGTAAAAAATGCCTCTACATCTTCCTGTGTATTATAAGGGGCAAAAGACAGGCGTAATGTGGTACGTTCGCCTAAGCGTGCCAAATAAGGCTGGGCACAATGTTCTCCCACACGAAGCGCAATATTTTGTTCGCTTAAAAGTGTAGAAAGATCAGAACAGTCAATACCCTCAAATACAAAGCAAACGACGGTGCTTGGTTGAGGGGAATTGAATAATCGGCAATTCTCGTAAGATTTTAACCGCACTTTGACGGATTCAGCCAAGGATATAGCGTGCTGTTCTGCTGCGGTAAAATCCCATTTTGGTAGCCAATCCAGTATGGCATTAAAGCCAATAACCCCAGCAATATTGGGTGTGCCAGCTTCTAAACGATAAGGCAATTCGGCAAAAGTAATACGCTCATTTGATATGCGATCAACCATTTTTCCGCCGAAAAAGAGCGGTTGAAGTTGAGAAAGTGTGGTTAATTTTCCTGTTAAAACGCCAAGCCCATTTGGACCATAAATTTTATGGGCAGAAAATGCGAGGAAATCGGCATCTAAATCTTGTAAATTAATTTTGATATGACTAATCGCTTGTGCAGCATCCACTAAAACCAACGCATGACTATGTTTTCTAATAAGTTGAATTAATCGTTTAATCGGCTGTTCTGTGCCCGTGACATTTGAAACAAAATTCAGCGCAACGAGTTTGGTTTTTTCAGAAAGAGCAGAAATAAGCGCATTTTCATCAATTAGCCAATTATCTAAAATCGGTAAAATTCGAATTTTTGCACCGCACTTTTTCGCTGTTTCGTGCCAAGTAACAAAATTAGCATGATGATCTGCTTGGCTAATCAGAATTTCATCTTCTGCGTTTAATTGTGGCATCAATCCATTTGCCACTAAGTTTATTGCGTGAGTTGTACCCGACGTCCAAATAACAGCGCGTTTATCTTCAGCATTAACCCATTCTTTAACTTGTGTGCGAGCCTGTTCATATTGCGCAGTTTGGGCAGCATCATATTGGCTGCGATGTACCGAACCTGCAAAAGCATAAAATTCAGCGGTGCGATCAATTAACACTTGAGGTTTCAACGCGGTGGCAGCGTTATCTAAATAAACAACCGCATCTTCACGTTGGAAATAGGGAAATTCTTGACGGAACATTTGATAATCAAAAGCCATATTGATTTTTCTCTTGTCTGCGCCATTGACTTGGTTCAATCGGATTATTGTCCGCCCAAAGACCAATTCGTTTGGCTTGTGCATTTTCTTGCGCTTGAAGATAAATCGGATCACGGGAATATTGCTTATAAGCCCATGCCATACCTTGTTTAACCATTTCTAAATTAATATTTTTCTCTTGATAATAAACAGTCGCCAATGTGCGTTGATAGCGATCTTGACCTTTTAAAGAAAGACGCACATCACGGAGATAAACCATATCGGACAACGCTTTTTTAGATTTTTGTCCAAAAGCTTGTTTTTTCTCTGGCGCATCAATTTCAGCTAATCGCACTTTGATTTGTCGATTATTTTTAGCAAGGCAGGTAAGCGTATCGCCGTCACTAATGCCAACGACACGGCAAGTATTTTCTTCACTAGAGCACGCAGAAAGTGCGGTAAAAATTAGTAATAAAATAGCAAATAGCAATTTTCGATTTATCATTTTGCAAGGTTCTTGATCTAAGTCTGGTTATTTTACCGAAAAAAACTGGTCAATTCAGAAAAAAAAAGCGTAAAATAATTTTGAAACATTATGAAAAAGTTGAAAAAAAAGGTTGTATATGATTCAAAAATCATTTTTATTGGCCCGTTCGTTGGTCATTTTGTACATTATGTTATATCTCGGAAATCTTATCGCTCATTATGTGCCAGCCGGCGTACCTGGAAGTATTTGGGGATTGCTATTGCTCTTTTTAGGTTTAACGACACGATTAATTCATTTAGATTGGATTTATTTAGGCGCGAGCTTATTGATTCGTTTTATGGCGGTGCTTTTTGTGCCGGTAAGTGTTGGAATCATTAAATATTCAGATTTATTAATAGAACAAGTGAATATTTTACTGATTCCTAATGTTGTCAGCACTTGCGTAACTTTGGTCGTCATGGGTTTGTTAGGGAATCATTTATTCCATTTACAATCTTTTACATACAAGCGTAAAAAAGTGACTAAACGCCGTGAGAACCAAGCGAAACAAATGAATGAATCAGCTTAATTATAGTGGGAAAGTTTTATATGCAGCAGTACATTATTTATCTTTATACATTTTTAACAATTTTCGGATTTTGGCTCGCACTACAAATTAGCAAACGTTGGAAATCAATGATTTTTAATACTTTTATTTTAACGGTATTAATTTTGGTTGTGATTTTAGTGATAGGCAAGATTCCTTATGATGATTATATGGCAGGAAATGCACCGATTAATAATCTACTTGGCTTGAGTATCGTTGCTCTTGCATTACCTCTTTATGAACAACTTCGTCAAATTGCCAAACAATGGAAGATTATTTTATCTATTGTGGTGATCGCCTCTTTTTTCTCGATGTTAAGCGGGGCGGTGTTAGCGCTCATACTTGGCGCATCGCCTGAAATGGTGGCGACGGTATTACCAAAATCAATCACTACACCAATCGCGATGGAAGTTTCGCATAATCTAGGGGGAATCCCTGCCGTTACTGCAGTTGGGGTTGTTGTTGCAGGCTTGCAAGGCTCTGTATTTGGTTATTTAGTGTTGAAAAAATTACGCGTTAAACATCAAGAAGCGATTGGATTATCTGTCGGAGCGGTATCCCACGCACTTGGCACAGTAAGCTGTATGGAAACCAATCCAACCGCAGGCAGTTACAGTTCTATTTCTCTCGTGCTTTGTGGGATTATTAGTTCTATTCTCGCCCCATTTGTATTTAAGCTCATTTATTTCTTTGTTTAAATATCAATGAAAATTCAACTGCACTTTGTTTATTCTAGATAAAGTGCGGTTGTTTTTGTGCTAAATGATTAGATAATGCAGAAAAATCAAATAAAACAAAGTGATATGAAACTACTTATCATTGATTCTTCTTGGACAGAACGTTTTCTCCCCGATCCTCCACGCGAAAAAGATAATCGTCCACCATTTCGTCGTGATCGTGGGCGAATTTTACACTCTGCCGCTTTTCGTTGCTTACAAGCGAAAACTCAAATACACGCGATTGGTGAAAATGATTTTTACCGTACCCGTTTAACTCATTCTTTGGAAGTCGCACAGATTGGCAGTAGTCTCGTTGCACAGCTTAAATTTTTAGAAACCTTTGAAAGCCTTTCGCAAACATTAAATATTGATAAAAACGAATTACAAAAGCAGTTGAAACTTTTATTGCCGAGTAATGATCTTATTGAAAGTTTGTGTTTTGCGCATGATATAGGACATCCACCTTTTGGGCACGGTGGCGAAACGGCATTAAATTATATGATGGCAGAGCAGGGAGGTTTTGAAGGCAATGCACAAACCTTTAGAATTTTAACGAAACTTGAGCCTTATACTGAAAATGCAGGGATGAATCTAACGCGTAGAACACTGTTGGGTGTAGTGAAATATCCCGCGTTGTTAGATGTTGCCTCGCCTCAGTATTCAGAACTTAATTTTTCTCGCAATATTGATCCGCGTTTTGTGCGTATTCACGATTGGATTCCAGGAAAAGGCATTTTCCGCGATGATTTAAAAATGTTTAATTGGTTGCTGGAAAATCTTTCTGAAAATGACCGCACTTTATTCTGTCAATTTAAAAAAGTGCGGGAAAATCCAGCTGAATCTTTACATACTCGGTTTAAATCGCTGGATTGCAGTATTATGGAATTGGCAGATGATATTGCCTATGGCGTGCATGATTTAGAGGATGCTATTGTAACTGGCGTGGTAAATCCTCATCAATGGCAAGCGGCACATTCCGCATTAAAACAAATTCCGTCAGCTTGGTTGCATGAACATATTGATTCAATTAGCCAACGACTTTTCTCTGATAAACATTTTGAGCGCAAACAAGCGATTGGCGCATTGGTAAATTTCTTTATTACCAATGTGCGGTGGAAATTAACGGCAAATTTTGATGAACCTTTGTTACGTTATAACGCAGAGTTGCCACCTGAAGTGATTGCTGCACTTGGTGTATTTAAAAAATTCGTTTGGGATTATGTTATTCGCAATGTGAATACTCAACGAATCGAATATAAAGGGCAGAGAATGTTGACAGAAATGTTCCAGATTTTTGAATCAGACCCAGAGCGTTTATTACCGCGAAATACTGCAAATCGTTGGCGTAATGCACCAGAAGAAGGTAAGAAGCGGATTATTTGCGATTATATTGCAGGTATGTCGGATGCACACGCATTGCGGGTATATCAACAACTTTGATTTAAGAGAGAATCCCATCGAATTGATGGGATTTTTTATGCAAACCGTATAGAATAGTGCGGTTAATTTTCACTGAATTTTTATGGGGCAGTTGTGGCATTAATTAGTTTAACCAATGGATATCTTTCCTTTAGTGATGCACCTTTGTTAGATCACGCAGAATTACATATTGAACCGAATGAACGCGTTTGTTTGGTTGGGCGTAACGGCGCAGGTAAATCAACTTTATTGAAAATCATTGCAGGCGATGTGCTCATGGATGATGGCAAAATTCAATACGAGAAAGATCTTGTGGTTTCTCGGTTAGAACAAGACCCACCGCGTAATGCGCAAGGCAATATTTTTGATTATGTCGCGGAAGGTGTAGGGCATTTAACGGATTTATTGAAAGAATATCATCATATTTCTGTTCAATTGGAAGAAAATTACAGTGATCAAATTTTAAGTCAATTAGAGCAAGTTCAGGCTAAATTAGAACACGCTGATGGCTGGCGATTTGAAAATAAAATCAATGAAGTGCTGTTAAAACTAGGCTTAAATCCAAACACAAAATTATCCGCACTTTCGGGTGGTTGGTTGCGTAAAGCAGCATTAGCACGCGCATTGGTGTGCGATCCTGATGTGTTATTACTTGATGAACCGACCAACCACTTGGATGTGGAAGCTATTGAATGGTTGGAAAATTTCTTATTGGATTTCCAAGGTAGCATTGTATATATTTCCCATGACCGTTCTTTTATTCAAAAAATGGCAACTCGGATTGTGGATTTAGATCGCGGTCAATTAGTGTCTTATCCAGGAAATTACGATTTATATTTAACCACGAAAGAAGAAAATCTACGCGTTGAAGCCTTACAGAATGAATTATTTGATAAACGTCTTGCACAGGAAGAAGTCTGGATTCGCCAAGGTATCAAGGCTCGCCGTACAAGAAATGAAGGGCGAGTGCGAGCATTAAAAGCGATGCGTGAGGAACGCCGCCAACGCCGTGAAGTAATGGGAACAGCCAAATTACAGCTAGACACCTCAAGTCGTTCAGGCAAAATTGTCTTTGAAATGGAAAATGTGAGCTATGAAATCGCAGGAAAAACCTTGTTAAAAGATTTTTCAACAACGATTTTACGTGGAGACAAAATTGCGCTTGTTGGGCCAAATGGCTGTGGGAAAACCACTTTCATTAAATTATTGTTGGGTGAAATTCAGCCAACATCAGGCAAAATTCGTTGTGGTACTAAATTAGACATTGCTTATTTTGACCAATATCGAGCTGATTTAGATCCTGAAAAAACCGTAATGGATAATGTGGCGGATGGTAAACAAGATATTGAAGTCAATGGTGTAAAACGCCATGTACTGGGGTATTTACAAGATTTCTTGTTCCCGCCAAAACGTGCAATGACACCAGTTAAAGCCTTATCAGGGGGAGAACGAAATCGTTTATTGCTCGCAAAATTATTACTCAAGCCAAATAATTTATTGATTCTTGACGAACCGACCAATGACCTTGATGTAGAAACATTGGAGCTTTTAGAAGAAATTTTGACTGATTATCAAGGCACATTGTTAATTGTGAGCCATGACCGTCAATTTATCGATAACACTGCGACAGAATGTTATTTATTCGAAGGTGAAGGGCATTTGAATAAGTATGTAGGTGGATTCTTTGATGCGAAACAGCAACAAGCCAATTTCTGGGCAAGCAAAGCAGCAGAAGAACAGACTAAAGCGAAGAAAACTGAAGCGCTAAAAGAAGAAAGTACGGTAAAAAATGACCGCACTTCTAAGCTTAAATCAGTGAAACTCTCTTATAAAGAACAACGTGAGCTAGAACAACTTCCACAACTATTGGAAGAATTAGAAACAAAAATCACCTCACTTCAAGTTGAAATAGCCGATCCAGTATTTTTCCAACAGGCTCATGATATTACCGACGCTAAATTAAAAGCATTGGCGGATACTGAAGCCGAATTAGAAACAGCATTTTTACGCTGGGAAGAATTGGAAGAAAAGAAAAATTTGGCTGACGGTAAAGCTTAAAAAATAACGCCCGAAAGGGCGTTTTCTTTAGATATTTTCAAGATGATCTTTTTTCAAAATGCTTTCTTCATCAAGTGTTGATAAACGGGAGATAGCGTTACGGTAAGAAATTTCTAAGGTTTCTCTACTGGTTGCCATTACGCCTTGATCCACTAAAAATCCATCATTTACATCATATACCCAGCCGTGTAATGAGAGTTTTTGTCCGCGTTCCCAAGCACTTTTTACAATTGATGTACGCCCTAGATTGTAAACCTGTTCCGCTACGTTAATTTTCGTTAGCATATCGGCACGTTTTTCTGGGGAAAGTTTACCGAGAAGATGACCGTGTTTAAACCAAATATCACGAATATGAAGAAGCCAGTTGTTGATAAGCCCTAAATCTTTATCAGCCATAGCGGCATGAATCCCCCCGCAGTTGGTGTGGCCACAGATAATAATATGTTCAATTTTAAGCACATCGACGGCATATTGCACAACAGAAAGGCAATTAAAATCTGTGTGAATTACTTGGTTAGCGACATTACGATGTACAAAAAGTTCGCCTGGTTCAAGATTTGTCAATTTTTCTGCGGGTACACGGCTATCAGAGCAACCAATCCAAAGGTAATGTGGCGTTTGATGATCCGCAAGTTCTTTGAAGTAAGTTGAATTTTCTTCCTTCATTCTTTGCGCCCAACTGTAATTGTTGGCAAAGAGTTGTTTAATTTTATCCATTTTACTTTCCTTAAAATTCTGAAAAAATTGACCGCACTTTGGCGTAAGTGCGGTCAATATTAACCTTAAATTAAATTAGAAATTCGCATTTCTTGGCGCGCGTGGGAATGGAATTACATCACGAATGTTTTGCACGCCAGTTACATAGACGATTAAGCGTTCAAAACCAAGACCAAAACCAGAATGTGGAACGCTACCGTATTTACGAAGATCGCGATACCACCAATAATCATCTGGATTTAATCCCATTTCTTCCATACGTTTATCAAGTACATCTAAACGTTCTTCACGTTGTGAACCACCAATAATTTCCCCAATTCCTGGTGCTAATACGTCCATTGCTGCCACAGTTTTTCCATCATCATTTAAACGCATATAGAATGCTTTAATGTCTTTTGGATAGTTTTTCACCACAACTGGTGATTTAAAATATTCTTCCGCCAAGAAACGTTCGTGTTCAGAAGAAAGATCGATACCCCAAGAAACAGGGAATTCAAATTTCTTACCCGATTTTAATAACACATCAATAGCATCAGTATAGTCAATTTGCGCGAAATCCGAGTTCACAAAGTTTTCTAGACGCGTAATAACATCTTTATCTACATGTTTTTCAAAGAATAGTAAGTCATCTTTGCGCTCAGCCAATACTGCACGGAATACGTATTTCAACATATCTTCTGCAAGTTTTGCGTTATCCGCTAAAGTTGCAAATGCAACTTCAGGTTCAACCATCCAGAATTCAGCTAAGTGGCGGGTGGTATTTGAGTTTTCTGCGCGGAATGTTGGGCCAAAAGTATAAATTTTGCTTAATGCACAAGCATAGGTTTCGCCGTTTAACTGACCTGAAACCGTTAAAAATGATTCTTTTCCGAAGAAATCTTGGCTGAAATCTACTTTTCCATTTTCACTACGTGGAAGATTTTCTAAATCAAGTGTAGAAACACGGAACATTTCACCCGCACCTTCAGTATCTGATGCAGTAATTAATGGGGTTGCCACCCAATAGAAACCTTGCTCATGGAAGAAACGGTGAATTGCTTGAGATAAGCAATGGCGAACACGTGCAACTGCACCAATAATATTGGTACGAGGGCGTAAGTGAGCCACTTCGCGTAAATATTCAATAGAGTGGCGTTTTGCTGCCATTGGGTAAGTATCTGGATCTTCAACAAACCCTGTCACTTCCACTTTTTCTGTTTGTAATTCAACCGCTTGTCCTTCTGCAGGTGATTCAACGACTTTACCCGTTACAATTACAGAACAGCCTGTTGTTAAACGTAAAATTTCGCTTTCGTAATTTTCAATATCGTTATTAATAATCGCTTGAATTGGATCAAAGCAAGAACCGTCATAAACCGCTAAGAAAGATAAGCCAGCTTTAGAATCGCGACGGGTACGTACCCAACCACGCACAGTGACGGTTTCACCAATCACCACTTTCCCTTGTAATACATCAACAATTGATGCCACTTTAGACATATTAAACCTCTGTAACTGAATGTAATTCACATAAAATTGCCGATAGTTTACCTTAATGAAGGAAATTTTCCATAAAAATATAGTGTTGGTGCGGGTTATGAACAATAAAATAGCCTTAAAAATGAGTCCTAAATAAAATAGGGTAAAGCCTTATTAATATTGAATATACGCGATTTTATGCTAAAATCTCGGGCCAAAATCATTATGGCTAATAATAGGAAAAAATATGAAAGTTTTAGAAGGCTCAGTCGCAGCACCTAATGCAAAAGTTGCAGTAGCAATTGCTCGTTTTAACAGTTTTATTAATGAAAGTTTATTAGAAGGTGCAATTGATGCATTAAAACGTATCGGCCAAGTGAAAGATGAAAATATCACTATCGTGCGTGCCCCGGGTGCGTATGAGTTGCCATTAGTTGCGCGTCGTTTAGCAGAAAGTAAAAAATTTGATGCGATTGTGGCATTAGGTACAGTTATCCGTGGTGGTACTGCGCATTTTGAATATGTAGCAGGGGAAGCAAGCAGCGGTTTAGGAAAGGTTGCAATAGATGCTGAAATCCCTGTCGCTTTTGGGGTATTAACCACAGAAAATATTGAACAGGCGATTGAACGTGCTGGTACTAAAGCGGGTAATAAAGGTGCAGAAGCAGCCTTAACCGCACTTGAAATGGTTAATCTTATTCAACAAATTGATGCGGCATAAATCATGACAGAACAAAAACAAGTGAAAAAGCCTTCTGCTCGTCGTCGTGCGCGTGAATGTACCGTTCAAGCATTGTATTCTTGGGCGGTATCTGGCAATACTGCAGAACAAGTTGAATTAGCCTTTGTGTTAGATCAAGATATGGATGGGGTAGATAAACCTTACTTCCGTAAATTATTTCGTCAAACAGTAGAAAATATTGAAACTGTTGATTTTTCAATTTTGCCTTATATTGACCGCGCTTTTGATGAACTTGATACTATTGAAACTGCAATTTTACGTTTGGCTGTTTATGAATTACGCTTTGAATTAGATGTGCCATATAAAGTGGTTATCAATGAAGCGATTGAAGTAGCAAAAGTATTCGGTGCAGATGAAAGCCATAAATATATCAATGGCGTACTTGATAAAATTGCACCAGCATTAGGGCGTAAATAATCCTTTTAAACTGAAAATGGCGCGCGTTTTTAACGCGTGCCTTTTCTTATAGCCAGACCAAAAGTCTAGCTATAAAAACCATACGCTA
>MDJB01000006.1 GCA_001752465.1 Haemophilus quentini
AGACTTTTGGCTGGCTATAAGAAATAAATGCGGTGAATTTTCACCGCATTTTCTTTTTTCATCTTATTCCATTTTACTATAAATCATTCGTTTCAATTCTTTTTCAACATAAAAAATCTCTTTTATTATCTTTTTACAGACAATGCTTTCATAAAAAGAAAATGAACTGGGATTATATCATTAACGTTTTTCCGCGATTTGTACATGCAACATTAATGACACTTTCTCTCTCCTTTTGGGGAATCTTACTTTCGCTGATTATCGGCACAATTTGTGCAGTGATAAGTACTTACCAAGTGAAATCATTAAATTGGCTAGTTAAAAGCTACATTGAGCTTTCTCGTAATACCCCACTTTTAATTCAAGTGTTTTTCCTTTATTTCGGCTTATCTAAAGTTGGCATTAAATTAGATGGATTCACTTGTGGTGTGATTGGATTGGCTTTTTTAGGTGGGAGCTATATGGCTGAGGCCATTCGCGAGGGATTAGAAGCAGTCTCAAAAGGGCAAATAGAATCTGCTCTCAGCATCGGTTTAACACCTTTTCAAGCTTTCCGCTATGTGATTTTACCTCAAGCCTTTGCCATTTCTATGCCAGCTATTGGAGCAAACTGTTTATTTTTAATGAAAGAAACCTCCGTTATCAGCGCAGTTGCTGTCGCAGAATTAATGTTTATTGCAAAAGAAATCATTGGTATGGATTACAAAACAAATGAGTCCTTATTTTTATTGATTATATTTTATCTAATTATTTTATTACCTATGTCAATTTTGATTCGCTATTTAGAAAAACATACTCGGAGAGCAAAATATGGGGCTTGAATTATTATTCCAAGGTAACCAATTAAACCGCTTACTCCATGGGCTTTGGATTACCGCTGAAATTGCATTTATTTCAGTATTTTTTGCTTGCTTCTTAGGGATTATTTTAGGCGTACTCATGACAAGTAAAAACAACCTTATCAAAGCAATTACAGGCTTTTATCTTGAATTTGTACGCCTTATTCCATTATTAGTGTTTCTGTTTCTTGCCTATTTTGGATAGGCAAAATGGTTTGATATCCATTTAGATAGTGTCACTGTTTGTATTCTTGTCTTTATTTTTTGGGGAACTGCAGAAATGGGGGATCTCGTGCGTAGTGCGCTTACTTCCATTGAAAAGCATCAAATTGAATCGGCTTACGCCCTAGGCTTAACGCCCTTGCACACTTTCATTTATATTTTACTTCCTCAAAGCCTAAAACGAGTGACACCAAGTATGATTAACTTATTCACACGTATGATAAAAACCAGTTCACTTGCCATGTTAATTGGTGTGGTTGAAGTTATCAAAGTTGGCCAACAAATTATTGAACATTCTCTTTTCACTAATCAATCCGCTGTCCTTTGGATATACGGTGTAATTTTCTGTTTATATTTTGTAATTTGTTATCCACTTTCATTATTTTCTCGTTACTTAGAAGCGCGTTGGGAAAATTAAGGAACCAAAATGGCATTACTAGAAATCAAAAATCTTGTTAAAAATTATGGCGATGTAGAAGCATTAAAAGGAATAAGTTTTTCTGTCGAAAAAGGGGAAGTTGTCGTAATTTTAGGACCATCTGGCTGTGGGTAAAGCACTTTTTTACGCACACTAAATGGCTTAGAACCAATAAAGAGCGGTCAATTATTACTGCAAAATGCAGGCATACTTGGCAAAGACATCAGTTGGGTAAAAGCGCGCCAACGTATTGGTATGGTGTTTCAAAGTTATGAATTATTTGCTCATTTATCAGTGATCGACAACATTCTACTTGGACCATTAAAAGTACAAAAACGCGATCGTGCTGAAGCAGAAAAACAGGCAGATGAATTACTCAAACGAGTGGGATTATATGAGCGCAAAAATTCCTATCCACGCGAGCTTTCAGGTGGGCAAAAGCAACGCATAGCCATTGTGCGCACCTTATGTATGAATCCTGAAATTATTCTATTTGATGAAGTGACCGCTGCATTGGATCCAGAAATGGTACGCGAAGTACTCGATGTTATTTTAGGTCTAGCCAAAGATGGCATGACAATGTTGATTGTGACACATGAAATGAATTTTGCACGTCAAGTCGCACATCGCATTGCATTTATGGATAAAGGTCAAATCATCGAACAAGCCAAGCCTGAAGATTTCTTTACGAATCCGACCACGGATCGGGCGAAAACATTCTTAAATATCTTAAACTATGAACCAAGAGGGACAAACTATAAAGAAAACATTTAAAAAATTAACCGCACTTTTTGCCACGGCAGCACTTGCTTTCGGATTATCGGCCTGTAACGATAAAGAACAAACCAAAGAGACGAAACAGGCTTCTGTAATTGAACAAATCAAACAAGCAGGCAAAGTACGCATTGGCGTATTCAGTGATAAACCACCATTTGGCTATGTGGATGCCCAAGGAAAAAGCCAAGGGTTTGATGTGGAAATCGGTAAAGCGATTACGAAGGATCTATTAGGCGATGAAAATAAAGTGGAATTTGTGCTTGTAGATGCAGCAAACCGCGCTGAATATTTACTTTCCAAGAAAGTAGATATTATTCTAGCGAATTTTACTGTCACCGCAGCACGTAAAGAAGTGGTTGATTTTGCGAACCCTTATATGAAAGTTGCACTTGGCGTGGTGTCTAAAAATGGTGAGGTCATCACAAACCTTGAACAATTAAAAGATAAAACCCTGATTGTGGATAAAGGGACTACCGCTGATATTTTCTTTACTAAAAATTATCCCAATATCAAATTACTTAAATTTGAACAAAATACCGAAACCTTTGAAGCATTACGTGACGGACGTGGTGATGCACTTTCTAATGACAACACCTTCTTATTTGCTTGGGCAAAACAAAATTCAGGCTACACAGTAGGCGTAAAAAGTTTTGGCGATCAAGATGTTATTGCTCCTGCAGTACGCAAAGATGCGTCAGATTTACTCAATTGGTTAAATACTGAAATTGTGAAACTTTCTAAAGAAGGCGTATTAAAACAAGCCTATGAAAAAACATTATTGCCAGTTTATGGCGATAGCGTCAGCGAAAGCGATATTGCGGTTCAGTATAAATAATAGATATGGATAAAAGGTGCTGGGAAACCAGCACTTTTTTGAATAGAAATTAGACTAAAATCAACCGCACTTTTTTATTGATTTAATCCCCATTGACGAGAATCTTTATCAAATTTAACACCTGAATGAGAATCTTCTGCGCCGTTAAAATACACATCTTTATTCGCACAAGCTGAAATAATCAACACGCCTGCGATAATGAATAACCATTTTTTCATAAGTAAACCTTTTTGCTAAATTAAAAAACGTGCGAATTGTAGCACAACGACGCCACATCCCAACGAAATATTTTGCTTTCCTTGCCATCATTGACCCCTCTCACCAAAGCCAAGCTCCCCTTCTTTACTGATAAATTTGACTTATTGAACTATTAAAAAACGTAAGAAATTTAAACCGCACTTTAAATTAAATAAAAAATTTCTTATTACCTCTTGATCGATATAAATTTATGTATATAATGAATCTTGTTTTAGATACTAGATAGTAATTTAATAGTAATGAAACTTGGCTAGTGCATTCCCCCACTCCTTCGCACTAGCCATTTTTTTTAGAATTTTGTACCATATCCCAACTTTTTCCAATCAACGATTCATTATGAATAATCTCGAACTTGAACAACTCATTAATCAAAAACTTTCTTCTGATAAAATCAATGACTATGCGCCCAACGGCTTACAAGTAGAAGGTAAAACAAAAATCAAAAAAATCATTACTGGCATAACGGCGAGTCAGGCTCTAATTGATTACGCAATCAGTCAAAACGCCGATGCGATTTTGGTTCATCATGGCTATTTTTGGAAAAGTGAAAACCCTTGTATTCGAGGAATGAAAGGCAAGCGAATTAAAGCCCTTTTAGTGAACGACATTAATTTATATGGCTATCATTTGCCATTAGATGTGCATCCAGAATTAGGCAACAATGCGCAATTATCCAAACTGCTCGACATTGAAAATTTACAACCATTAGAAAAAGGTGCTGTAAGTATTCCTGTTTGGGGCGAATTAAAAGAACCGATGACAGGTAAAGACTTTGCAGAAAAAATAGAAAAAGTGTTAAATCGAAGACCGTTAATTTGCATTGAAAACGGACCGCACTTAATCCGAAAAATTGGTATCTGCACCGGTGGCGGACAAGGTTATATTGATCTTGCGGCAGAACAAGGCTGCGACGCATTTATTACCGGTGAAGTGTCAGAGCAAACGATTCATTCTGCCCGTGAGCAAGGATTACATTTTTTCTCTGCAGGTCATCATGCAACAGAACGATATGGCATCAAGGCATTAGGTGAATGGTTGGCGAAAGAATATGGCTTTGATGTAGAATTTAAAGATATAGATAATCCAGCGTAAAATACAAAAGTGCGGTAAAAATATTTCTTTTTTAACCGCACTTTTATCTTCTGAAATTATCGTTTAAACATTCCGCCTAAACCGCCAAGACCACCTCCTAAGCCTCTTCCCATTAAGCCTTGCATTCCACGCATCATTTTAGCCATACCGCCTTTACGCATTTTCTTCATCATGCGTTGCATTTCGTCGAATTGTTTAAGTAATTTATTAACATCTTGCACTTGAGTGCCAGAACCTAATGCAATACGACGACGGCGAGATCCTTTGATAATATCTGGGTTGGCTCGTTCTTTTAAGGTCATGGAGTTAATGATTGCTTCCATTTTGACAAACATTTTGTCATCTACTTGATTTTTAACGTGATCAGGCAAATTTTTTGCACCCGGTAATTTCTCAAGCATAGACATCATGCCGCCCATTTTTTTCATTTCAATAAGCTGCTCACGGAAATCATCTAAAGTGAAATCATCGCCTTTCTTGAATTTTTGCGCCATTTTTTCGGCTTTTTCACGATCAACAGAACGTTCAAGATCTTCGATAAGGGAAAGCACATCGCCCATGCCCAAAATACGGGAAGCGACACGGTCTGGATGGAACGGCTCAAGCGCTTCCGTTTTCTCACCCACACCCAAGAATTTAATTGGTTTACCTGTGATTTGACGAATCGATAACGCCGCACCACCACGCGCATCACCGTCCACTTTCGTCAAAATAACCCCTGTAAGCGGCAATGTTTCATTAAAGGCTTTTGCCGTATTGGCGGCATCTTGACCAGTCATCGCATCAACAGTGAAAAGGGTTTCGATTGGATTTAACGCTGCATGGACTTGCTTGATTTCGTCCATCATTTCTGTATCAACGTGTAGGCGACCCGCCGTATCCACAATCAACACATCATAGAATTTCAGTTTAGCATCAGCAAGTGCCGCTTTAGCAATATCAACTGGGTTTTGTTTAACATCCGATGGGAAAAAATCCACGCCAACGGATTGAGCCAAGGTTTCAAGTTGCTTAATCGCAGCAGGGCGATATACGTCGGCAGACACCACTAACACTTTCTTTTTATGGCGTTCACGCAAGAATTTTGCTAATTTACCTACGCTGGTGGTTTTACCCGCACCTTGTAAACCCGCCATTAAGATAACCGCTGGTGGTTGGGTTGCAAGGTTTAAACTCTCATTCGCTTCGCCCATGGCTTTTTCAAGCTCACGCTGAACGATTTTTAAGAACTCTTGCCCTGGCGTTAAGCTTTTATTGACTTCTTCCCCAAGCGCGCTTTCTTTTACTTTTGCGATAAATTCACGCACCACAGGTAAAGCAACATCAGCTTCAAGTAATGCCATACGCACTTCGCGCAAGGTTTCTTTAATATTATCTTCCGTTAAACGACCTTTTCCTGTGATATTACGTAAAGTTTTGGAAAGGCGATCCGATAAATTCTCAAACATGGTTAACAATCCTGTTTTTCTTAAAAAATTGCGCTGATTATACCGAAATTTAGGCGTTTTTCATCATTTCAAATGAAAATGGCTTTTTGAGTAAGCAATTTCATAAAGAAAGCATAGGAGATAAGGAAAAAGAATGATTATTTAGCCAATTTCGGGTATCATCCTACCCACTCTTGGCTATTTGAGTAGCCATTTGATTTAGCAAAATCAAATAACAGGTAAAAAGTGCGGTGAAAAATGACCGCACTTTTTGTTGATTAACGAACAAAAGGATTTTCCCTTGGACAGTATTCCCCTTAGTACTTTATTTATTATTCTCATTATCTGTTTAGTGTTATCTGCATATTTTTCTGGCTCAGAAACTGGGCTACTCTCTCTCAATAAATATCGTCTTCGTTTTCTATCTGAACAAGGCAATAAAGGCGCCCAAAAAGCAGAAAAACTGCTAGAAAAGCCAGATACCTTGTTAAGCTTTATTCTTATTTTTAATAACCTTGTGAATATCAGCGCATCGGCGATTGCGACCATGATTGGTATGCGTTTATACGGTGATGCAGGCGTAGCGATTGCAACGGGGTTACTCACTTTCGTGATGCTTGTCTTTTCTGAAATTTTCCCTAAAACGGTGGCTGCAATGCATGCGGAAAAAGTCAGTTTTGTGTCCAGCCATATTTTGACGGTATTACTTAAAATCTTCTACCCGCTAGTTTGGTTGATGAATATTTTTACCAAATCATTAATGCATTTGGTGGGATTAAAACCCGATATGCAAAAACAAGTAATTAGCCGTGAGGAACTTCGCAGTATCGTATCAGAAGCGGGTGAAGCCACACCTGATGAACAACATCCACAAATGTTGCTTTCTATTTTAGATATGGAAACCGTCACCGTTGATGACATTATGGTTCCGCGCAACGAAATCGGCGGCATTGATATTGATGATGACTGGAAAGCCATTATGCGCCAGCTCAATCACGCAGCACACAACCGCGTGGTGCTTTACAAAGGCAGCCTTGATGAACAAGTGCTTGGCATTTTGCGCGTGCGTGAAGCATTCCGCTTACTACTTGAAAAAAATGAATTTACCAAAGAAACCTTAATTCGTGCTACGGATGAAGTGTATTTCATTCCTGAAAGCACGCCATTAAAAACGCAACTTGCTAACTTCCGTGCAAATAAAGAACGCATTGGCTTAGTGGTGGACGAATACGGTGATATTAAAGGTCTTGTAACTTTGGAAGATATTTTGGAAGAAATCGTTGGTGATTTTACCACTTCCACTGCCCCAAGTATTGACGAAGAAGTAACTCAACAATCTGATGGTTCCATGATTATTGATGGCTCTGCCAACCTACGCGATCTCAACAAAATGTTTAACTGGGAATTGGATACAGAAGATGCCCGTACATTTAATGGTTTAATCCTAGAACACTTAGAAGAAATTCCCGATGAAGGCACGGTTTGCGAAATTGATGGCTTGCAAATTACCATTCTTGAAGTGGGCGATAATATGATTAAACAAGCGAAAGTCGTCAAACTTTAATCATAAAAACTCAGACAAATTGAACCGCACTTAGAGTTAAATATCTCTCAAAGTGCGGTTTGTTTTTAAAAGTTTTTCTCAAATTTCAATACCACTTCATTCTGTTTATAGCGATATAACATTTCTACGTTACTCCGATGATTTGTATGAATAAAATTGACACTAGGCAAAATATTGTAAAATTTGAATTTAGGAATGGCAAATGTAAACAAATATTTTTGTTCATTGTCTTTTCTTGTTTTTCCTAAAAGTGCATTATAATCTTGATAATCTATTTTTCTAAAAATACCTTGCGCAGTAATATCAATTCCGCTTTCAAAACTTTTATTAATACCTATTCTTACCCCCTTTCTAGCATATTGATCAATTTTTGATTCTGTTGAAAACTTTTTCGCATAATCCAATCCACCAAATAAAATCCAATCATTTGGTAAGCGATAAACTAAAGTAGAAAAGAAAGAGAACATTTTTCCATCTTGATAAGATAAATTACGATCTTGATATTTTTCCCATTTATATTCTGTTTGCAAAGAAAAGTATAAATTCGGATTAAAAATCTTTGAATAAGAAATATTAAACCCTTTTCTTTCGCTATACCAATGATGATAGGCTCTTGTTTTTTCAATTAAAGGATAAAGATCTAATTGATTTTTTTGATCTTTAAAACGGTATCCTAATCCAAGTGATATATTATGTTCCGTAAATTCTGATTTTTTAGGGTAAAACTCACCATAAGCTAATCCTTTAAAAATAATGCCTTGATTATTTAATATTTCAGTATATTTATTTAATACAGCTTCATAACTAAATCCCGTGCTTTTTTGAATAGTTGGTCTAGTTCGTGTAAATTCTAATGTACCAAGATAAGAATTTTCGACAATTTCTTTACTAGTTTCATTGCCAGATTGATTTAAATTAGAATTATAAATTGTGCCAAAAGAAAGGGAACCTTGCCACGATTGGCGATAATCAAGTTGTGATAAATATTGGTTTACTCGTGCCATTACATTTGGTTGTTGTGGCAATGCTATCTGATTAAAAAGAATTTTAGATTGATTGTTTTGCCAGTTTAGAAAATAGAGTTTAGCTAAATCTAATTTTCCGCGTGTGAAATCGGGTTCTTGTTGAACAAGTTGCTCGTAAAGTTGAATGGCTTTTTTGGTATTTCCTTGATTAAATGCAATATTCGCTTCTGCAAATAAAATCATTCCTTGTTCTGCTTGTGGAAATTGTTTATAACGGATTAATAAATGTTGAATATCATTCGTTTGTTTGTGATTAATTGCGAGAAAAAGAGCGGTCATTATTTCTTCTATATTATTACTCACCTCAAATTCTTGGTTGTTTATTGTTAATGTAGTAAAGAATTTATCTTGTTGAATAAATTGTTGTTCTTGTCGTTGTTGATTTAATTGAGATTGTTGCTGTAAGCGGAAATCTTTTTCTTGATTTTCGGCAAATACCAAGAAAGGAATAAAAAGAAAAATAAAAGGGAATTTCGACATAAAACATCCTGTTTACAGTAAGGCTTGCTTTCGCAAGCCTTTTGTTTATTAAACTTAATTTTTAGTACCGCCAAAGGCTGTATTGTATTCAGGTTTTGAAGCAAAGGTTGCCATACCTGCTAAGCCTTCAGCTTTCGCACCATAGAAACGACCTTCTGATTTACCAGTTACTCCTTCAGCTTTAGCTATTCCTTCAAAAGTTGCATTTGTTTTATCAATTTTACTCTCAATAGAAAGAGATAAATTAGGTTTGCTTAAATAACCACTAATACTAGCTCTTTCAAAATCAACATCAAATGTCCCCTTCATTAATCGACTATTAAAGTTTCCGTACTTATTAATACCTTCCACTGTATAAGTGGCTTTACCACTTGGTAAGGTTTTTGTTGGATCTGAACCAGCATAATAAACACTGACATTTTTAGCCGCACTTGTTGCTGCATCTACATTTTCCCATTCACCATAGTAAGTATCTTGATTTCCCACTTGCTTAAAGGATAAACGACCTAATCCACGATGATCCGGCATAATAAGTGTTAGATTTGGCATTTTATTCATTTTAGCCACAATTACACCATTTTTATCTTTTTTCGCTACCCCTGTAAGGTGTGAAATCCATTTATCGGCACGTTCTGCCATTTTTTCAAAAGATTGTCCTTTATTATTTGCTGTTTTACTTAAGGCAGCTGGATCATTAGGAATACGACTGTCATATATCTCAACGCCAGACTTTCCATCTTTTTCTCCCGCCTTGATTTTTATATATCGAGTTTGATTTGTATCAGTTGATGCATTTCCCACTACTTGTGCTTGCGCAACGCTTACTACACCACATACTACCGCTGCTAAAATTGTCTTATTAATTACAGACATAGTTTTTCTCCTACTTGAGATGTTGATATAAATGAAATTCTTTTGAATTTCACGGTTTAGAAATAATTAAAATCTTGCGGTCATACCTAATTTTATAGTTCTTCCTGGAGCTGGCATTGTTGAACGAGTAATAGGGTCAAGATAATATCGATCAGTTAAATTTGTTCCAACTAATTCAATTGTGAAATTATCATTCACTCGATAATTAATATAAGCATCAACAACTAATACTGGATTCCAGCGATTAGTTTCTCCACTTGCCCACGTAATTCCTGCTTTTCTTAATGACTTAGCACGAGTATCCTTTACTTGAGAATGATATAACCAGCGTGATCCAAGTTCTAATTTTTCATCTAAAAAACGTAATCCTAAATTAGCTGTAATTGAATATTTTGGCAGTATAGTATTCTTTAAATACCCACTTCCATTTCCTCCATTAACACAATAAGGTATTTTTTTAGAGACTCCTTGATTTTCATGATAATTAAATATTTCAAAACTATTATCACAAAATTTATTTTTTAAATTATAAACTACGCCTAAAGTTGCGAATAAATTGCCTTGATCGTAGCGAGATTGAAATTCTATTCCTGACAAAATTCGCTTATCAAACTGTTGCAAAGTATAATTTGAATCTCTATCAAAAATATTTTTTGTCAAATTATGAAAATAGTTTAAACGAACATCAGCACGTCTAGCGTTAGGTAGAAAACCTTTTAAATCATGGACATATCCAATTTCAATATTTTTACTATGCTCAGGTTTTCTTTTATATAATGGAGTAATTGCATCAAGAGAATATCCTATAGTATCCTCAAAAATACTTGGCATACGTTTTGTTTCAGTATAGCGGGTATATAAACGAATATTATCTGTAATAAATGCAGTTATTCCAAAAGATGGAGACCAAGCGTGAGCTGTACGTTGTGCCTTTTTCATTTTTTCCCATTGCTCTAGTGTAGGTGTAATCTTGTTAATTTCTGAATTTACTCTTTTAATAACTTTTTCCATTTTTCCTGTATATGCGTTATATTGCTCTTCAGTTAATTTATCTTGAATCAATTGTTTAGCCTCTTGATTACTTTCTAAATCAAATTTACCATACGCATTTCTCTTTATAGAAAAGGTTTCTTTCTTTTCTTTATTATTATCTATAATATCTAATATCATTGGATCAACATTAACATCTTTAGGCTCCTCAGGTTTCGTTATATTATTTTCCTTTAGTTTATTTTCAACATATTCTTTTTCTTTTTTATGATAAATCTTATAATCCTCATCATATTTTTCATTAAGGGGAAATTCACCTGTATCAGGATCAATCTCACAGGTTCCATCATCTTCAAGTAAACAATATTTAGGATCCTTATCATTTGGTTGATTTGGTCGATACTCCTTAGTAAATTCGTATTCTTTTTTATTATAATATTCGAGAGCTTTATTATATTCTTCTTTTGATTTTTTATATTTATTATACTCATCAACCATTTCTTGTGTTATTTTATGTCTCTTTACTACTTCTAATAATATCTCTCCGCCATATTTCACATCTCCTCTCATCTTATCCTGTAATAACTTAATTAATCCATCATCTCGAGATTTATAATGAGTATATTTTGCTCCAGCATCTAAAATTAACCAATCTACTGGGTTATACTGAAAATTAAATCCTATATTTAATTCTTTTCGTTTCCCCATCCGTTCTCCACTAATATAGTTATCAATGCTATTACAATAAATTTGACTATGCTCCTTTGAACCATTTCCAAACCCACCTTCCCCAGCATTACAAAGTTTTTTTACATCCCCCAATTTTTGGGCATAAACATTAGTTGAATTTAAATCTTCCCATTTATAAGCTGCCATCACATCTAAATTTAATTTTTTATGCAACTCAAAACGGTTACTGGCATTTACACCATAATGGTTATCTTTCGCCCATTGCGCTTGGGCTTCTTGGGTATTAAATAAGCCATAAAGATTTGGCGTTTTTGTATTAGATGTATAATATTTTCTCCATGCTTCTTGTACTTTTTTCATATACTCAGATACTGCGCGTAAATAATTTTCATTGTAGCAGGCTTCTCCTGGGTAGCAGGGGGCAGGCTTACCACCAATATTCAAACCTTTACCATTAAAATCGTTGTCCCTTGCTAAGACATCAGCTGGGGAAGCACCAGAAGTATTGGTTTTTGCTTTGTTAAACACCGCATAAGCACCAAAAGCAAAATTAATCCAGCGGTTATTTTGTGGGTTGTATTCAAAGTGAGTATCCACGGCGGTTTGTTTTACATTGGCAAGTGGCCATTGCAACACCGTGCCTTGTTGGTAACCAGTTTGCCATAAACGTGAAGGCATAATTTCACCGTAAATCATATCGCTATGACGCACGCCGAATTTTAGTTTGGTCTCATCATTAAATTTGAATGTAGCTTTACCTAAATAAGATTTGGATTCAAAAGAAGTATTCGGCACTTCTTTTTTCGGTGTGTAAACGGTAGCAATCCAAGGAATATAAGGATCATCAGTAGTGTAATTTGAACCGAAGTTATGGATTTTGTCATAGTCCCAAATTGTCATCCCCTCACCATAATTATGCCCACCTTTTGAACCCGCAAAATAATTTCCTTTATTGCGATAAGCATAAGCAACTAAGCCTTCAAAATGCTCATCTTTTGTTGCGATGGCTAAGCGATAGGCATTGTCATTAAAGAATTTATTGCGACCTTGAGATCGTGCAGGATATCGATCCGACGTTTTAAAATATGCTGCATATTCTCCCGCAGTTACATCTTCTGGATGTTCTAAACTCCGGTAATCGACACCAATAGGAATAGGATAACCACGTTGCTTAATAGAATTATTAGCTGTTTCAGCTTTAAATTCGATACCAAATTTTTCACCTTTTTTAATAATGTCATCAGGTTCTAATGTGGTAAGACGAATTGTACCCGCTGCGCCACTATCTAAAGTGCGGTTCAAATTTGGGCCTTTTTCAACAGTAACACCGCTAATTAAAAATGGATCAAGATAGTTACGGTTGCTCACCCCCGCAAAACCACGCCAAACAGTGATCGCTTGTTCTGTGCCATCAACTAAAACAGGAATTCGACCTTGTCCCTGTACCCCACGAATATTAGGATCCAACGCACCGCTATTGCGTGCATCACCACTATATACACCCGTTGTGCCTGTCAATAAATCCGCTACAGAATGACCTTTGTAAGTTTCAATTTCTTTCTTGCTTTTATATTCGGTTACTTGGTTTTCTGAAAACATTTTATCTTTACCTGCTTCGGCTTTACTTTCAGAAGTACCCAAAACAGAGATCGTATCAAGCTGATTTATTTGTGGGGAAGCATAGATACTTTGATGAATAAGCAAGGTGAGAGGACATAGCATAAAGGAAAATTTATGTTTCATTTTTCGAATCTCCTTATCAAACGATAAAAATTATCAATTAAGAATAATCCTATTTTTTCATATAATCAAAGAAAAATTATTTATTTTGTGATCGATATAACAAAATTTTTCACTAAAAAATTTTTGACTTAAATCATAAGTGCGGTTCTTTTTTTTGGGAATTTTTCAGAAAACATTTTTATAATTCTTTCTAGGTATATTTTGATAGAAGAAGAAAGATATGGAACACGAATATCAACGGGCGGTGACTCGCGTGTGCGTACAAACGGCACTGCTCTTGTTACAACATGGGGCAGAAAGTACTGTGGTGGTACAAATGGCGCAGCGTTTAGGCATCGCACTTGGCGTAGAAAGTGTAGAATGTGCGCTTACGGCAAATGCGGTGGTGCTGACGACCTTATCAGATAATCATTGCATTACCACCGCACGAAAAAATACAGATAAAGGCATTAATATGCAAATGGTCACTGATGTTCAGCGCATTGTGATTGCCGTTGAACATCATCTGTATGACTTAGAAATCGCACAAAGAAAACTGGATCAATTAAAACCGCTTAAATACAACCGATGGTTAGTTGTATTCATGATAGGCTTATCTTGTGCGGCGTTCGCCCATTTATCTGGCGGAGACTGGGTGATTTGTGGCATCACCTTTATGGCGGCAGCCATTGCAATGTTTGTGCGACAAGAATTTTCTAAACGGCACTATAATCCCCTTATCGTCTTTTCCATCACCTCTTTTGTCGCCTCACTGATTTCTGGCGTGAGCTTGAAATATAACTTAGGTAATGATCCTCAAATTGCCTTGGCATCTAGTGTGTTATTACTTGTGCCAGGGTTTCCTCTGATTAATTCTTTGGCTGATATATTAAAAGGTTATGTCAATATGGGATTAGGCCGTTGGACAATTGCCACTATTCTCACTTTTGGCGCATGTCTTGGTATTGTATTCGCGTTAAGCGTATTACATATCACAACTTGGGGGCATTAAAATGTTATTAGATATAACAATATTTATATTGAAATTATTCGATGATATGTTATTTGCCGCAATTCCAGCTGTGGGCTTTGCTTTAGTATTTAATGTTCCGCCCAAGGCCTTAAAATATTGCGCAATTTTAGCCGCACTTGGGCATGTGACACGCACATTATTACTGCATATTAATATGCCTATTGTATTTGCCACATTCTTTGCCACTTGCGTAATTGGATTTTTAGGCGTGCATCTTTCCCATCGTTATTTAGCCCATCCCAAAGCCTTTACCGTTGCCGCAATTATCCCGATGATTCCCGGTGTTCATGCTTATAAAGCAATGATTTCAATGGTACAAATTCACCATTTCGGCTTTTCCGATGCTTTATTTGAACAAATGATTAGTTCCTTTATTAATACCAGTTTTATCCTAGGCGCAATAGTATTTGGATTGGCTTTACCGGGCTTATTGTTTTATCGACAAAAACCGGTGGTGTAACCTAAAACAGTGCAACAAAAAAACCGGCATCAGCCGGTTTTTTTACTATTCTTGTGATTTTTTCTTGAGATATTCATAAAGCTCATCTTTAATCCGTAATTTTTCTTTTTTCAAAGCCTCAATTTCCATATGAGTGGCGAGCTGAATGTTTTCCTGCATATTCTTAATTTCATGATCTAATTCGTTATGCTTTTCAAAAAGACGATCGAAATAAGCATCATTACTTTTAAGTTTGGTGATTAATTCTCGGTATTCGGGAAACATAGCGTTGCTCCTATAGTGGTTTTAACTGGTTTCAGTTTACTACATTCGCCCCAAATAAACAGAAGACGATCTTAAAAATTTGACAACGATCACAAAAATTTATTTCTTGCAAACAGCCCTTTATTCTTTTGCTTTTTTATTTCTTCCAGCACATAAAATCAGCATAGCTAACAAACTAAGAATAATTCCAAAGCCAGCACCGATACCCGTTGAGATAACATAAGGTTTCTCTGCCATCACAAGATTAGGCTGTTGAACAAAATGAAATGCCACCAAATTATTATCTAAGGGTTGAACAGATTGCATCATTTTCAATTTGTTTTCCCAAGAAACGTCAATTTTAGCGTCGGCAGCATTTTTCACTTGTTCAAATAAAAATTTCCATTTTGTAATCAATTCATTATTTAATGTCTGAGTACAGTGTATTTTTCTTTATTTTCAGAATCTTGCTTTTCCTTCAGCTTTTAACTGGTTTATTTCAACAACGTGCGATAGAATAAAACCGTTTTCATTTCAACGAAAAAAGCAAGGAAATACCATGATCGATCCAAATTTACTCCGTAATAATTTAGCGGAAGTCGCAGAAAAATTAAAAGTAAAACGTAACTTTATTCTTGATACAGAAAAACTCACCTCATTAGAAGAACAACGCAAGAACTTACAAGTCACCACAGAAAACTTACAAGCTGAACGTAATACTCGCTCCAAAGCCATTGGTGCAGCCAAAGCGCGTGGTGAAGATATCGCGCCATTATTGGCTGAAGTGGATAATATGGGTAACCAATTGACTGAAGCAAAAGTACAATTAGATGCGGTACTTGCAGAAATCAATCAAATTGCATTAAGTATTCCAAATCTACCAGCAGACGAAGTGCCATTAGGCAAAGATGACACCGAAAATAAAGAAATCTTACGTTGGGGCACTCCGCGTTCATTTGATTTTGAAGTGAAAGATCATGTCACTTTGGGTGAAGAAACAAATGGCTTAGATTTTGCCGCAGGGGCTAAATTAGCGGGTGCTCGTTTCGCTGTGATGAAAGGTCAAATCGCAAAAATGCACCGTGCATTAGCACAATTTATGCTAGATCTTCACACTGAACAACATGGCTATTTAGAAACCTATGTGCCTTATTTAGTAAATCACGCAACACTTTATGGAACAGGTCAATTACCAAAATTCGGTGAAGATTTATTCCATACTTTAGCCTTAGAAGGCGAACAACCTTACGCATTAATTCCAACTGCAGAAGTGCCAGTCACTAATTTAGTGCGTGACGTGATTATTGATGAAGCAGAATTACCAATAAAAATGACCGCACATACGCCATGTTTCCGTTCAGAAGCAGGTTCTTACGGTTGTGATACTCGCGGTTTAATTCGTATGCACCAATTTGATAAAGTGGAAATGGTACAAATCGTTGATCCAGATAAATCAATGGAAGCACTCGAAGAATTAACTGGTCATGCGGAAAAAGTATTGCAATTATTAAATCTTCCGTATCGTAAAGTTCTACTTTGCACAGGCGATATGGGCTTTGGCTCTTGCAAAACTTACGACTTAGAAGTTTGGGTACCAGCACAAAATACTTATCGCGAAATTTCTTCTTGCTCAAATATGTGGGATTTCCAAGCTCGCCGTATGCAAGCACGTTGTAAAGCAAAAGGGGATAAGAAAACCCGCTTAGTGCACACCTTAAATGGTTCTGGCTTAGCTGTTGGTCGTACTTTAGTGGCTGTGCTTGAAAACTATCAAAATGCAGATGGTTCAATCACCGTGCCAGAAGTACTGCGTACATATATGGGCGGATTAGACGTTATCGGAAAATAATCCTTCTATAAAATAAAAAAGCGTGGATTTTCAAATTTCCACGCTTTTTTATTAAGCTATTTCAACGACGACGTCAGATTCTAATTTAGAGTTTAATTTACCCACTTCATATAAATCAATCCCCGCTTCTTTGGCTATTTCAATGACCGTTTGAACGCTATTAGGCTCAACTGCCACTAATAAACCGCCAGATGTTTGAGGATCGCACAAAATTGCTTTTTGTTCTTCCGTTAATAAACCCACTTTATGCCCATAACTTTCAAAATTACGCCCTGTTCCACCCGAGACGCAACCTTGAGCAATATAATCTTTTACGCCGTCCAAGGTTTTAATTTTGTCCGCAAAAACTACCGCACTTAGATTTGAACCTTCACAGATTTCAATTAAATGACCAAGTAAACCAAATCCTGTGACATCCGTCATTGCTGTTACGCCATCCACTTGGGAAAATTGGCTGCCAATGTAATTCATTTGGAACATAGCGGCAGTAGCTAAACCTTGATGTTCTGGTTTTAGTTTTCCTTTTTTCTCCGCCGTCGTCAAAATACCGATACCAAGCGGTTTCGTCATATAAAGCTTACAACCTGATTTTGCAGACGCATTACGTTTAACTTTTTCAGTGTCAATCACGCCTGTCACCGCTAAACCAAAAATAGGTTCGGGTGAATCAATGGAATGTCCACCCGCCAAAGCAATACCCGCTTGATGGCAAGCAAAACGACCGCCATCAACAATTTTCTGTGCAACTTCTGCAGGTAATACATTAGTTGGAAAACCTAAAATAGCGATTCCCATAATCGGCTTACCGCCCATAGCAAAAATATCACTGATGGCATTGGTTGCGGCAATTCGTCCAAAATCAAAAGGATCATCTACAATCGGCATGAAAAAGTCTGTGGTACTGATAATTGCAGTTCCATTACCAAGATCATACACCGCTGCATCGTCTGCGGTTTCATTGCCAACGAGCAAATTTGGATCATAAAATTTTTCCAGTTCTGAATGTAAAATTGTCCCTAACACCTTAGGCGAAATTTTACAGCCTCAACCTGCACCATGGCTGTATTGCGTCAGCCGAATTTTTTCTTCCATTTCTTATTTACCTTGTTGAATATTCGTTTTCGAGAATCTGCTCTTATATTTACCTGACATATTATAAGACCTTCTATTATATTTTATCCAAAATAAAATAGGGAGGATAACCTCCCTACCTAAAATTGGGTTACTTTATTTAACGATTATTGGTGCCCAAGCAAATCCAAATGCAACACCAGCTATAACACCTAATAATGCAGGCAACATAAATGGATGATTTAAAATATATTTACCAACTCTAGTAGTTCCTGTCGTATCCATTTCCATAGCTGCCAATGAAGTAGGATAAGTTGGTAAAAGAAAAATACCAGTAACTGCAACGAAAGATCCTAAAATAGCCCAATTAGGTACTCCTAGTGCAACTGCAAGAGGTATAATTAATGGGGTTGTAGAACCTTGGGAGTATAATAGTGCACAAGTAAAAAACAATACTGGTGCAAGTAGCATTGGATATGTATGTAATACATCTCCTGCAATTTCTTTAATATTTCCTAAATGAGCGTCAACAAATGTAATACCTAATGTAACGATCCCCAAAATAACTGCTACGGAGCTCATTCCTGATCTAAATGTTGAATTTGTAACAACGGCTTCGGGTTTCGTTTTACTTGTTACTAGCATCAAACAAGCCGAAGTGAGCATTACTACAACGATAATATCTCTTGTTCCCATAGCTTTACCACTTTCATACACAGGTCTTAAAGACGGTAGTGTTGCAAATAATACAATAACAACTGTAGCCAATAAGAAAATTAGTACTGAAATCTTAGCTGATTTAGGTGTATCACTTGTTTTATATTCTGTCTTAGAAACTAATCCATCTTGTAAATGTTGTAAATACACAGGATCATCTTTTAACTCACAACCTTGTTTAGAAGCTACAAATGCAGCTACCATTGAAGCCACAAAAGATACAGGTAAACAAACGGCCATAACTTGGAAAAATGTAACAGAATTATTTTCCATAATAGTGATCATTGCTGCCATTGCTGCACTAATTGGTGAGCCTGCAACAGCTAACTGAGATGATACAACCGCTCCAGATAAAACTCTGGATGGTCTAATTCCAGATTCTTTTGCAACTTCAGCAATGACAGGTAATGTAGAAAAAACAATAAATCCAGTACCTGCAAAAATGGTCATTAACCAAGTAATCATTGGCGCAATAAAATTTATATGTTTGGGATTTTTACGCATTAATCTTTCTGCGTAATTAACTAAGAATGCCATTCCCCCTGTAGCTTGCAATGTTGCTGCTGAAAGAGATACAGACATTATGATCAAAATAACATCTATTGGAACAGATCCTATTGGTAGTCTTAAGCCCAACGTTAAGATAGCAAGTCCAAGACCACCAAATAAACCAATGGCAATACCTCCAAATCTAAGGCCAAGTACAATAGAGGCTAGAACAACAAAAATTTCAACCCAGACCATAGTCATCTCCTTAATCAATGAGTTTGATACCAACGAATAGCAGCTCTAACTAATGCTGCTGTAGAATCCTCATAAAGTGTAGGTTGCTCTCTCATTGCATTTTTTAGGATCAATGGGATTTCCGTACACCCTAGAATAATTACTTCTGCACCGTAACGAATAAGTTCATCACGTTGTATTAACATTAATTCTTCAGCTTTTTGAATCTCTCCGCTCTTATATAAATAAATACTTTCCATGACCGATTTTTGATGTTCTTCATTGGGAAGAAGACAAATTAATCCATATTTTTCTAATGTTTTCTGATATAACTTTGTTGCTAAAGTAGCATCAGTAGCAAGAATACCAATCTTTGTTTTACCCATTTGTAGAACTTCATTAATTGTTGAATCAATAATATTTAACATATCAACATGACATTTCTCTTTTAGTTCATCATACCAATAATGCGCAGTATTACAGGCAATTAGGATACATTTAGCACCCGCATTTTCTAACCCATAAATGCGTTCCTCCATTGCAAGTAGTGGTGATTCTCCTCCACGCAAAATGGAAGTTGTACGATCGGGAATATCAGGAATAGACGAAATAACAAGAGGAATATGTTCTTGATCACAATGAGCTGGTGTAAATTGAATAAATTTCTGAAACATATCTGCCGTTGCTGCTGGCCCCATTCCACCTAAAATACCAATAATGTTCTTCATAAGAAAAATTCTCCTATTTATCTTTGGGTTATTTATTTTTAACAAAATCTAATGAAATAAGAGAAATGCAACAAATCGCACACCAATGCAAATATTGCATAGCATAAATTATACATATTACAAATGTGCAAAATAATGATTTAAATCAATACGATAAAAAACAAAAAGTGATAAGCTATTACATATTTAAGAATAAGGTATGCAAAATTAACATAGGAAGAAATAATAAATGAAAAATATTGAAACAAAATGGTTGGAAGATTTTTTAATACTGGAAGATACACGCAATTTTTCACAGGCAGCAGAACATAGAAATTTATCGCAATCAGCTTTTAGCCGGAGAATAATTTCTCTTGAAGAATCTATTGGTGTAAAACTCTTCGATAGATCCTCTGTCCCACTTCAACTTACAGAAGAAGGAAAATTATTTCATTCGCAAGCTAGAAACCTTTTAAAACAGTTACAGTATAATCTTGATGAATTATTAGGGCAGAATACACAAAAAAAACCGAATATAACTTTTGCAGCTGCGCATTCCCTATCTTTATCTGTAATGCCAAAGTTAATTCATGATATTGGTCAATCACATCAGAAATTTATTTATTCCGTTGAAGCAATTGATGTTGATCAAACAGTAAAAACTTTGGTTGAAGGAAAAAGTGATTTTATTTTTTCATTTTATGATGATCTATTACGTCAAGAACCTTTTTTATCAAAAGAAATATTAGAATCAAATCTATATCCTGTAAGTGCATTAAATAAAGATAAAGAACCTGAATTTTCTTTTTCTAAAGAAGAGACCCCATTACTTAATTATACAAAAAATTCTTATATGGGAAGATTGGTAAATAGAAAACTAAATCTCTACTCACATCTTAATTTTAGAACGATTTTTGTTTCTTCTATGAGTGAGTTATTAAAAAATATGGTTTTAAACAAGCAAGGAGTAGCTTGGTTACCAGAGTACTCAATAAAAGAGGAACTAAGGCAGAATAAACTAGTTATTCTTGATGATAATGAACTGATTATTCCAATAAAGGCATATATCTATCGAATAAATACAAGATTAAATATGTATGCCGAGCAATTTTGGGAATCTCTAGATAATAGAAAATAATCTAATCGTAAAGATCTTCGCCATCTTTCCTTGTACGCAATAATTGCAAAATCCAAACATATTGCTCTAGTGCTGGCGTAACAAAAGATTCTATTTCTTCGTTCATTGCTCGGGCTGATTGTTCAGGATCATCACTTAAATTCATTGCAGGGTGAATTTCCATTTCATATTTTCCCGTTTCAGCGTTATAACGAGGAAACATTGGAATGACAACGGCTTTAGAAAGTTTTGCCATTTTATTTAATCCTGGCAATGTCGCTTTATAAGTCCCAAAGAAATCAACAAATACGCTTAGCTCCGTACCAAAATCTTCATCTGGTAAGTAATAACCCATTTCGCCTTTACGAACATGATTTAAAAAAGGTTTAATGCCATTTTGGCGAGCATGCATTTTACCGCCGAAACGTTGGCGTGTAATCGTCCAAAGCCAATCCACCAATGGATTACGGTGTGGATTGTACATAGAAGTCATTGGCATGCCTTGAGTATGCAAAATAATGCCCGATGCATCAATCGCCCAGCCATGTGGCACCATAAGAATAATATTCTTGCCTTCAGCTTTTGCCTGTTCGATATGTTCAAGACCGATAAATTCGCTACGTTTTTGCAAATGTTTCTTTGAACGGATGGCAATCTCACCAATACCAAACATAACTTGTGCAACAACCGCAAACATTTTATCAATGACTTGCTCACGTTGTTGTTCAGTCCAATGAGGGAAACAATATTGCAAATTAGTTTGTGCGCGCGTACGCTGTTTCTTTGCTTTATGCCCAATCCAAATACCTAATTTTCCCGCCAATTTATCGCGTAGACGAAAAGGCACAAATGCTAACAACAATAAAAAGAAAATACCGAGCCAAATTCCCCAATATTGAGGCTTTAAATACGACCATGAAAAGTGCGCTTCATAGCCCACTCTCGCCGTCAAACGTAAATTTTGTTGATTATCCGACATAATAAAATGAAATTAATTTTAACCGCACTTTTACGAGCTTTCCGAATTAAAAATGAAACCAACCCTGATCGTAAACCATTTTAGCTGTCATCATGAAAGATATAATAACAACCATTGGGCGAATCAAGATTTTACCTTTCGTCATCACCATTTTGGCACCTAAGTTTGCGCCTAAAATGCTCCCAGCCATCATCACGAAACCCACTTTCCAAAGAATTTGCCCGCCAAATAAGAAAAATATAAAAGCAGCGAAGTTAGAAGTAAAATTCATCACTTTGGCATGCGCCGTTGCTTTCTGAAGATTAAAACCTAGCAAAGTGACGCAAGCTAAACTCATAATTGACCCAGCACCAGGACCAAAGAAACCATCATAAAAACCTAAAAATGGGCTAACTAAAAGACCAAATAACAGATAACTTAATCGTTGTTTCCGATCTTCATCACCTAATTTAGGGGTAAATAAAAAATATAGACCAATGGCTAAAATCAGAAAAGGCAGAATTTTTTTGAAAATCGCCACGTCAATTGATTGAATCAATAATGTACCTAGGGCAGAACCTAAGAAAACCCAAATCAAAATAAACCAAATATCGCGTAAATTGACCGCTCTTTTTCGCAGAAAATAAAAGCTTGCAGATAATGCCCCTCCCACTGCTTGCAATTTGTTGGTGCCTAACGCCATTGCTGGTGGCATACCTGTCATAAGCAACGCTGGAATGGTGATTAATCCACCACCGCCAGCAATTGCATCGATAAATGATGCGACAAAACCAACACAAAATAATATTGCTAAAAGATCAATTCCGATATCCATATTGATTTACCTTAATTCTATTCTAACCATTCACTCCGATTCGGTGAGTTCAAAATTTGTTGGCACAAAAACGGTTCTGGTGGTGCAACTTTAGGTTTACTCACTGAAGTGCCTGGTTTTGGCGGCTCAAACCAAGAATATAATTCGTCTCCACAACCATCACCGGGAGGAACGGGGGCTTGATTTTCACAATAAGACGCATCAGCTGGGCAAGTTAAACGAACATGAAAATGAGAATCGTGACCATACCAAGGACGAACTTTGTGTAACCAACCGCGATCATTGCCAGCGGTTTGGCATAATTTTACCTTAATCGCAGGATTAACAAAAATACGCGTCACACTTGGATCTTGCGCGGCTAATTTGATTAACGTCGCATGATTGCTATTCCACACGCGCTCATCTACTCGTTGTGCCTTTCTATCTACAACTAATAAACCTTTACCATCAGAATTCAGTGCATCGGCATCTGACATTTCGCCCATTCTTAACCAAATATCCGCATCTAATCCCATCTGATGGCTAGCATGGCCAGTTAAAAATCGTCCGCCACCTGGCATGGCAATATCTCCCACTAACATCGTTGGCAACCCAGAAGCTTTAGCGCGTTGTCCCAAACGTTCAAGATACTGAATCATATTTGGATGGCCATAATAGCGATTGCGATTCATACGAATTACTTGGTAACCTTCCCCTTTCGGCGGTAATGCTTGTGCTCCAATAATACACCCGTTGGTATAACTTCCAATAGGTTTTGCTTTCCCATCGTCACTTGGAATAGGACGTTTCACTTTTTGCCAATCGAGAGGAGATGCAACAACGTTCAGAGAGAAAAGTGCGGTAAAAATTATGGTTGTTTTTAATAAAATTTTATTCATTCTAAGGTTTTACCTTGAGTAAGCATATCCTCAGTCTTACCGTGGGTAAGTATATCCTAGGTTTTGCTATGGGTAAGTATACCCACGGTTAGAAAAATAGTTCCCCTTTGGGGAACTTTACACCCTATCCCAAAGGGGTAATATCAAACTAACCTAGGGTACACTTACCCTAGGTTCAGTCCTATTGAAGAACTATCCATTTACCCTAAAGAATTAACCTAGAGTATACTACCCTAGGTACAGGATTATTTACACTGTGCCTTAAAACATAATAGATGATCTAATAAGACAATTGCCATCATGGCTTCTGCGATGGGTACAGCTCGAATCCCCACACAAGGATCGTGTCGACCTTTTGTTACAACTTCTACGGATTCACCATTAAGATTGATTGAACGGCCAGGTATCGTAATACTTGAAGTCGGTTTTAGCGCAATCGTGGCGATAATCGGTTGACCAGAACTAATTCCCCCTAAAATGCCACCGGCATGATTGCTTTCAAATCCATCGGGGGTCATTTCATCACGATGTTCGCTTCCACGTTGTTCAACCACTGCAAAACCATCGCCAATTTCGACGCCTTTTACTGCATTAATTCCCATTAATGCATGGGCAAGAGCCGCATCTAAACGGTCAAATACTGGCTCACCTAATCCGACTGGAACATTTTCTGCAATAACGGTAAGTTTTGCGCCAATAGAATCCCCTTCTTTTTTAAGTTCACGGATCAATTCATCGAATTTTTCTACCGCACTTTCATCAGGACAAAAGAATGGATTGCTGTTTACCTTTTCCCAATCAATGTCTCCGATGGTCTGCGGCGCAATTTTCACATGACCGATTTGACTTAAAAAACCGCGGACTTCAATACCAAAATGTTCGCGTAAATATTTTTTTGCAATCGCTCCCGCTGCCACTCGCATCGCTGTTTCACGTGCTGACGAACGCCCACTGCCACGATAATCACGGATTCCATACTTTTGCTGATAGGTAAAATCTGCATGACCAGGGCGAAAACGATCTTTAATCTCGCCATAATCTTGCGAACGCTGATCACCATTTTTAATGATCATTCCAATACTTGTGCCTGTGGTTTTTCCTTCAAACACACCAGATAAAATTTGAACTTCATCGTTTTCACGGCGCGGCGTGGTATATCGAGATGTCCCGGGTTTACGACGATCTAAATCTGGCTGAATATCGTTCTCTGATAATTCAAGATTTGGCGGTACCCCATCAACGATACAGCCTAATGCAATACCATGTGACTCCCCAAAAGTTGTCACACGAAAAAGTTGTCCGATTGTGTTACCAGCCATAATTTCTCACTTATTTTTTTACTTCAATAAAAGGCATTTCTTCGCCAGTATCATTATTTTTGATAAAAACATCAAGTTGGTTAAATGCAATATCAATATTGTTTTCTGCAAAGAGCTCATTAATACGGCGATTAAGTGCATCAATCGTATTTGTACGTTCAGCAAGTTGAGCAACATAAACGCGCAATTCGTGATCCAAGGTGCTGGCACCAAAACTCAAGAAATAGGCTCTTGGTTCAGGATCCTTTAATACTGTTGTCTGCTCATTTGCGGCTTGTAGCAATAATTTCTTCACTAATTCAAGATTAGAACCATAAGCGACACCAACATTGATCACTAAACGCGTCATAGTGTTAGAAAGTGCCCAGTTAATTACCTGCCCTGTTACAAAAGATTTATTTGGCACAATCACTTCTTTACGATCAAAATCAATCAACGTAATTGCACGAATACGAATTTTTGCAACGGTCCCGCTCACGCCATTAATTGTAACGGTATCGCCTACTCGAATTGGGCGTTCAAATAACAAAATAATACCAGAAACAAAGTTAGCAAAAATCTCTTGCATACCAAAACCAAGGCCAACAGAAAGTGCGGCGAATAACCATTGTAATTTTGACCAAGACATACCCAAGGTTGCAAATGCCCACGCGCCACCAATAGCGATAAAAATATAAATGAGCAACGTCGTAATGGTATAGGGCGTACCTTGTGAAAGATTCACGCGAGAGAAAATCAATACTTCTAAAATACCCGAAATGTTACGTACCAATACATAAGTAATCCCTACGATAACTAAGGCAACAAGAAGATTAAATAAAGTAATGCTTTCTGTCACTGTACCTGCTTCAGTAGTTGTTGTTTGCTGCCATAAGGTCACTTCACGCAAATAACTTGCCACCGTGACAAGATCTGACCAAACGTAATAGAAAATTCCAATCAACGCAGTCCAAATAAAGAGATCAGCAAAACGTAATAATTGACTACGCACTTCATTTAACGCTAAACCTTCTTCTTTTTCATTCAGAACAACAACATCATCGGATGTCGAACCATCATTAAAGCCTGCTTGTTTTTGACGGAGTTTTTCTTCTAAACGACGATGAGCCAAGCGACGAGAAGATACAGTAATACCACGATAAATAACTTGACGAATTAACCACCACACACACCATGCGATATAAGAATTAATCAGATGCTGTATTAAATTCAACGCAGTGTAATAGTATCCCAATGCGACTAATAGCACTAAGCCAACAGGAATAATCTGTAAACCAAATTGAACAATTTTGACGATAATGTGGTTATGGTTTTTTTTCTCATCTTCGTAAGAACGTAGCACATTCTTGAAACGTGGGGCGATGATAATAATGCAAAACAGCAATGAAACAATCGTATTTACTTGTCCAATCACATCATTTGCTAAACCATAATCAGTTACGTTACTAAATACTGATGTATTCAGTAATAAAACAACTGCTACAACAATACGTTTAATTACACTTTGAAAACGCACCGCACTTTGTTGAGAAAATTCAAAGTGGCGGACAAAAACCCCATTCGGGCGGAATAAAGAAAGCCAAAACGTGAAGAACCACCAATAGCCCGCCATACTAAACGACCAATCCCAAAACTCAGTTGGATTTTTCATAAAGAAGAGACCAAGCATTTGACAAATGGCTAAAAACCATAAAGTTCCAGAAAGCGTTAAAAATGCAGTAAGCAATAAAGCTTGTGGAGTATTCCACTGATTACCATATTTTAATCGGTTAATTTCGCCGTTAATTTTTGACAGATGTTGTTTGATGCGATCTTTAAATTTAAAAATAGCGCCACCCACGACAAACAAGCCCAAGCAATACATCAATAAGTAAGGCAAGTTACTGTAATTTGTTGGTAAACCAATTTTTTTTACAATGCCATCAACTTGCGCCATAAATGCTCGAGGCAATTCAGCAAACCAATCTAAATTGATCGGATTATTACTCTTAACCCAGAAACTTTGTTGCTCCAATTTTGATTGAATTTGATCACTAATTTGAGTAATTTGTTGCTGAGTAAGCTCTAAAGAAATGGCTAAATTAAGTTGATTATTCAATGATTTAATTAAGTCAGAACTCATTTTACGACGCTCAGTCAATAAATTAGTTAATTGTATTTTTTCGGTGTTAGTAAATTTTTCACCTTCATCTGATTCGACTTTAGCAATATACGCGTCTAAATCATAAAGCTCATTACGTTTTTGAGTAATATCGAAAATTTGAACACGCAAATCCGCAATTTGTTTTGATAAACCTTGAATATTTAAGTTCGTCGGTAATTTTTGTTTTTGTTGCTGGATAATACGAGAAAGCACCAACGTACCTTGTAATGCGCTAATTTGCTCCTCGATGGTATGTTGAGTTTGAGTTAAGCTATCAAACACATTACGCATTCTTAAATCATCTTGCGTCAAGATGTTCGTCTTTTCCGTTTGTTGCAACAAATATTGACTCAACTCTGCATTACGTGCCAATTCTTTCTGAATATAAGCATTTTTCGCACTATTTTGTTGCTGTTGCTGAACTTGTTCGACTTGGTTTTGAGTTTGCGCCAAGTTTTTCTGATTAATCACTTCTTGGATCGCCACAATTTGTTGTTGTAGCCGTTGCAAACGAGCATTCAACAAATCATAACGGCTTTGATAAAGCAATGTCAGCTGATCGCTATTTTTCAATAAATCTTGGTTGTAAGCGTTTTTTAAATCAATCAACTGTAATTCTATTTGATTTTTTTGACGTAAAGTTTTTGTAAGATTGCTATCGGCTAATTGTTGATTAATTTCTTGTGTGCGTTTCAAATTCTCAGTAAGACTGGTTTGTGCACGCTCAGATACAGAACTTTGCCCCGCTAATTGAATATTCACTTTACTTAATGCAGTTTGGGTTTCCTGCTGTTGAACATTAAGTTTGCTTAATGTAGCCTGTAAATCTGCTAAATTTTGAGCTTGATAATCGACTGATTTAGATTGTTCTAACTGCTTCTTAAACGCCAATAAATCTGCATTATTTTTCTTAATTTCACTATCAGCATGGGCTAAAACATCATGTAAATCTTCATTATTTTTTTGTTGAGTTTGAATGAGTTGCAATAAATCTAAAGAGGTTTGCAATTCATTAATAAGCGCAGTTTTTACATCACCGTCAGCCATTTTTTGTGCATCGGCTAAATCAGTAGTGAGTTCTTGCTCCGTAGGTAATAATATTTTGCTTTTGTTTGCAGCAAATGTTGGATGCACCGTCGCCCAACCAATTAAAGCTGTAGCTAAAAGTGCGGTAAAAAAACGTGATGTTTTCATAAGTTACCTGTATTTTTTATTGTTCGTTTATTTGTTTTGCTAACCAATCGGCAAGCACTTTACGTGATATTTTTATTGCGCCAGCAGATAAATCTACTGGTAATTCATAATAAGCTATTGGCTGTTTAAAGCGAGCCAATTTATCTTGTAAAAATTCAGTGAGTTTTTCGACCGCACTTTGATTAAAGGGTTCATTCAAAGCAACAATCGCAACTGGGCGATAGCCAAATTCATGATCGGCTTTGGGCAAAACAAAAACTTGTTTCACCATAGCATTTTTCAGCATCACTTGCTCTATTTCTTCTGGCTGAATATTTTCACCGCCAGAAATAAACATATTATCAAGTCGTCCGATAATAACCAGCTCGCCCTCTTGCAAAATACCTTTATCTTTTGTCTGAAGCCAGCCGTCGCTATTCGTTAATGGAAAAATTTGTCGTTTTTTCCAATATCCCATCGCCAAACCAGCGCCTTTTAGCCAAACTTCATCATTCACCAAACGATATTCTCGACCTAATAACGGTTGCCCTACGCCTTGTTTTTCATCAGATTGTTTAGCAAAAACCGTAGACGCCATTTCCGTCATGCCGTAGCCAGAATAAGTTTCGATGCCATATTTCACCATTTTCTGAGTAAGTTCTGTCGGAATATGCGCACCGCCCAGTAAAATATGACGCGTAGAAAATGAAATACTCGGATTTTCCTGTAAATAATCTAATAAACGCTGTAATTGCGTTGGCACAAGAGAAACGTGAGTCGCCTCCAATAATGAAGCATAAAAATCCGTTTTCGGAAAATGCAATTCAGCGCCACAACTCAACCAACGCCAAACAATACCTTGTCCTGAAACATGATATAACGGCAAGGAAAGTAACCAAGAATGTTCGCTATCAAACTTCATCAATTCGCATACGCCCTTCGCATTATCTAAATGTGCTTTAACATTATGCACTACCGCTTTTGGCAAACCTGTCGAGCCAGACGTGAGCGTCATTGTAGCTGGGCGAAAGAAATCAGCTTTTTGTATAACTACATCAGCTTTTGGAAAATCCCTCAAATCTTCATCAGAAAAACAAAAATCGATGTGATGAACATTACACAATTCTGTAATTTTTTCTTGAGGAAACGCAGGGTTAATACCTAGAATTTTTGCATCCAGTTGGATTGTAGCAAGATATAAAAATAAAATGTTCTCTGTATTTTTTCCAACAAAAGCAACCGCACTTTCTGGATTTACACCTTTATTTAGTAAGAAGGAAACGGTTTGATTCACTTTCTCGGCTACTTGCGCCCAATTAAAAATATCGCCCTGTGCAGTGCGCAAGGCGATTTTATGAGAAAACTTAGGGTGGATAGCAAAGGCTTGCCAAGGATACATCATTAATTTACCGTGAAATATGCCCGCACTTCGTCAATTAAACTTTCAGGCAAATCCATTGATTGCATTGCGCCTTCCAACATCAGCATTTTACGGCCACTGTTTGTATTAGTAATAACCCAATAAGGCGTATCTGGAATTTGTTTTGGTTTTGTATGATTGCCAGTCATTAACAATGTTGCTTCATCGCGTGCAAAATAAACTCGCGTACGACCTTGCAAAGATTCTGTGGCTTGCGCAAAACTCTCAGGATTAGTGCGATAAAGCACGCGCAGAATGGCTAAGAAACGCGTAACAGCTTTACCTTCTTCTTGAAATTCTGTCGAGTTCAACAACGTTTGAACTTTTTCTACGATCTGATTAATTGCAGTTATCGGCTGTTTTTTCGTCGGTTTTACACTTTCTGACTTAGCTGGTTCAGTCTGTACTTCTACTTTTGATTCTGTTTTTTCGTTATTTTCAGCTGGAGCAAATGTTAAGTCATCGGCGAAAACACTCGCATGTGCTGGTAAATTAAGCAAACGGCGTAAAATATCCGAAGCACTTTCCCCAATAGAGCGGGTTTGGCTCGCAATGTATTGGTATAATTCTTCATCAACTTCAATGATCTTCATTTTTTTCTCTCTGTTTGCTAGAATTTTTTTAATTATAGCGACTTCTTTACAAATTCTCACGCAAAAATTATGGCAAATTCATTGCTCAATTATCAATTTCATCAAGTAAAACAAACGATTAATTCTCCAACTTTAGTTTTTATTCACGGTTTATTCGGGGATATGAATAACCTTGGCATCATTGCGAGAGCTTTTAGCGAAAATTACAATATTTTACGCCTAGATCTGCGAAATCACGGCCATAGTTTTCATTCGGAAAAAATGAATTATCAACTTATGGCTGAAGATGTTATCGCGGTAATTCGCCACTTAAATTTATCCAAAGTGATATTAATTGGCCATTCTATGGGGGGAAAAACCGCCATGAAAATCACCGCACTTTGCCCTGAATTAGTCGAAAAATTAATTGTAATTGATATGTCCCCCCTGCCTTACGAAGGATTTGGACATAAAGATGTGTTTAATGGCTTATTCGCTGTAAAAAATGCAGCCCCTCAAACTCGTCAAGAAACTAAACCACTCTTAGAAAAGGAAATTGACGATCAGGATGTCGTGCAATTTATGCTGAAATCTTTTAAACCCAATTCACCTGATTATTTTCGCTTTAATCTCACCGCACTTTTCAACAATTACGCTAACATTATGGATTGGGAAAAGGTGCATGTACTCACGCCGACGCTGTTTATCAAAGGCGGAAATTCTTCTTATATAAAAATAGAGAATAGCGAAAAAATTTTAGAACAATTTCCTCATGCGACGTCTTTTACTATTAGTAGTTGTGGGCATTGGGTGCATGCTGAAAAACCTGAATTTGTTATACGTGCGATAGAGCGATTTGTAAATAAGAATTAATTAATTTAAATGAGAATACTTTTGTAGTATACTCCCACATAATTTAGGGTATATTCCCTTATTTATAATCAATACGTTAAATTTTAAAAGGAAAGAAAAATGGCAGTTGTTGGTCTATTTTATGGCAGTGACACAGGCAATACCGAAAACATCGCGAAAATGATCCAAAAACAATTAGGTAATGACTTAATCGATATTCGTGATATTGCAAAAAGTAGCAAAGAAGATATTGAAGCATACGATTTCTTACTTTTCGGTATTCCGACTTGGTATTACGGCGAGGCACAAGCTGACTGGGATGATTTTTTCCCAACGCTAGAAGAAATCGATTTTACAGATAAACTCGTAGGTATTTTCGGCTGTGGCGATCAAGAAGACTATGCCGATTATTTCTGCGATGCTATCGGCACCGTGCGCGACATCGTAGAACCGCACGGCGCAATCATTGTGGGTAACTGGCCAACTGAAGATTATACTTTTGAAGCATCAAAAGCATTGTTAGAAGATGGAACTTTCATTGGGTTGTGTATTGATGAAGATCGCCAACCTGAACTCACGGCAGAACGTGTAGAAAAATGGTGTAAACAAATTTACGATGAAATGTGTTTAGCCGAGCTCGCTTAGAATTTTTCACATAAAAGGAAGGGAACTTTATGTCTGAAGAAAACATTAAATTACTTAAAAAAGCTGGATTAAAAATCACTGAACCTCGTTTAACGATTCTTAGCTTAATGCAAGAACACAAAAACGAACATTTCTCAGCTGAAGATGTTTACAAAATCCTGCTTGATCAAGGGAGTGAAATTGGCTTAGCGACCGTTTACAGAGTATTAAATCAATTTGACGAGGCTCATATTCTAATTCGTCACAATTTTGAAGGGAACAAATCTGTATTTGAGCTAGTACCAACTGAACATCATGATCATATTATCTGCGAAGATTGCGGAAAAGTATTTGAATTCAGTGACAATATCATCGAACAACGTCAACGTGAAATTAGCCAACAGTATGGTATTAAATTAAAAGCACACAGTTTATATCTTTACGGTAAATGTAGTGATATCAATAAGTGCGATGAAAACAATTCAAATAAATAACATAACTAAGGCGACCCAATGTCGCCTTTCTTATATTCAAATTTTATCCTAAAAAATAACCTCTCTTTTTTAAAGTGCGGTTATTTTCTATTTGAAATTTTGAGCATTAATAAACACCTTGTGCCAACATAGCATCAGCGACTTTAACAAAGCCTGCTACGTTTGCCCCTACCACATAATTGATATTTTCTTGTCCTTCAATCGTACCGTATTTTTTACAGTTTGCGTGGATATCTAACATGATTCGATGCAATTTTGCATCCACTTCTTCTGCAGTCCAATACAAACGTTGTGAACTTTGCGCCATTTCTAAACCAGAAGTTGTCACACCACCAGCATTAGCCGCTTTACCAGGTCCAAATAATACACCTGCAGCCTGTAACGCTTCTGTTGCTTCAATGGTAGTTGGCATATTGGCACCTTCAGCGACCAATCTCACGCCATTTTTAATTAAACGTTGAGCATCTGAAAGTTCTAATTCATTTTGAGTTGCACAAGGAAGCGCAATATCAACTTTGACTTCCCAAGGGCGTTTACCTTCAAAATATTGTAAACCAAATTGTTCTGCATAATCTTTTACTCGACCACGTTTTACATTTTTAATTTCTAAAAGTGCGGCTAATTTTTCAGTAGTAAATCCCTCAACATCATAAACATAGCCTGATGAGTCAGAGCAAGTCACCACTTTTGCACCAAGCGATAATGCTTTTTCAATGGCATATTGCGCCACATTACCAGAACCAGAAACTGATACAACTTTACCCGTAAAACTATCGCCTTTTTCAGCCAACATGGCTTGAGCAAAATAAACTAACCCATATCCCGTTGCTTCTGGACGAATTAAACTCCCACCAAAAGATAATCCACGCCCAGTAAAGACACATGCTGCTTGGTTTGATAATTTTTTCATATAGCCAGCTAAATAACCAACTTCGCGCCCACCAACACCAATATCACCTGCAGGCACATCAGTATCCGCCCCGACATGGCGATACAGTTCAGCCATCAATGCTTGGCAAAAACGCATGACTTCAGCATCTGATTTCCCTTTTGGATCAAAGTCTGAACCACCTTTTGCTCCGCCCATAGGCAATGTAGTTAAAGCATTTTTAAAAATTTGCTCAAAACCTAAAAATTTTAAAATAGATAAGTTTACTGATGGATGGAATCGCATACCGCCCTTAAATGGACCAATTGCACTATTAAATTGCACTCGGAATGCACGGTTAACTTGCACCTGACCATTGTCATCGGTCCAAGCTACACGGAATTGAAATGCACGTTCAGGCTCGACTAAACGTTCTAATAATCCCTCTGAACGATATTTAGGATTAGCTTCTAAAAAGGGCCAAATAGAAGTAAATACTTCTCTCACCGCTTGTAAAAACTCAGGTTGATGACCATCACGTTGAGCGACTTGTGCTAAGAATGCATCTAAGGAAGTAACTGTTGACATAATGAATTTCCTTCTTTGTTGTTGATGTTGTGTGTATTGTGTTTTTTATTATGTTCGCCTCATGGGGCGCACTGACAATATGCAATGACTGATTTAACGTTGCAATAATTTTCATGAAGGAAATTTAAAGAAAAACAAAATGGAAAGAAATTATCTAAAAAACCACCACATTTATTAAATAAAAAATAAAAATAAAGATAATAATCTAATAAAATGATGATGTTTTAGGTGAAAATACGAAACTTTTACTAAGCTATAAATCACATTTATTCGTGAATAAAGAAAAGATATTGTTTTATGAAAAAGCAACGCGACAATATCATCAATGAAATAAAAAAGGGGCTAAGCCCCTATTTAATATATTAATCGATTCATTATTCTGTTTTTTCTGATTCATCGTTGTTTTCAACCGCACTTTCATCGTCTTTTGGTTGATAAAAACGAGCTACTAATAGACCAAGTTCAAAGAGCAAGCACATCGGCACCGCGAGTAAAGTTTGAGAGACAATATCAGGAGGCGTTAAAAGCATACCGATAAAAAATGCTCCAACGATAATATAAGGACGTTTTTCGGAAAGAGCCTTCACAGTGGTAACGCCAGTCCAGCAAAGTAGAATGATAGCTATCGGTACTTCAAAACACACCCCGAACGCTAAAAACAATGCCAAAGCAAAATCTAAATAACTGCTGATGTCTGTTGCAATAGCAACGCCTTCTGGCGCAGTTTGTGTAAAGAAACTAAATACAAACGGGAAGACAACGTAATAAGCAAAAGACACGCCACAATAAAATAAAATCGTACTTGAAAATAGCAACGGATAAATCATCCGTTTTTCATGTTGATACAATGCAGGCGCAACAAAAGCCCAAATTTGATAAAGCAAATAAGGAACAGAAATAAAAACAGCAACAATCGCTGTCAATTTAATTGGCGTAAAGAAAGGCGTTTGAATATTGGTTGCGATCATCGTCGCACCTTTTGGCATAACAGCCGTTAAAGGTGCAGCAACGAAATGATAAATATCATTGGAAAAATACACCAATGCGACAAAAACCAATATCACACAAATCACACAGCGTAATAAACGGTTTCTTAACTCAACAAGGTGTGTAATTAGAGGTTGAGATTCATCCACATTACTCATAAAAACTCGCTATGATTCAGTTTTTGAAGATTGAGATTTTGGTGCTGGAGCGATTTCAATCTCATCTGGCGGATAATAATCAGATAAACGCTCAGTCAATTCTGCCTGCTCGTGGGCTTCAAGTGCGGTTAAATCTGCAGGTGTTTTTTCTGCTTCAGGTAAAGTTTCTGTAGAATCCTCAGTTAATGCTACATTTTGAGGCTTTTCTACATTTTCAGCCGCACTTTTAATTTCTTTAATTTGCTCTTCCACTGTTGTACCAGCTTGAGCCGCTTTATCTTCTAGCTCTGCTTTCATTTTATCTGCTTGAGCTTTTAATTCTTCTACCGTTTTACTCAATTCTGGTGAAAGGGTTTGTAAGTTTAAAGATTCAGCTTTTTTGATACTATCCTGTAATTCTTGCAATTTTAGTTCTTGTTTCAACTCATTTTGCACATTGGCAGCTAAACCACGAATCGTTTTCACCCAGCCCATCACTGTGCGAATAGCGACAGGCAAACGCTTCGGCCCTAGAACAACTAGACCAACCACCATTAACAACACAAGTTCTGAAAAACCAATATCAAACACGGATTAAGCCTGTTCTTTCTCTTTTGTAGTTTCAGTTTTTGCAGATGTTGCATTATTGTCAATAGACTTAAATTCTGCATCTTTTGCTTTTTCGTCATCTTGCATTGCTTTCTTAAAGCCTTTCACTGCTGCGCCAAGATCTGAACCCGCATTTCTTAATTTTTTCGTACCAAAAACCAATAAAATGACCACTAATAAGATAATCATTTGAGCAGGGGATAAACCAAACATAATAAACTCCGTTCTGTAGAAAAGAAAAAATTTGGGTCGGAATATACCCTTTTTACCCACGTAGAACAATAGCTATCGGGGATTATTTTCAATTTATCACAATATTAATGATAAAACGCAATATATAATAAACTAAAAATGGCTAAAAATTTCTTTCTAGCCATTTCATACTTATTTCCAAATGCGGGAATCAAATATTTTCTTACGCAATTCAGGGTGGTCGTCAATTTTAAACTCTGGTGTTTTTCCTTCTTTAAGCTGGCGTTGATAATCCTTCATCAATTTCCATACGATTGGCGACAACATCAAAATTGCGATCAAGTTAATGATTGCCATGACTGCCATTACCGTATCTGCGAAATTCCAGACCACATTGCCTGAACGAACCGAACCAAAATACACGAAGAATAGCACCATTAAACGGAACAAAAATACAAACCAAGGTTTATTTTTGATAAAACGGATATTGCTTTCCGCATAAGCATAGTTGCCAATAATAGAAGAATAAGCGAATAACAATAAGATAAACGCTAGGAAATGCATCCCAAATTCGCCTATGTGGTATTGCAAGGCATTTTGCGTAAGTGAAATACTTTTTAGCGTTTCGCTACCATAATTATTTGAAAGCAAAATAATCACGGCAGTACAAGAACAAACAATCATGGTATCAACAAACACACCCAACATCTGTACTAAGCCTTGACTAACAGGATGCTTAACGTGAGCTGCCGCTGCCGCATTAGGCGCAGAACCCATACCAGCCTCGTTAGAGAATAGTCCGCGTTTAATTCCCATCATCATTGCTTTTGATACCAGAGCACCAAACATTCCGCCAGCTGCAGCATCAAAACTAAATGCACTTTGAATGATACGATGAATCACGGAAGGGATCATATCAATATGCATGCCAAGAATAATCACCGCCATAATCAAATAGAAAAGCGCCATCATTGGAACCAGACTACTCGAAATAATCGCAATACGCTTAACGCCACCGAAAATAATAAGTGCGGTCAAAATTACTAATGAAATACCGACATATTCCCCTTTCCAATTCCACGCATTGCTGGTTGCTTCCACAATGGAGTTAGCCTGCACAGAATTAAATGCGAAACCAAATGTAAAAATTAATGCAAGTGCAAAAGCCACCGCCATACAACGTGATTTTAAACCTTGCACAATATAATAAGCGGGACCACCACGGAATGAGCCATCTTTATCTTGAATTTTAAATAATTGAGCAAGGGTAGATTCAGCGAAAGCACTCGACATACCAATAAATGCCGTTACCCACATCCAAAACACTGCGCCTTCGCCTCCCAAGGCGATTGCCGTTGCAACCCCACCAATGTTACCCACACCAACGCGGCTCGCAAGACCTGTCGTAAACGCTTGAAAAGGTGTTAACGAACTGCCCTCCACCGCACGACCAAACCACATTTCACGAAGGCTTGCTGGGAATAAACGGAACTGAACAAATCCTGTTGTAATGGTAAAAAATAGACCAGTCCCAAGCAAAATAATAATTGTGGCATCCCATAAAGGTCCATCAAGGTGTGCGACTATCCAAGTTAGCACTTCTTCTAACATTTTTGAAAATTCAAATTCCATAATCATCCCTCAAGCGATAAATAATTTGATTGTATGGGTTTTTAATGAAAAGGCGAGATTTTTTAATAATTTCACTAAAGAAAAGAAACACAAACAAGAAAAAATCTAATAATTTTAGAATATTCTAAATATTTTTCAAAAATAAAGGGCGTATTATTTGAACACGCCCACTAGTTTGTTGAATTATTTGGTTAAAAACAACGCTGCCGCACCACGCACACCACCGGAATCGCCGTGTTTTGCTTTTTTAATTGGCGGAACTTTTGCTGTCCGCATTAAATGAGGCGGGAGTGCTTTTGGTAAGGCCTCATAAAGATAGTCAAAATTAGATAATCCACCACCTAACACAACCATATGCGGATCAAATGCCGTAATGATATTGCCAATAGAAATCGCCGCCAACTCAACAAAAAGATTCACAAAATCTACCGCACTTTCATTACCTTGATAGAACAAATAAATAATTTCACGAGCAGATAATGTTTCGCCTTTCAAATCTTGATAAAGCATTTCAAAACCGCGACCAGACAGATAATTATCCAAACAAGCCTTGTTGCCACAACCGCATTGATAAATTGGGGCCTTATCCCATCCCAATAATTTCAAGGCATGATAATTTAGTTGTAAATGGCCAAGCTCTCCCGCTATTCCCACTTGACCTGAATGAACTTTACCGTTTAAAACAAAGCCACCACCAAAACCAGTTCCAAGAATTAAACCAAGTACAGTCGGATATTGCTGATTTTCCGCATCCCATGCTTCAGATAACGCAAAACAATTTGCGTCATTTTCTGCCCGCACTTCACGGCCTAAACGCACAGACAAATCGCGTAAAATTGGTTTATTATCTGCCACACGAATATTAGTAATTTCGGCTAATCCAGTTTGTTGATTCACAAAACCAGGTACGCCCAAACCTACGGTGCCCACCTCACCAAACTTTTCATCAGCACGATTCACTAAATCCACAATCGTATTAAGCCATTCCTCATAGTCAGTTTTAGGTGTTGGTACCCGTTCAGAATATAATTTTTCTAATTTTTCATTGAATACGGCAAGCTCTATTTTCGTGCCACCAATATCTAAACCATAATACATAATCTGCTCCTTTATAAAGAAGTGCGGTTAAAATTAGCCAAAATTTTAACCACACTTAAATCATTATTTTATGACGAAGATCGCCTTTTTCTTTAAAAAGGCAAAAATAATGCTATTAATCAACCATGCCAGCAATGTCGCGACTAATAAATCTATTGGGTAATGCATGCCTAATCGTACACGGCTAATCAACATCAATAAGCCCCACACCGCAATGCCCGCCACCAGCAATTTTGCTTTAAAAGAACGGTTACCTAATAATTGAGTAAAGCCAACAGCAAGCATCAGCCAAGTTGCTGCAAAAATCGTATGTCCTGAGGGAAACGAATACCCTGTTTCATTTTCATAATGATGAACTAACCAAGCTGGTGTGATAGCATCCATCGAATAAAAATCCTTAGCGATTTCTGCACGCAAAGTGCAGTCATTTTTATAAAAGTTTTCAGGCGTTGAATGAGTTTGCTCAGCTAGATAAACGGTGAACGGACGAGGTTCTTCAAACAATGCTTTTGCCCCCGTTTTTGCTGCTTGAGTGGCAATAACTGAAATCCCCATCACAATTACGCCTAATAGCCATTGTTTTGGGTTTTTAAATAAAAACGCGAACAAAAGCGTAAACAACACACAGGTGATCAACGCATAAGGTACACTACCCGTTTCAGTGAGCAAATAAAGCCAATAATCAGCTTCAGTTAATTGGCTATTGCCATGCCACTGATAGGAAATACCCCAAATAAAAAATGGTACAAGACAAAGTAATAACGTATATAATGACAACCTTTTAAACATGCTCGCCCCTTAATAATAAAAAATAATGCGCGCATTCTAACAGAAATGACTACGAATAAGGATCACTTTATGGCAAAAATTCAGCTAGTTGCGCAAGCCAATTTACCTACTGAATATGGTATTTTCAGAATGGTGGGATTTGAATTTCCAGATACCAAAAAAGAACATGTAGCTTTAATAATGGGTGATATTTCTAATGTTGATGAACCTGTGTTAGCACGCATCCATTCTGAATGTTTAACTGGCGATGCACTTCACAGCTTAAAATGCGATTGTGGGTTCCAACTGGCGACAGCATTAAAACAAATTCAAGAAGAAAGTCGTGGTGTCTTAATTTATCATCGTGAAGAGGGCCGCGGAATTGGTTTGATTAATAAAATCCGAGCATATTCTTTACAAGATAAAGGAATGGATACGATTGAAGCCAATCTTGCTTTAGGCTTCAAAGCAGATGAACGTAACTTCGAAGTCTGTGCCGATATGTTCGAGCTACTTGGTGTAAAAAAAGTTCGCTTGATGACCAACAACCCAGAAAAAGTAGAAACCATGAAAAAAGCTGGTATCAACGTGGTTGAACGAGTTCCTCTTAATGTGGGAGAAAACCGCTACAACACAAAATATCTTGATACCAAAGCGAAAAAAATGGGGCATTACATTGTGCATAACAATGATGAACAACATTTAATGACCTGTCCACATTGCCAAGAAGAGATTATTTAATAAAATAATACATGTAAAAAAAGCCATACTGTTATATTGAACAGTGTGGCTTTTTTATTTAAACTTTATGCCATGGAATAATCAAAAGATTTTTTAGCATATTGCTAAAAACGAGAAACCCCGTCTCGTATTCCAAAGATCGGGGCTTATCAGGAGTAAGTAAAATGAAAAAAACGCTCTTTTTCATTTTCTTGATTATCTGTTGTTTAGTTAGCTGTTCTGGTGCAGTTATCTAAGATAATCGCTACGGGGACGATGTCGGAGTTGTCCCCAATGCCTCCAATCTTAAAGAATTATCTCCTTAATTGCAAGCGCGATTACTAATTTTTAACCTTTCGCCACAAATCTTTACTATAAATAGTTCCAACAGAATTTACTTGTGCGCCCATTATACTTGGCGCGAGATAAACTGGCATACTATATTGAAAAATGGGTAATACTAAATATTCTTGTTGAACTATCCCTTTTAATTTCGCGTAATTTTCTAACCGCACTTTTTCGGATGTTGTCGTCATTGCACTTTCAAATAAACGATCAAATTCTGCATTTTTATAGCCATTTTTGTTATCAGGGCTTTTTGAATAAAACAAATTTAAGAAAGCGACAGGATCATTAAAATCAGCACACCAGCCAGATCGAATTAATTGAAAATCGCCTTTTGTGCGAGCTGTTTGCAATTCTTGCCAACTCATTCCTTGATTTTCAACTCGTAATAAATCTGATTGCGATAATTGGCGATTTAATCGCGTTGCAATGGTTTGATTCAGAGACGAATCATCATAACGAATGCGTAATTTCAACGGGTGAGTTTCACTAATTTGATTTTTGGAAAGAAGCTGTTCTGCAACAACGGGCTCCCAAACAGATTCTTGCTCACCTAGCATAGATTTAGGCAAAAAAGTATTACTTGGATGAAGATGGGTAATATCGGCAACCAAATTTTTCGTAGAAACCATCGAAGCAATCGCTTTTCTTACCGCACTTTTTTGCAACATAGGATCGGCAAGATTAAACTCATAGAAGTAAGTACAAAGTTGCGGATAATCTTGGATATTCTGATCAGTTTTTTTCGGATTCAATACCACATCAAAATCGGACAAATCTGCATCTGCTGTAATTTTTTGATACTTCACTTGCTGAAATATTACTTTTTCTTTTGCCCAATAATAAGGATTGGCTGTTAAAATGTACTGATTTTCAGCCTGACTGTGTAACTGATAGGCACCATTGCTGATAAGGGTTTCAGTCGATTTCGTATAGCGAGGCAAAAGGCTGATATGCGCCAACATAGAAGGTAAATATGACGATGCTTTATCTAACTCAATGCGTAAAGTGCGGTCATTTTCGGCGAATAATCCAAGCGATTCAACAGTTAGCGCCTTTTCCAATACTGCCTTCGCATTTTTCAGATTCATGAAAGCCAAATAATTTTTAAGTGGACTTTCAGATTGGGAAAGAGCTTGCCAAGATTGTACAAAATCAGAAGCAGTCACAGCTTCACCATTTGACCATTTGGCATTTTCACGCAAAGTGACAATCCATGTTTTATTATCTTTAGTTTGCCAGCTTTCTGCTACGGCAGGAATAAGATTACCTTGCGCATCATAAGCCGTTAAACCTTCAAACAGATCGCGTAATAATTGCGTTTGTTCTTCGCTTTGTGCTTGCCAAGGTTGCAAAGTAAGATCGCCATAAACACCGCGTTTTAATTCAGCTCGGTTAGATTCCAATTGAGTATTTTTCGGTGCCTCAACTTGTGGCAAAACAGTCTTGGGATTATCCAATTTATCACAAGCTACCACCGTAAAAATAATGGAAAAAATAACCGTACTTCGCTGGCACAAAGCTAGAAAATTATTCATTTTCAGTTTTAATCCAAAACAAGAAGAACCAATACTTAATACAAATCAATGCAGCAATAACGCTACGCCCTATTACGCTTGGCGTGAAATAAAAACCAATAAGTAACATTGTGGTCGAAAAACTCAAAATATAAATTTTGGTATTTTTCTTTAATGATCGATTTTCATTAAAAGACTTAAGATGTTTTTGATAAATACCTGTGCCTAAAAACCATTGTTCTAAGCGTTTGGAACCTTTTGCAAAGAAAAATAAAGTAAGTAATAAAAAAGGCGTGGTCGGTAAAATAGGAAGGAAAATTCCAATGATGCCAAGTGCAAGAGAAAGAAAACCTAAAACAATGTAAATAAACTTCATAATGTTCCTAATAAAAAGAAAATGCGAACCATTATTACTGATTTTTTAGATTTTTCAACCTTGATATTATAGAATTTGCCGTCACATAAAAAGTAGTTTTCAAAAAAGGAACATTTATGTCTATGTCAAATCCATTACTTAACATTCAAGGCTTACCGCCATTTTCACAAATCAAGCCAGAACATATTCAACCAGCTGTTGAAAAATTAATTCAAGATTGTCGCAATACGATAGAACAAGTGTTAAAACAACCGCACTTTACTTGGGAAAACTTCATTTTGCCTTTAACGGAAACCAATGATCGCTTAAATCGTGCTTGGTCACCCGTTTCTCATCTCAATTCAGTAAAAAATAGCACTGAATTACGTGAAGCCTATCAAGCGTGCTTGCCTTTACTTTCTGAATACAGCACTTGGGTTGGTCAGCATAAAGGGCTTTATAATGCCTATTTAGCATTAAAAAACAGCGCTGAATTTGCGGACTATTCTATTGCGCAAAAGAAAGCTATTGAAAATTCACTGCGTGATTTTGAACTTTCAGGCATCGGGCTTTCAGAAGATAAACAACAACGTTATGGCGAAATTGTGGCGCGCTTATCGGAATTAAATTCACAATTTAGCAATAACGTATTAGATGCCACCATGGGTTGGGAAAAACTCATTGAAAACGAAGCAGAAATTGCTGGCTTACCTGAATCCGCACTACAAGCGGCTCAACAATCTGCCGAAAGTAAAGGATTAAAAGGCTATCGTTTTACGTTAGAAATCCCAAGTTATTTGCCTGTGATGACTTACTGTGAAAATCGAGCATTGCGTGAAGAAATGTACCGTGCTTACGCGACACGCGCCTCAGAGCAAGGCCCTAATGCTGGCAAATGGGACAACAGTAAAGTCATGAAAGAAATTCTTACATTACGCGTGGAATTGGCGAAATTACTCGGTTTTAATGCTTACACCGAACTTTCACTTGCCACCAAAATGGCAGAAAATCCACAACAAGTGCTTGATTTCTTAGATCATCTTGCCGAACGTGCTAAACCACAAGGCGAAAAAGAATTACAAGAATTGAAAGATTACTGTGAAAAAGAATTTGGTGTCACTGAACTTGCGCCCTGGGATATTAGTTTTTACAGCGAAAAACAAAAACAACATTTATACGCCATTAATGATGAAGAACTTCGTCCATATTTTCCTGAAAACCGCGTGATTTCAGGACTGTTTGAATTGATTAAACGCATTTTCAATATTCGTGCGGTCGAACGCAAAGGCGTGGATACTTGGCATAAAGATGTGCGCTTCTTTGATTTAATTGATGAAAACGATCAACTCCGTGGCAGTTTCTATCTTGATTTATATGCACGCGAACATAAACGTGGTGGCGCGTGGATGGATGATTGTATTGGGCGCAAACGTAAACTGGATGGCGGCATTCAAACTCCTGTGGCTTATTTAACTTGCAACTTCAACGCCCCTATCGGTAATAAACCAGCGTTATTTACACATGATGAAGTCACCACGCTATTCCACGAATTTGGTCACGGCATTCATCATATGCTCACACAAATTGATGTCTCCGATGTGGCGGGAATTAACGGTGTGCCTTGGGACGCAGTGGAATTACCAAGTCAATTTATGGAAAACTGGTGCTGGGAAGAAGAGGCTTTAGCGTTTATTTCAGGGCATTACGAAACAGGCGAACCGTTACCAAAAGAAAAACTCACGCAATTATTAAAAGCAAAAAATTTCCAAGCCGCGATGTTTATCTTGCGCCAGCTTGAATTTGGTATTTTTGATTTCCGTTTGCATCACACCTTTGATGCGGAAAAAAACAATCAAATATTAGAAACACTTAAAGCGGTGAAATCACAAGTTGCCGTCATAAAAGGCGTAGATTGGGCAAGAACCCCGCACAGCTTCAGCCATATTTTTGCCGGGGGCTACGCCGCAGGTTATTACAGCTATTTATGGGCAGAAGTGTTATCGGCTGATGCTTATTCACGCTTTGAAGAAGAAGGTATTTTCAACCCAATCACCGGCAAGTCATTCCTGGATGAAATTCTCACGCGTGGTGGCTCAGAAGAACCAATGGAACTCTTCAAACGCTTCCGTGGTCGTGAACCGCAATTAGATGCGTTGTTAAGACATAAAGGAATTATGAACTAATACACCAAACTATAGGGCATGCACAACATGCCCTTTCTCAAATATTTTCCGCTAAAAAAGCCCTTTATAAAAACATTGCAAATTTCAACTGCACTTTATCAAGACAAACTGCAAACGAGACATTATTTTTACAAATAGCAGCAAGATAAACTCATAGAAATTCACGCAGAATAGACTAATTTCCTGTATAATTTTTCACATCTTTATTTAACTCATTACATAAAATATTTTGAGGATTTTATGACAATAGCAATGCAACAACGCGCTGAACTTCAACGACGCATTTGGCAAATCGCTAATGATGTACGCGGTTCCGTAGATGGTTGGGATTTTAAACAGTATGTTTTGGGTACACTTTTCTATCGTTTTATCAGTGAAAATTTTGCCAACTATATTAAAGGTGGAGATGATAGCGTTGATTATTCCGCTTTTAATGATGACAACCCTATTATTGCTGCCATCAAAGAAGACACCATCAAAGCAAAAGGCTATTTTATTTACCCAAGCCAGCTATTTAAAAATGTCGTCGCAACAGCCAACACTAATCCGAATTTAAATACAGATCTAAAAAGCATTTTTACAGATATCGAAAACTCCGCTACTGGCTTCCCTTCCGAACAGGATATCAAAGGCTTATTTGCTGATTTTGATACCACCAGCAACCGCCTAGGTAATACCGTTGCCAATAAAAACAGCCGCCTAGCAGCCGTATTAAAAGGCGTTGCCGAGTTAGATTTTGGTGACTTTGAAGATAATCATATTGATTTATTCGGTGATGCTTACGAGTTTTTAATTTCCAACTATGCTGCTAATGCTGGTAAATCGGGAGGCGAGTTCTTTACACCACAATGCGTTTCCAAGCTGATTGCTCGACTGGCTTTATATGGACAAGACAAGGTCAATAAAATTTATGACCCGGCAGCAGGTTCAGGTTCTTTATTGTTGCAAGCCAAAAAACCATTTGATGAACACATCATTGAAGAAGGATTCTTCGGGCAAGAAATTAATCACACCACATACAACCTTGCCCGTATGAACATGTTTTTGCATAACATCAACTATGACAAGTTTGATATCACCCTTGGCAACACCTTAATGAATCCTCAATTTGGTGAGGATAAACCCTTCGATGCTATTGTCTCTAACCCGCCTTACTCAGTGAAATGGATTGGCTCAGACGATCCGACGTTAATTAACGATGAACGCTTTGCCCCCGCTGGCGTGCTTGCACCAAAATCCAAAGCGGACTTTGCCTTTATTTTGCATGCGTTAAGTTATCTTTCGGCAAAAGGTCGCGCCGCGATTGTCTCCTTTCCTGGCATTTTTTATCGCGGCGGTGCGGAGCAAAAAATTCGTCAATATTTGGTGGATAATAACTATGTGGAAACGATAATTGCCTTAGCGCCAAATCTATTTTTTGGCACCAGTATTGCAGTGAATATTTTGGTGCTTTCCAAACATAAACCCGATACTCAAACCCAATTTATTGATGCTAGCGGTTTATTTAAATCCGCCACCAATAACAACATTTTAGAAGAGGAACATATTGAGCAAATTCTCAAATTGTTTGCCGATAAAGAAGATGTACCGCATTTAGCCAAATCCGTGTCCTTTGAAGACATCGTTAAAAATGACTACAACCTTGCGGTGAGTTCTTATGTGGAACAAAAAGACACCCGAGAGGTGATTGATATCGATAAACTCAACGCTGAAATTAAACAAACTGTTGCTAATATCGACCGCTTGCGTGCAGAAATTGACAAGATTGTGGCGGAGATTGAGGGGTAAAACACCATGAAAAACAACCGCACTTTTTTAGAAAAATTATTGGATGGGGCTGAGGTTGAGTGGAAGCCTTTAATTAAAGTAGCCTCTTTGACAAGAGGGAGAGTTATATCAAAGGAGTATTTAGCTAATAATTTAGGAGATTATCCGGTATATAGTTCTCAAACTGTAAATAATGGTGAAATTGGAAAAATAAATTCATTCGACTTTGATGGAGAATTTGTTAGTTGGACTACTGATGGTGCTAATGCAGGAACAGTATTTTATCGGTCAGGAAAATTCTCAATCACAAATGTTTGTGGTTTGATAAAAATTCAAAATAACCTAGAACTAAACTATAAATTTTTATTTTATTGGCTTTCAATTGAAGCAAAGAATCATGTTTATTCAGGTATGGGAAATCCCAAACTAATGAGCCACCAGATGGAAAAAATCCTAATCCCCATCCCCCCACTCCCCGTCCAAACCGAAATCGTAAAAATTTTGGACGCATTGACAGCACTTACCAGCGAGCTTACCAGCGAGCTTATACTACGCCAGAAGCAATATGAATACTATCGAGAAAAATTATTATCTTTTGATAGTTTAGAACAATTAAATTCGGGGGGGGGGGGGAAGAAGAAACTTATTGATGTATGTATCAATATCTTCTCTGGCAAAAATAAAGAGAGAAATGATAACGGGCTGTATCCAATTTATGGATCAACTGGAATTATTGGGAAAACCAACAAAAAAGAATTTTCTAATGAACAAATTTTGATTGCTCGTGTTGGTGCTAATGCTGGCTATGTTCATATCGCTAAAGGGGAATATGATGTTTCGGACAATACCTTAATTGTTCAAAATAATGAGAATATTGATCTTAAGTTTCTTTATCATACTTTGGTTAATATAAAGTTAAATCAATATGCAAAGGGTGCAGGGCAACCACTTATTACAGCTGGACAATTAAAATCAATGGAGATAAATGTTCCCTCACTCGAAGAACAACAACGCATCGTTTCAATCCTAGATAAATTTGAAACCTTAACCCATTCCATCACCGAAGGCTTACCTTTGGCGATTGAACAAAACCACAAGCAGTATGAGTATTACAGAGAATTATTACTAAATTTTAAACAATAAGAAAATATGCCAAAAACATTAAAAGAATGGAAAAGTTTTGATGACCAACTCTCGCAATTAAAAACACGTGGGCTTGTTATTGAGAATGACTTAAAATCCTTAGGTTATTTAAAAACAATTGGATATTATCGTGTTAGTGGCTATCTTTACCCTTTTCGCCAAATAGATATTTGTAATCCTGAGAAAAAATTAGACCGCTTTATTGAAAATACATCTTTTACTGATATAAAACAACTTTACCTTTTTGATAAAAAATTACGACAATTAGCACTTGATGCTTTAGAAAGAATTGAAATCGCTATGCGTGTGAATATTGCTTATCAATTAGGAAAATATCATCCGCTCGCCCACAAAAAAAGTGAATTTTTTGATTCTAATTTCCGACATTCAGAATGGTTAGATAAGCTTGATAGTTTAATTCGCCGAGAAGGAAAAACAAGTTTTGTAAAACATCATTTAGAACAATACGAAGATCTACCTATTTGGGTATGCTGTGAAGTTTGGGATTTTGGCACAATGTCAAAACTTTATAGTGGGATGAAAAAAGAAGATAAAGACAATATTGCTAAAATATATCATTTAAAAAGTGGAAGACATTTACAAACGCATCTTCACGCTTTTAACATCATTCGCAACATTTCTGCACATCATAGCAGATTATGGAATCGTTCTATTCCTGTAAATGCAACATTAAAAGGGCTAAATGACCCACAGTGGAAAATGCTTTCAACGAAACAAGTATTCGTATATTTTTGTTTAATGAAAAGAATGTTAGATATTATTTGTCCAAATTCAACGTGGGGAGAACGTTTTTTAGCGGTTCTTGATGAATTTCCTAAGGTGCAAAATAATGCAATTTCAATAAGAGATACAGGATTAGTTATTGACCTAAAAGAATGGAATCTATGGAAAAAATGGCCCCTAGCCTTGTGAATCCAACCACTTGAGTTGGCAAAGCCAGGGGAACTGTTGGCACGCATAGTATAAAAATATGGATCCGAGGTCAAGTTCTTTAGTTAAAACTAAAGTTTTCTTGATTAATATTTAAACTATAAAAATTACGACTGGAAAATATATTCAACAAAAATGAGATTATTATTCAATAACTTATAATAACTCAAGTTATTCAGTATTACTGCATAACTGAAAAATATACTAAGGAGCCATTCATGACCTAATACAAAACCATCGCTGAATCCAATAATTTTATCGTTTTAGATCAATATAATAAATTTGTGGAAGAGCCTAACGCTGGTTACCAAACGGAAGGGAGCCTTGAGCGTGAATTTATTCGTGATTTACAGGCGCAAGGTTATGAGTATTTACAAGGGCTTAATAATCACGATGAACTGGTTAAAAATTTACGCATTCAATTACAACGGTTGAATAACGTGGTTTTCTCCGATGTTGAATGGCAACGTTTTTTAGAGGAATATTTGGATAAACCGAGCGATAGTCTGATTGAGAAAACCCGTAAAATTCATGATGACTATATTTATGATTTTGTGTTTGATAATGGACACATTCAGAATATTTATTTGCTTGATAAGAAAAATCTTGCCAATAACGCCCTGCAAGTTATCAATCAATTTGAACAAACCGGCAGCTATGACAATCGTTATGATGTGACAATTTTGGTGAATGGTTTACCCCTTGTACATATTGAATTGAAAAAACGCGGTGTAGCCATTCGTGAAGCCTTTAATCAAATTCATCGCTACAGCAAAGAAAGCTTCAATAAAGAAAATTCTCTCTTTAAATATATTCAGATTTTTGTCATTTCTAATGGCACAGATACTCGCTATTTTGCTAATACCACCAAACGCGATAAGAACAGCTACGACTTCACAATGAATTGGGCAACGGCAAAAAATACTCTGATTAAAGATTTAAAAGATTTTACCGCGACCTTCTTGCAAAAACATACCCTGCTCAATGTATTGGTAAATTACTGCGTGTTTGATGTTTCCGATACCCTATTGATTATGCGCCCGTATCAAATTGCCGCCACTGAGCGTATTTTATGGAAAATCAAAAGTTCTTATTTGGCTAAAAATTGGAGCAATAAAGAAAGCGGAGGCTATATTTGGCACACCACCGGTTCAGGAAAAACGCTCACTAGCTTTAAAGCCGCACGCCTTGCAACGGAATTAGACTTTATTGAAAAAGTATTCTTCGTGGTTGATAGAAAGGATTTGGACTATCAAACTATGAAAGAATACCAGCGTTTTTCACCAGATAGTGTGAATGGTTCGGAAAGTACGGCTGGGCTAAAACGCAATATCGAAAAAGACGATAACAAAATTATTGTTACTACGATTCAAAAACTTAATAACCTGATGAAATCGGAAGATAAATTGCCAATTTACGATAAACAGGTTGTCTTTATCTTTGATGAATGTCATCGTTCTCAATTTGGTGAAGCGCAAAAAAATCTAACGAGAAAATTTAAAAAATACTATCAATTTGGTTTTACTGGCACGCCTATTTTTCCAACTAACGCATTAGGTGCCGAAACTACAGCCAGTGTTTTTGGCATCGAACTTCACTCTTACATTATCACCGATGCGATTCGTGACGAAAAAGTGCTGAAATTTAAAGTAGATTACAATGATGTTCGCCCGCAATTTAAGAGTATTGAAACCGAAAAAAATCTTGAAAAACTGACCGCACTTGAGAAGAAACAAGCCTTTTTACAACCTAAACGCATCGAGCAAATTGCACAATATGTTTTAGATAATTTCAAACAAAAGACCCATCGCTTTAATGCTGGTAATAATGGATTTAATGCGATGTTTGCAGTAAGTAGCGTAGATGCTGCTAAAGCTTATTATCAAACTTTTAAACAGTTACAAAGTGCGGTCAAAAATCCATTTAAAATTGCAACAATCTTTTCGTTTGCCACTAATGAAGAGCAAGATGCGATTGGCGATATTGTCGATGAAAGTTTTGAAGTGGAAGCGATGAACTCCTCGGCTAAGGAATTTTTAAAATCTGCCATTGATGATTACAACGGCTATTTTGCTACCAATTATGATGTGGATGCGAAATCGTTCCAAAACTACTATCGTGATCTCGCCAAACGTGTCAAAAACAAAGAAGTGGATTTATTGATTGTCGTTGGAATGTTTTTAACCGGTTTTGATGCCCCAACCTTAAACACGTTATTTGTAGATAAAAACTTACGTTACCATGGTTTGATTCAAGCTTACTCTCGTACAAACCGCATTTACAACAGCACCAAAAGTTTTGGCAATATCGTCACTTTCCGCGATTTAGAACAAGATACCATTGATGCGATTACCCTTTTCGGTAAATCCAATACGCGCAATATCGTATTAGAAAAAAGTTACCAAGAATATATGGAAGGCTTTACCGATGCAGGTGTCGCCCGTCGAGGGTATTTAGAGGTTATTGCTGAATTGCAAGAACGCTTCCCTGATCCAGATGTAATTCAAACAGAAAAAGACAAGAAAAACTTTGTAAAATTATTTGGTGAATATTTGCGAGTTGAAAATATTCTGCAAAACTATGATGAGTTCGCTGCTTTACAAGCATTTCAATCGCTCGATACCAGCGATGCAAAAGCCGTTGAAGCCTTTAAAGAAAAATATTATTTAACAGATGAAGCTTTTTCTGAAATACAACCAATTGATATGCCAAGCGAACGTAGCATTCAGAATTACCGTTCGACTTACAACGATATTCGGGATTGGCTCCGTCGTCAAAAAGATGGCGAGGAAAAAGCAAAATCGACCATTGATTGGGACGATGTGGTGTTTGAAGTGGATTTATTAAAATCCCAAGAAATCAATTTAGATTACATTTTAGAATTAATATTTGAGCACAATAAAAAAACTAAAAACAAATCTGAGCTTATTGATGAAATTCGTGCCATTATCCGCTCCAGCCTTGGAAATCGAGCGAAAGAAAGTTTGATTGTGGATTTTATTAATCAAACTGATTTAGATAACATTGCCGATAAAGCTGGCATTATTGAGTCATTCTTCCAATTTGCCCAAAAAGAGCAACAACAAGAAGCCAATGAATTGATAAGTACCGAAGGACTTAATATTGAAGATGCCAAACGTTATATTAACGTGTCATTACAACGTGGATATGCAAGTGAACAAGGTACAGATTTAAATGAGGCGCTTCCTAAAATGAGCCCACTTAATCCACAATACCTCACTAAAAAACAGAGTGTTTTCCAAAAAATATCCGCATTTGTAGAAAAATTTAAAGGTATTGGTGGAAAAGTTTAATATATCAACAATTACATCCTGTAGATTGTTCCGAAAAACTGCTCTGCTGGATGTAACTATTATTTGTTCATAATAAAAATTCATTAATGTTCACAAAATTTAGCTAAATCTGCTACATCTTCTAACCACTGATTTCCAATTTCATCAATCAATTCCCCACAATTAAAAACATCAGAATTTTTAGCCGCACTTTCTAAAGTATCCGCTAATTGACGTAAATGATTTAACCCTACCGATGCCGCTGCGCCTTTAATTTTATGGGCAGTCTCTTCTATTTCTTTCATATTATCTTTTGATAATTGAGCCAGATAATTTGGCATCGTTTGTTTGAATAAAGATAAATTTTCTAAAATTTGGGATTTTCCAAGCGTTTCTATCAGCGCTAAATCAAACTGTTCTGAAAGCTCATTATCATCATTCATTTCTATAATAGATTCACTTTCATCCGCAAAAAATTGCTGTAGACAATGGTGTAAATCCTTAATTGAAATGGGTTTGCGTAATACGCCATCCATGCCCATTTCTAAATATTCTTGCTCGCTTTGCATAACATTGGCAGTAAAAGCAATCATTGGCGGTAAAAAATCATAAATACCGTTCTCATAGTTCTCTCGCAAATATTGGGCAATTTCAAAACCACTCATATCTGGTAATTTAATATCTAGCAATAGAATGTCGTAAACATTTTTCTCAAATAAAGTGATCGCCTGCTTGCCATTTGTCGCAACATCAACATGATGTCCAAGTTTTTCTAAAATAGTTTTCGCAACCATAATATTGAGGTCAACATCCTCCACTAAAAGAATGGTCAAGGATGGAATATTTTTCTTAACGAATTCTTTTTCAGAAATTTCTTGAGCATGGAGAGTAAGATGGAAAGTAGCGCCCTTTCCTCGCTCACTTTCAACCGTTAAGTCCCCTTCCATTAACTGAGCGAGATTTTTAGAAATAGCCAGCCCAATTCCGCTACCCGCACTTTGCTGACGACTTTCTTTCACTTGATAATACATTTCAAAAATATGTTTTTGTTCTTCAGGTGAAATCCCCATTCCTGTATCTTTCACAATAAAATGATAACAATCCTGATTCCTCAGGATTTTCAGAATAATATTTCCCTGATCCGTAAACTTCACCGCATTACTAATTAAGTTCCACAAAATTTGGCTCAAGCGCACACGATCAAGATTCAACCAATTAGGCAAATTAGGTTCAAGCTCTAAAGAAAAAATAAGATTTTTTTGTTTAGCGAGGAAACTAGCAAAATTATAAATATCGTTTAATAAGGCGGGGAAATCTGTTGGCTGGCGATTTAATTCAATTCGGCTGGCATCGATTTTTTCCAAATCAATAATATCGCTAAAAATATAGCCTAAACTGACCGCACTTATGTTAATAGTTTTTAAATAATTACGCTGGCGATCATCTAATTCATCATCAAGTAAAATCTGGCTAAGCCCCACAATCCCATTCAATGGCGTGCGCAATTCATGGCTTATTGTGGCAAGTAAGGTACTTTTATCACGGCTATTTTTTTCTAACTTTTCTAATGCTTGAGATAATTTTTTCTGAGCAGCAATTCGCTCAGCGACCTCATTTTCCAATCGATTAACCGAGCTAGAAAGATCAAGACGAGAATGTTCAAGTTTTTCGACCAATAAAGTGAAAAAATAAATAACAAAAGGCGCAGTGAGTAAGCCAAAAGTTACCGAACGAAAAATATCTACCCAAGATATTTGATGAACAATAAATAGACTAAATAAAATCTGAGTACAAAGGGCTAAAACCGCGAGAATCATCACGCCTAAAAGAGAAAAACGAAGGCGCCCAAGACGAATAACCCAATCCACATAACTCTGAGCAAAATATTTGAAATTTTTCATCAAATCTCCTAAAACATTATTATCGTTATAAAAAAGCCTGCACATACAGGCTTTATTATATCCATAAAGTAAAAGAGATTGTTATTACTATGTGTGCGTAAGAAATGAAAAACTTAGTCTTTATTAATTATCTGTTTGACTAAAATTTGTAATTCAGGAATAACTTGTTCTTCAAACCAAGGATTCTTTATTATCCAAAGCTGGTTGCGAGGGGAAGGATGCACAAGAGTCATAAAGTGCGGTAAGAATTGACGATAATTTTTAACAGTGTCAGTTACATTATCTTTATTTTCAGGTAAATAATATTTCTGTGCATATTGCCCAATAAGAATAGTGAGCTGAATATTAGGTAGATGCTCTAAAATCATTGGATGCCATTTTTCTGCGAAACCTTGACGAGGTGGTAAATCACCAGATTGACCTTTTCCTGGATAATAAAAATCCATAGGAAGAACCGCAAATATCCCAGAATTATAAAAATAATCGTAATCCACACCTAGCCAATTACGCAGACGATCACCACTTTTATCATTCCAATATAAACGAGATTGCTCAGCTTTTAATCCCGGAGCTTGACCTACAATATTAATTCGGGCTGTTTTAGGCGCCGAAAATAAAGGGAAAATTCCACGTTCTGTAAAATCTTTATTTTGAGGATCAGCGATAATACTTGAAGTTATTTCGTCTAAATTTTTAAGCATAATGGATGAGATTAGAAAACGAGTATATGAAGTCTATTTGAAAAAATATAAAAAATCAAAAAAGTAAAAAAACCAGTCAATCAACTGATAGCTCATTTTATTCTCTTACTTTTTCTATCTTATATCTTATGATGAATCAGTGAATGTTGGATTATGAAAAGGCAGAAGAAATTATGTAATTAACTGACTTTTTAGCGGTATATCGCCAAACCAATGACATTAATGTTGCGGAAACCTATCACTATTTTTCGGCTGAATGAGATGCAGATTTTGTAATAAAAAGGACAAAATAGTCAATAGAAATCCCACTTCAGTAGGATTTTTTAAAAATACCGCCTTTTTAAAATTCCGTGTGAGAATTGCATAAAACAATTTAGTAAGAAGCACTTTTCTCTTTCATCCGTAGCACCCCGCTATAATTTTTGCGCAAAACTTGTTCAAGTTTTCTCATTAGAGTGATTACTATACCACACAAAGACTTGTTTTTTATTGTCATTTATTTAGAATTAGAAAAAATCAATACAAATAATTATCGTCAAGATTATAGTTTATGTGCAAAAATTTTTTAATCAACGAATGTGTCTTTTTATTAATAATCGGAGCTAGTATTCAACCGAGTGTAGCAGCAAATCTAAATTCTTCGAATATAGATGAGTTATTACCTATTATTGTGAACACTGACGAGGATAATAATAAACTACCTGGTCGTTCAGTATTAAAACAGAAAAATATCGAACAACAACAAGCTGACAATGTAGCGAATTTAATTAATATTTTACCAGGTGTGAATATGGCAGGTGGGTTTCGCCCTGGCGGACAAACATTAAATATTAATGGAATGGGCGATGCTGAAGATGTTAGAGTTCAGTTAGATGGTGCTACAAAAAGTTTTGAAAAATACCAACAGGGTTCTATTTTTATTGAGCCTGAATTATTAAGAAGAGTAACAGTAGACAAAGGAAATTATTCTCCTCAATATGGTAATGGTGGTTTTGCTGGAACGGTAAAATTTGAAACTAAGGATGCTAGGGATTTCTTGCAAGAAAACCAGAAAATAGGTGGTTTTTTAAAGTATGGAAATAATAGCAATAATAACCAAAAAACTTATAGTACTGCACTAGTTTTACAAAATGAACAAAAAAATATTGATTTATTATTATTTGGTTCTGTAAGAAATGCTGGTGATTATAAAAGACCCGATAAGAGCAAAATTCTTTTTTCAAAAAATAATCAAAAAACTGGATTAATAAAAGTAAATTGGCAAATTTCACCCGAGCATTTACTCACATTATCGAGTGTTTATGGTATTCATAAAGGCTGGGAGCCTTTCGCAGCGAAAAGAGATATCCTACCTAAACCGAGTTCGAATGATATAATGCGCTATGGTGCTGATATTGCTTGGAAACGTAAACTGGTTTATCGAGATCAAAAAGATGAAAATTACACATTAAAATACAGCTATCTACCTGAAAATAACCCATGGATTAACTTATCTACTCAGTTCAGCTACAGTAAAACCACACAAAATGATACTCGCCACGAAAAAGCCTTTTCTGTATTTCTGGGTACACTCGGTAATCAAAGCTGGATAACTTATTCAGATCTTACTTTTGATATAAATAACACAAGTACTTTTAATATTAAAAGTACTCGGCATGAACTATTATTTGGTTTGCAATGGTTAAAAAACACAAGAAATACTTTAATGTATCACAAGGAGAAGATGAAAGATAAAACCTATAATTATGGCTATTTCCAACCTTATTATATGCCTTCTGGACGTCAATATACACAGGCGTTTTATTTACAAGATCAAATAACATGGAAGAATTTAATTTTTAGTACAGGGATGCGTTATGACCATATCAATAATATAGGGCAGAAAAATTTAGCACCACAATATAATGATATATCTGCGGGGCATAATTATAGTCAGAAAAATTATAATGGTTGGTCTTATTATTTAGGTTTAAATTATGATGTAAACCATTATTTAAGTTTATTTACAAATTTTAGTAGAACTTGGCGTGCACCTGTTATTGATGAACAGTATGAGACGCAATTTAAGCAATCTTCTGTGCCTGCAACCTCTTTAAATTTAGAAAAAGAAATGATTAATCAGACCAGAGGAGGAGGAATTGTTACGCTTAATAATTTATTTCAAGAGGATGATACCTTTCAATTTAGAGCCACTTATTTTTACCACCGTGGTAAAAATGAAATATTTAAAACCAGAGGAGTTAATTGTGTAGGCAATGCTGCAGATACCAATAATAATGTTTGTCCTAAAATCATTGGAAATTATCGTAATTTGCCAGGTTATGTTATTCAAGGCGCAGAGTTAGAAGCTTATTATCAATCCACTTATTTATTTGGTGAGCTAACATATTCTTATGTAAAAGGAAAACGTGACACCTCACCAAGAAACCCATGGGGTAAAATCTCAACATGGATTGCAGAAATTCCCCCTAGAAAGGCAACTGCTACTTTAGGTTTCAATGTTCCAAAATATTATCTCACAGTAGGTTGGCGTGCTGAGTTTGTAAGAAAACAAGATCGATCGCCATTATCTGGTGACCCGAAAGCATCATATTGGTCATTACCAGCTTCAAGAGGATATAGCCTACATAGCTTATTTCTTTCTTGGACTCCTGAAAAAATTAAAGGTATGAATGTTAAGATTACAGTGGATAATTTATTCAATCGAGCATACAACCCTTATCTAGGCGAATTGGCTTCTGGAACAGGTAGGAATATCAAATTTAGCCTATCTCAGAAATTTTAGAATATAGCCCGATTGAATGTAATCGGGCTATATCATAACTATATCTAGACAAAGCCTACTACACAAGATGGAACTATAAGTACCTATATTCTTTAGAGAAAAGCAATTTACGGCAAATTGAGAGTTAATATAGGAGATATATTAAGACAATTACATCACTATAAGAATGTAGAGATAATAGGTATAATTCCCTATACTAATTTCATTGTTCTTTGTAGAGCAAATTTAAGTAATAAATCCAAAGATACATACAATATCTGAAATTATAGATGAGTATTAAAATTATGTTTTATCCCCTTACTTTCATAATAGGAGCTAAACTCACCTAATTGTTTAAATATAATTTTATGCCCAGTATCTAGCTTAACAACAAAGTCAATGTATATTTCTTCTTGTTTTCCTTTCTTTCTGATTAATATCATTAGCTTTCATAGATATCACTGTCCCAAACGATACTCCATTGTTCTAATTGGCTTTTCTACTATAGGAATATCATCAGAACAAGCCATAAAGAAAAGAGCTAAAGCACCGGCATTATGTAATAAGTTTTCAATAATTTGCTGTCATTTTTCATATAACACCAACGTATCTTTATAACATTGTGGTTTACTTAAATTACCTTTTGCAACAAGTTTCAACTCCCATATCAGCATCATTGTGATCTCTCTTGTTCTAAATTTATAGCAACTATCTAAATAGCAAAGAGTACGAACTGCATAGCAGTTATACTTCCTTTATTATTTGTAGATGTAGGGGCTATTACATTTGCTCTTAAAGTGCGGTTGGTCTGGAGAGATTTTTTACGACGGTGCAACAAGTTTACAAAGAATAGGAAAAAAAAGCAAAAACCCCAGCTTTTCAACTGGGGTTCTTATCTTTTATTC